>CAMYOO010000009.1 GCA_947260035.1 uncultured delta proteobacterium
GGTCAGGGTCTCGAAGACCTCGTCCATGGTGCCGAAGCCGCCGGGCAGCACCACGAAGGCGTGGGAGTACTTGACCAGCATCACCTTGCGCACGAAGAAGTGGTCGAACTCGACGTAGCGGTCCAGGTAGGGGTTGGGCTGCTGCTCCTTCGGCAGCACGATGTTGCAGCCGATGGAGCGGCCGCCGGCCTCGCGGGCGCCGCGGTTGGCGGCCTCCATGATGCCGGGGCCGCCGCCCGTGACGACGGTCCAGCCCTCGCGGGCCAGGCCCTGGCCCAGGGATCGCGCCAGCTCGTAGTAGGGGTGGTCTTCCTCGAAGCGCGCCGAGCCGAACACGGTGACGCACGGGCCGACGAAGTGGAGCGCGCGCAGACCGCGCACGTACTCGGCGAAGATCGCCAGCGCCGAGCGCAGCTCCGCCAGGCGGCTGCGCCGCCCGAGTAGCAGGTCGCGCTCGGGTCCGTCCTTGGGCGACATCCTTCCGCCTCCGTTCGCGGGTTCCCGAGGATACACGCGCCGCGCGGGCGCGCGCGGTCAGGTGGCTTCGCGATGCACGGTCTCCGGCGAGAACGCCGGCAGGCAGACCGCGATGTACTCGGCGCCGCCGGGCTCCGGAGAGGAGCAACGCACCCATTCGCCGGGATGGGCGACCCGTGTCTTGCCGCTCTCCAGCTTCGACGCAGCCGCCCCACGTACTCGTCTAGCCGCTTCGGCCGATTCCCCGCGGCCTGCAAGGTCTGGGGCGCGTCGATCAGCGTCGGCATCGGCCGGATCAGTAGCGGTAATAGTCCGGCTTGTAGGGACCATCGACGGGGACGCCGATGTAATCGGCCTGCTCGGGGGTCAGGCGCGTGAGCGAAACGCCCAGGTGTTCCAGGTGCAGGCGCGCCACCTCCTCGTCCAGGTGCTTGGGCAGCATGTAGACCTGCTTGTCGTACTTGGCCTGGTTCTCCCACAGCTCGATCTGGGCGATCACCTGGTTGGTGAACGAAGCGCTCATCACGAAGCTCGGGTGTCCGGTGGCGCAGCCCAGGTTGAGCAGGCGCCCCTCGGCCAGGATCAGCACCGAGTGCCCATCGGGGAAGATCCACTCGTCGTACTGGGGCTTGATGTTGACCGTCTCGATTCCCGCGATCTTCTTCAGGTTGGCCATGTCGATCTCGTTGTCGAAGTGGCCGATGTTGCCGACGATGGCCTTGTCCTTCATCCGGGCCATGTCCTCGGCCTTGATGATGTCGAAGTTGCCGGTGGTCGTGACGAAGAAGTCCGCCGTCTCCACCACCTCGTCCAGGCGGCGGACTTCGTAGCCCTCCATGGCGGCCTGGAGCGCGCAGATGGGATCGATCTCGGTCACGATCACCCGGCAGCCCTGGCCGCGCAGGGACTGGGCGCAGCCCTTGCCCACCTCGCCGAAGCCGCAGACCACGGCCACCTTGCCGCCGAGCATGACGTCGGTGGCGCGGTTCAGGCCGTCCACCAGCGAGTGCCGGCAGCCGTAGATGTTGTCGAACTTGGACTTGGTGACCGAGTCGTTCACGTTGATGGCGGGGAAGAGCAGGGTGCCCTCCTTGGCCATCTGGTAGAGCCGGTGCACGCCGGTGGTGGTCTCCTCGGAGACACCCTGGATCTTGGCCGCGACCCGGTGCCACACCTCCGCGTCCTCCGCGAGCTCGCGGCGCAGCAGGTCGAGGATCACGCCCCACTCTTCGGGCTCGTTCTCGGCGTCGAAGGCCGGGACTTCTCCGGCCTTGCCGAACTCCAGACCCTTGTGGACCAGCAGCGTGGCGTCGCCGCCGTCGTCCACGATCTGGTGCGGGCCGAAGCCGTCGGGCCAGATCAGCGCCTCGCGCGTGCACCACCAGTAGTCTTCCAGGGTCTCGCCCTTCCAGGCGAAAACGGCGATGCCCTTGGGATCGTCGGGCGTCCCGTCGGGCCCCACGGCCACGGCGGCGGCCGCGTTGTCCTGGGTGGAGAAGATGTTGCACGAGACCCAGCGCACGTCGGCGCCCATCTCGACCAGCGTCTCGATCAGCACGGCGGTCTGCACGGTCATGTGCAGGCTGCCCATGATGCGCACGCCCTCGAAGGGCTTGTTCGCGGAGTGGCGCCGGCGCAGCTCCATCAGTCCGGGCATCTCCTGCTCGGCCAGGCGCATCTCGTTGCGGCCGGACTCGGCGAGCGAAAGGTCGGCGACCTTGAAGGGGGGTCGATCGGCGGGCATAGGGTGTCTCCTGGATGGAGGTTGTATCTATATATTCGGATGGAGTGGTATAGCAGCTCTTGTCGAGCAGGCAACGCCGGAGCTTGAGCCCCGCGGAGCATCCGAGCTGCGGCCGGGCTACGGCCGCTCGGGGACCAGCGCCACGATGCGCAGCGGGGCGCCGCTGCCCCCGCGGATCTTCATGGGCAGGGCCAGCACCGTGAACCCATCCAGCGGGAGCTGATCCAACCCCGCCACGTTCTCGAAGATGGGGATCCCCGCCTCGGCCAGGATGCGGTGGGCCCGGAAGTCCTGCGACGCCCCGGGGTCGATGCTCGGCGTGTCGATGCCCACGGCGGCCACCTCGCGCTCGACCAGCCAGGCGGCCAGCTCGGGCGTGATGCCGGGGAAGTCCAGATGGGCCACCGCCTCGGGCCCGCTGCGGTCGGTGCCCAGGTAGCGCGCGCGGTCGCCCCAGTGGCGGCCGTGGCCGGTGCGGATCAACACGATGCTGCCGGGCTCGACCGCCCGCTCGGCCAGCTCGCCGACGTCGGTCGCCTCCAGGATGCGGCCCGGCGCCACCAGGCGCGAGAGCGAGACCGCGTCGGCGGCGACCTGGCCCTCGGCGAAGTGGATGGGCGCATCCAGGTGCGTGCCGCCGTGCTCGGCGCTGCGGAAGCGGTTGGCCGCGTACCACCAGCCCCCGTCGGTGTGCCCGACGAACACGGGCTCGAGGACGAAGCCTTCCTCCTCGGTGGGCCAGAAGATCGTCTCCGCATCGAACGCGTGGGTCAGGTCGACGAGCCGGCCCGGCAGGGGATCGGCGGGTTCGCTGCAGGCGATCAGTGCCGCCGCCAGGACGACGAGTGCGCGCATCGCGCGCGAAGGTGCCGCAGGGCGCGTCAGGCGTCGATACGCCGCTCGGAGCGGTAGTAGAGCCAGATCAGCAGCGTGGCGAGTGCGCACAGCAGATGCCACAGCGCGTGCTCCTGGAGCAGCGAGTCGGGGTCGGACAGGGCGCCGTCGCTGCGCCGGGACGGGATCCAGACGGCGAAGGCCACGGCGCGTCCTTGAGCGGGGTCAGGGGAGGAGTTCGGAGACGACCAGGTCTTCGGGCTTCTCTTCGCGGGGGTCGGAGAGGGTGGGGAGCTCGCCCAGCAACGATTCCAGGTAGACGCGCTCGGCTTCGCCCACGCCGGTGAAGCGCAGTACGTAGCCGCGCTTGCCTTCGTCGCGCACCACCTCGGCCTCCACGACGGCGGGTGTGCCGTCGCCGCCGTGGATCGCCAGGCGCAGGGTCTCGCCCACGCGCAGCGCCGCGTTGGGCTCCACCCGCATGCCGCCCAGCGAGAGGTCGCGTCCTACCAGCACGCGTGCGGCCTGGTCGCCCAGGGCGATCACCTTGCGCGAGAACGCGTGGCGCGGAAAACGGCGCCGCTCGCTTTCCAGCTCCGCGACGGCGTCCGCAGCTTCGGGCGCCAGGGCCGGCCCGTCGCTGTGCTGATCCACCAGCTGGGCCAGCCGCGCGGCGCGCCGGGCGGAGAGGGCGGGAAAGCGAAGTGTGGTCTGAGGCGCGCCGGTCTCGTGGGACAGGAACATGCGCACCACCTCGGCGCGCAGGACCAGGCGTCGTCCGGCGGTGACGGCTCGCGGGATCAGCAGCGTCACGCGGTCGCCGTGCTTCAGCGTCTGGTCGAGCTCGATCCGGCAGCCTTTCTGGGAGAGGTCCACCAGCAGCACACCGCTGCGGCGCAGCCGTTGCTCCAACACGACCGGCGCGCCGATCGGCACGCGGCGGTGGCGGCGGCGCTCGGGGCCGCGGTAGAGCGCGCGCGTGAAGAGCAGCCGCAGGGCGGTCGGGTGGACGGGCCGGCGTACGACGTAGTCGACGCCGGCCCGTCGCAGTCGCGCCGATAGTGTGCGCGAGGCGTCCTGGACCACCGCGATGCAGGTGGGTCGGCGCTCGACCAGCCCGTCCAGATCCGGCACCAGTGAGCTCGTGGCGACCACCAGGTCCCAACCCGCCCGGGCTTCCTCGGGCTGGACCTGGCCGGCCCGTTCGAAGACGTCCACGTCCAGCTCCGCCAGCAGCGCGCGTACGTCTCCAAGCTCGCCGCGATGGACGAGGAGCGCTCGCGGCCTGTTCCGGTGCGCGGTCACTTAGGGTCCCGGGGGTTCCGGCGGCACACGCCGCCGCCGGTTGAATCGGCCTCCTCGGGCCAACGCTGTAGGTGAACTACCGCGACCAGAGGGCCAAGGCGGCGTAGCTCCGCCAGGGGCGCCAGGCCTCGGCCCGTTGGGCCAGGGAGGCCTCGCTCGGAATCTCGCCCGATCCGTCGGTCAGCGCCCGGCGCAGGCCCAGATCCGAGGCGGGGAAGGCATCCGGCTCGCCCAGGGCCCGCAGGGCCACGTACTCCGCGGTCCAGGGGCCGATCCCGGGCAGCGCCAGCAGGCGCGACCGCGTGGCCTCGCTGTCCTCGGCCGGGCTCAGGTCCAGCTCGCCGTGGGCCACGGCGCGGGCCAACCCTTCGATGGCACGTGCCCGGGTGCGCGGCAGCCCCAGCGGGGCCAGGTCCGCGTCGGCCAGCACGCCGGGCTCCGGAAAGAGCCGCGACACTGCGGCGGAGCCGGCGCCGGGCAGGGCCTCGCCGTACTGCTCCACCAGACGGCCGGCCAGGGTCGTGGCGCCGGCCACCGAGACCTGCTGGCCCAGGATCGCACGCACGGCCAGCTCGAAACCGTCCCACGCGCCCGGCAGCCGCAGGCCGGGGCGGCGGCGCAGGCGCTTGCGCAGCTCCGGATCCCGGCGCAGGTGGACCGCGATCGGTTCCGGGTCGGCATCCAGATCGAAGAGCCGGCGTGCACCGGCTGAGAGCCGCCCGGCCGCACGCCCCAGGCTCACCGGCGCTCCCAGCACCAGGTGGCGGCCATCGTCGCCGGGCCGCACCTCGATCGCACCCACGCCCGCCGGCGTGCGCACGCTGCGCCGGTAGACGTCGGCCTCGACCTGTTCGACGCCGGGAATCGCGCGCGGACGCAGGAACTCCAGGAGCCCGGTCCAGTCCAGCGGTGGACGATAGGTCAGGCGAAGCTCGAACTCCGCCTGCTTGCGGCGCGGCGCGCCGCGTCGCAGCTCGCGCGGCGCGGCCCCGAACGCGTCGCGCACGGCGTCGTTGAAACGCCGCACGCTGGCGAAGCCCGCCGCGAACGCGATCTCCGTCACCGGCAACGGCGTCTCATCGAGCAGCTTCTTGGCCAGGTGGACACGGCGCGTCCCCGCCACGGCCAGCGGCGACGCGCCCACGTGCTCCACGAAGAGCCGGCGTAGCTGGCGCTCGCCCAGCCCCACGCGGGCCGCCAGCGCGCCGACATCGGCGCCGTCCAGGGCGCCCTCGGCGATCAGGCCCAGGGCCCGGCTCACTGCGGCGGAGGTTCCCTGGCGTGCCGGCGTTCCGGGCGCGGCCTCGGGCCGGCAGCGACGGCAGGCACGGAAGCCGTCCTCGGCGGCGGCCGCCGCCGAGGCGTAGAAGCGCACGTTGCGGCGCCGCGGCGTGCGCGCCGGACAGATCGGCCGGCAGTAGATGCCCGTGGTGACCACCCCGATGTAGAAGCGGCCGTCGAAGCGGGCGTCGCGGCTCTCCATCGCGGTGTAGCAGGCGTCGTCGTCGAGCATGGGCCCAGGGTGCCACGAACGGGCGCCCCGAAGTAGCCATTTTCGGACATCACAGGACGGCCGCCCATGTCCGGAAGCGGCCAGTACGCCGCGCCCGGCCGCGCCAAGCTGGGCGTCGAGGAGGACGAGTCATGAGCAGCGACTGCATCGCCTGGACCCTGCGGCCCACCCAGCTCGGGCTGCTGCTGGTGGCGGGGAGCCCGCGCGGCGTCTGTCACGTGCGCTTCGGCGACGACGAGGCGGAGCTGGCCCGGGCCGTGGCCGCCGAGTTCCCGTACGCCGTGACGCGCCGCGACGACGTCGCCGTTGCGCCCCACGCCGACGCGCTGGAGGCCTACGTGGATGGCCGGGCTCCGGACCTCGAGGTTCCGCTCGACGTGCGCGGCAGCGCCTTCCAGCGCCGGGTGTGGGACGCGTTGCGCAGCATCCCCCGCGGCGAGACGCGCAGCTACGCCGACCTGGCCACGCTCATCGGGCGCCCGGGCGCCGCGCGCGCGGTGGCGCGTGCGTGCGCCGGCAACCCGGTGGCGCTGGTGGTTCCCTGTCACCGCGTGGTTCCCGCAAGCGGCGGCGCCGGTGGCTACCGCTACGGAAGCTGGCGCAAAAGCGCTCTGCTGGAGGCGGAAGCGTCTAGCCCGCTTGCGGATCCGGCGGTCCGCCCGAGGCGAAAAAGACCAGCAGCGTGACGTCCTCGATGATCTCGATGAACGAGTGCTCTTCGGTGGCGCGCACGAAGAGGATGGAGCCGGGCCCCACGTCGCGCTCCGCATCGCCGATGCGCACGCGCGCACGTCCCGAGATGACCGTGTAGACCTCGTCTTCGTCGTGGGGCGCCTGCAGGTCCTTCGCGCCGGCGGCCAGGGTGTAGAGGCCGCACGAGAGTGCGGGAACGCGCAGGAACTCCCAGTAGGGAGCCGGCATCGCATTCTTGCGCTCGATGAGGTCCGGGAGTTCGAAGACCTTCCACGTGTCGCTGGTCATCTGCGCCTCCGAGGTTCGGGCGAGCGATGGTACCACGGCCCGATCGCGACTCGACCACCCCGGGGCTACCTTGCGGGCGTGCGCTGGCGCGAAGTCCTGCCTTGGTTCTCCTGGTGGTTCGTGGTGGCGGCATGTTACGCCGCCACCATCGCGCTTTGCGCGGGGGCTCCGATCACGCCGGGCATCCTGTTCCAGATGACCCTGGCCAACACGTTCGGGATCGTCGCGCTGGAGCAGCTGCTGCCGGGGCGCGATGCCAATCTGTTCCGCGATCGCCAGTCCCTGAACGACATGGGCCACGGCGTTACGTTCGCCTTCCTGGGGCGGCCCTTGGCCACCGCGGGGTCCTTCGCCCTGGCCGCCTTGATCGCACAGCACTGGTCCGGCGCCGGCCGCCTGTGGCCGTCGAACGCGGCCCTGCTCGCGCAGGTGGTTCCGGCGATCCTGGTCTGGGCGCTGATGGACTACGCGATGCACCGGGCCATGCACACCTTCGCGCCCCTGTGGTGGTTTCACGCGCTGCACCACGACACGCCCCAGCTCCACCTGCTCAAGTCCGGGCGGCTCCACTTCGGCGAAGAGATGCTGCGCTACCTGTGCTTCCCCGCGGTGATGGTCACGCTGGGAACGCCGCCGGAGGTGATGCTCTGGGTCGCGCTGTGGGCGGTCTTCAGCGGAAACCTCCAGCACTCCAACCTGGACCAGCGCTTCCCCGACTGGGTGCACTACGTGCTGCCGACGGTGCAGCTGCACGTCATCCACCACGCCCGCGAGCGCCGGCTGCAGGACAGCAACTACTCCGGGAATACGCCGCTCTGGGACATCGCCTTCGGCACCTTCCGCCACCCGGCGCGCAACCCGGTCACGCGCCTGGGGCTGGAGGGCGCTCCCGTCCCGCCGGGCTTCCTGGCGCAGCTGGCCTACCCGTTTCGCGCGCTGGCGCGGTCGGGCACGGGCGACACGCGGGAGTAGCCCTCAGCCTTGCGCCGCCGGCCGTCGTCGCGCGGGCGCCCACAGCACTACGAGGCCGGCCAGGGACGCGGCTGCGCCCATCCAACACGCCAGTGCCGCGTGACGGCTGCGGCGATCCACGTCGGCGCGCACTTCTTCCAGGTAGGTCTCCACCTCGAGCTTCATGCGCTCGAAGGGCTCGTTGAGCGGCGTGCCCGCGACGTCCAGCTCGACGTGAAAGCCCTCGCCGGCGATCTCGAACTGGGGGCTCTGGGTCTGAAGCTCCGGCAGCGGACGTTCCACCGCAGCGCCGTGCTGGCGGCCCAGGTGGACGAAGCCGGCGGCGAGCGCGATCCAGACGGCGCTGAGCAGAAGCTTCACGGACGGACCTCCCAAGGGCGCAGTGAGCCCGAGGGTATCCGACCTAACGCGTAGTGGAGAGCAGTCGATCCGCTGCAGCGCCGTGGGGGTCGCGGGCGCGCATGCGCTCGCCCAGCGCGGAAGCGCGCTCGGCCAGGATCTCGTTCTCGAGCACGGCGTCGATGCACTCGGCCAGCGCGGCGAAGTCCAGCCCTCGCCGCGCCCCGGTGGCGACGCCGACGCCCAGCTCGTACACCCGGCGTGCGAAGTAGAACTGGTCGAGCAGGTGGGGCACCAGGATCTGGGGAGCGCCGGCGCGGGCGGCGCTGGAGGTGGTGCCGGCGCCGCCGTGATGCACCACGGCGGCCACCCGCGGAAAGAGCTTCGCGTGGGGCACGGCGCCCAGCGCCAGCGCGTCGTTGGAAAGCGGGCCGCTGCCCAGCCCTGCCCAGCCGGCACTGATCACCGCCCGCGCGCCGCGGGCGGCGATGACGTCGAGCAGGCGCTGCGTCGTCTGCTCCGGCTGCGGGTCGGGCATGCTGCCGAAACCCACGTAGATCGGCGGCGGCCCGGCGGCCAGGAACGCCTCCAGCTTCTCCGGCAGCGGTTCGCCGCTGTCCGGCGGGTCGAGAAAGCCGATCTGCCGATAGGTGATGGGGGCGTCGTGGGGGCCCGGCGCCAGGTCCGGGTCCGCGGCCAGCAGCGGTTCGCTCCCGCACAGGTTGGCGTAGACGTCGCGGATCGGCGCGAGCCCCAGGCTGGCGCGCTGTCGGTTCAGACTGCGGCGGATCTGCGCGCCCAGCGTCGCAAGGAAGATTCGCCACAGGCTTCGGTTGAGCCACGGCCTGCGGATCTGCTGCTCGATCACGAAGGGCGGATGCTCGGAGGAGGGGAACAGGATCGGGCAGTAGGCGACGAAGCGGTAGGGAATGCCCAGCGCCTCGGCGACCGTCGGCCCCCCGAACTGCACGCCGCCGCCGATCATCAGGTCGGCGTCTCGGGTCGCGTCCGGAAGGTGCGCGAACTGGTTCTCGAGGATCTCTTTGAAGACGCCGTTGACGGCTCGCTGGAAGCCGAAGCGGCCGCCGTGAATCGCCTCGGCCTGCTTCTCGATCATGGCGCGGCTGTCCACGCCGTGAGCGACGAACTCCAGGCCGTAGGACTCCGCCAGCTCGCGGGCTTCCTCGAAGGCGCAGACCCGGACCCGGCAGCC
Source organism: uncultured delta proteobacterium (assembly GCA_947260035.1). GTDB lineage: Bacteria > Myxococcota_A > UBA9160 > UBA9160 > JAFDET01 > JAFDET01. Next base: position 9,379 of record CAMYOO010000009.1, read on the forward strand.
CCGGGCCGCAAGGGTGGCGCCCAGGGCCACCAGGGGCTGGACATCCCCACGACTGCCCTCCGGCGCCATCAGGATCTGCACCCCAGGCGTATCGCGTGGGCACTTCGGCCGCTTGAGGGCGTGGGAAGGCGATTTCCACCGAGGGAAAAGTTTTGGAACGTTCTGCCGATGAGTTGCCCATGAGCTGTGCCCCGAAGCACCTCGCGGCGTCAGAGCGTGCCCGCGGCCCTGGCATTCGCCTTGCAATTCTCTCCCTGCGAGGAACGCCGGAGGTGATGCCTTGAAGGCCACTCACCAGCTCCAGGGCGGCCTCCTGGCCGCCGTCGCACTTCTGCTCGCGAGCTTCGCGAGCGCGGAGCCCCTCAACCTGGGCGACGCGACGCCGCGCTGGATCGAGGTGGTGTTCGAGACGTCGCCCGCGGACCTGCCGGGGCAGCGGGTCACCACCTGGTCCCATCCCATGCCTGGGATGCTGCGGCCTTCGGCCCGCAGCGGCTGGCTGGTGGTGGCGATTCCGCCCGATGTCGTGGAGCGCGAGCTGATTCCGGAGCAGAACCCCGTGCCCGGCAGCTTCAGCCCCTTCGTCTGGGTATTCGACGCGGCAAGCGGTCACGTGGTGTCCGCGGACCTGGAGGGAGCCGTGCATCGCCGGGTGCCCCTGGGCTTCCTGCGCCCCAAGGTGCGCGCCGAGGTCCGCTTCGAGATGGGGACCGACCGCGTCGCGGGCTTCCTCGAGCCGCGCAACCTCTTGGGCCAGCGGCTCTACGAATTCTGCGAAGCCTCCACCCGCAAGGCCAGCTGCACGCTGGTGCCGCCGGCGGTCTACGACCGCGCGACCGGCTACGTCAACGCGGTGGGCCTGGTGGAGGCGCGCTCCAAGGGGATCGCCACGCGCAGCTTCTCGTCCCTGGGCGAAGCGCGCTTCCTCGAGCGCACGTCCCACGAGCTGATGGCGGTGTCCGCGGGGCCCTACTCCGCAGAGTCGCCGTAGCGGACTCCGAGGATGGTCCAGTGGCTGTCGCCCTTGGGGCGGCGCACCAGGACTTCGTCGCCCTCGCGCTTGCCCAGCAGCACGCTCCCCACCGGCGAGTTCATGCTGATCTTCCCCGTCTTGGCGTCGAACTCGTCGGGGCCCACCACCTGGTACTCGGAGATCTCGCCGTCCTCGTCCTCGACGCGCACGTGGGCGCCGAAGTAGACCTTTCCGTCGCCGCGGTCGGTGGGTTCCACCACCTGCAGGTCGTCCAGGCGCTTGGTCAGGTAGCGTACGCGGCGGTCGATCTCGCGCAGGCGCTTCTTGCCGTAGATGTACTCGGCGTTCTCGGAGCGGTCGCCCTGGGCCGCCGCGTCGGACACTTCCTGGGTGACCTTGCGGCGCTCCACGTGCCACAGTTGCTCCAGCTCCTGGCGCAGCCGCTGCTCGCCCTGGGGCGTTATGTAGTTGGACTTCAGTCCAGACGCTCGAGGATCGTGGAGATGCCCATGCCGGCGCCGATGCACTGGGTGGCCAGGCCGTAGCGCGTGTTGGAGCGTCGCAGCTCCTTGGCCACGGTGGTGACCAGCCGCGCGCCGGTGGCGCCCAGCGGGTGCCCGATGCCGAGCGAGCCGCCGTTCACGTTGATCTTCTCCATGTCGATTCCCAGCTCGCGCACCGACGGCAGCACCTGGGCCGCGAAGGCCTCGTTGAACTCGACCCGGTCGATCTGCCCCGCCTCGAGGCCCGCGCTCTTGAGGGCCTTCTTGGTGGAGACGATCGGGCCGATGCCCATCAGCTGCGGCTTCACGCCGCCCACGGCCATGCCGACGATCCGCGCCAGGGGCTCCAGGCCCAGGGCCAGCGCCTTCTCCTCGGACATGATCAGCGCGGCGGTCACCCCGTCGTTGGTGGGGCAGGAGTTGCCGGGCGTGATGCGCAGCTCGGCGCCGGTGAACGAGATCAGGCCCTTGATCGGGTTGAGGGAGGCCAGCTTCTCCGCCGTCGTGCCGGGGCGGATGCACTCGTCGCGGTCGAAGGTGACGGTGTCTCCGGTCTCGGCCTCGACCCAGTTGCCCTTGTCGTCGAAGACCGGGTCTTCCACCTCGAGGGGAACCACCTCGTCTTTGTAGATCCCGGCCTCGTAGGCGGCGTGGCACTTGTTGTGGCTCTCCGCCGCGAACGCGTCCATCTCTTCGCGGGTCAGGTCGTAGGTGTCCGCAACGTTCTGCGCCGTCTGCGGCATGCCCACCAGCGGCGGCGACTTGCGGATCGCCTCCGGGAAGGGCACCGAGAAGTACTCGTCGTGGTCGTGCGCCGGGGCGATCTGCGCCTCGTTCATCTGGAAGAGCTTCTCGTTCAGCTTGCTGATGCGCGTGGAGGGTCCACCGCCCAGGCCCAGCCCGCGGCCCATGCGCTCTGCGCCCAGGGCCAAGCCGCAGTCGATCTGGCCGGTCATGATGGACATGGCGATCCGATGCAGGGTCTCCATGCTGGAGCCGCACTGGCGGTTGCTGTTGAAGCTGCAGGCCTCCATGGGCAGCCCGGCCAGGCGGGGGATCGTGCCCAGGTACACCATCTCGCCCAGACCGGAGACGTTGCCCAGGCCCACGTCCTCGATCATGGCGTCGGTCACCTTGGGATGGCGGTCCAGGAGGGCGCGCAGGATCTGGGCGCCGACCTCGTCCAAGCGGGTGGCGACCAGCTTGCCGCGTCCGCCGCGGCCGAAGGGGGTGCGCAGGCCGTCTACGATCACTGCGTTGCGAAGCTGCATGGGGGGGCTCCTCTCGGTTCGTTTCGGACGCCCATTCTAGGGAAGCGCGGCGGAACTCGCCGCTGGCCTCCCTACGCCAGGCGGCTCTCGATCCGGACCTCCGCCTGCAGGGTCCGGTGCACCGGGCAGCGGTCGGCGATCTCCAGCAGGCGGCGGCGCTGCTCGGCGTCCAGGTCGCCCTCCACCTGGACGGACTTGCGGATGCGGTCGATGTGGCCGTCCTGGGTCTCGCACTCGGCGCAGTCCTGGGCGTGGACCTTGTCGTGGCGCAGCCGCACGGTGGTGCGCTCCAGCGGCCAGCCCTTGCGGTCGGCGTACATGCGCAGGGTCATGCTGGTGCAGGCGCCCAGCGCCGCGAGCAGCAGGCCGTAGGGGCTGGGCCCGGCGTCGTCTCCGCCCAGGGCGATCGGTTCGTCCGCCGGCAGCACGTGCCGCCCGGCGGCGATCTCCTGCCCGTAGCGTCCGGCGCCGGACTCGCGCACCAGCACCTCGTGATCGTCGTCGGCGCGCGGCGCCTCGGCGGCGGGGGGCAGGAAGCGCTCGGCCCAGGCGGCGATCACGTCGGCGGCGTAGGCCGCGTCGGCGGGACGGCTGAGCAGGTGGTCGGCGTCGTCCAGCGACACGAAGCTCTTGGGGTGGCGCGCGGCGCCGAAGATGCGCGTGGCGTTGTCGATACCGACCTGGTTGTCGACGGGCGAGTGCAGTACCAGTAGCGCCTTCTTCAGTGCGCCCACTCGCTGGTCCAGGTCGTGGCGCCCCAGGTCGTCGAGCAGCTGCTTGCGAATCCGGAAGGGACGGCCGGCCAGCTCCACCTGCGCTTCACCGCTGCGCTCGATCTCGTCGCGGCTGGCGGAGAAGAGCACGGCCACGTGCTCCGGGTCGGCGGGCGCGCCCAGGGTGGCCACGCCCACCGCCTCGGGGATCTGCGCCGCGGCGGCCAGTACGGCCGCGCCGCCCAGGCTGTGGCCCACCAGCAGCGCGGGGGCGGCGTGCTCGGTGCGCAGCCAGTCGGCGGCCGCCACCAGATCCGCCAGGTTGGACGTGAAGTCGGTGTTCGCGAACTCGCCGCCGGAGCCGCCCAGTCCGGTGAAGTCGAAGCGCAGCACGCCGATGCCGCGCTCTGCAAGAGCTTGGGACACGCGCTTCGAGGCCACGAAGTCCTTGGAGCAGGTGAAGCAGTGGGCGAAGAGCGCCCAGGCCCGCGCGTGGCCGGCCGGGCGGTCCAGCCGCGCGGCCAGGGGCTCGCCCTGGGAGCCCGGGAACTCGACCCGCTCGCTGTGGATCGGCATGAGACCCTCCTGGGTTTGAATGCCGGGGCGGCCCGGCGCGTTACGCGGGGCGGGTCGCCTGGAAGAGCCAGGCGGCGGCGGGCATGCGCACGCCCTCGTCGCCGTGGAAGGGCGCGATGGCTTCGCGCACCGCATCGGCGGCCTTGACGCGCAGGTCCTTCGGGGCGTCGCGCAGCGCGGCGCCGGCCGGGCCCATCTGGAGCAGGAAGCGGACGGTGTCGTCCAGGCTCCCGCCGCCGCCCACCAGGAGGTCGCGTTCCATCCCCTCGACGCGGACGGAGCCGAAGCCCGCGTCCTGGAGGATGCGCGTCACGCGCTCCGCGTCGGCAAAGGCGAAGGGGCCCGGCGCGTGGGGGTCCGACGGCGGCTTCAGCGAGAGCAGCGGCGCGATCGCCGCCATCGGGCGCAGCATCCAATCATTTCGAGTCAACCCCTGCCAGCACACAAAGCCCAGTCGCGCGCCCGGCTGCAGCGCGCCGACCAGGTTGGCGAAGGCGGCCACCGGGTCGGCGAAGAACATCACGCCGAAGCGCGAGAAGACCAGGTCGAACGCATCGGTCTCGAAGGCATGCACCTGGGCGTCCGCGTGCTGGAAGCGCGCGTTGGCGATGCCGGCCGCGTCGGCCCGGGCGCGCGCGCCCTCCAGCATGGGCCGCGAGATGTCGGCGCCCAGCACCGCGCCCTCCGGTCCCACGCGCCGCGCCAGCTCCACGGTGGTGTGCCCGCAGCCGCAGCCCACGTCCAGCACGCGCAGGCCGGCGCTCACGCCGATGCGGTCCATGGCTTCGCCGCCCAGCGGCGCGATCTGCGTGTCGATCACGTCGCTGAGCTGGGCCCACTTGGGCCCGGCGGTTTCGTTCCAGTACTCGTGCTGCTCGGGATTGGCGCTGGGGATGTCGCTCATGGGGCGGAGGATACCGGCTGGCTCAGCGCAGGGCTCAGGCGTTGTCGACGCCCAGGACCTGCAGGTAGACGCCGCGGATGCCGTCGGTGTGGCGCTGGTAGTCGGCCAGCAGCGGCCTTCGCGCGTCGCCGCTGCGGGTCGAGGCCTCGTAGCCCAGAGAGCGGGCCACCGAGTCCAGGTCCGCGCGGTCCTCGCGCAGGTCGCTGATCGAGCGGTTCTGCACGATGCGCAGCCGACTCGAGAGCTTCTGCAGGAAGCCCCAGCCCTCCAGCAGCACGCGCGCGTGTTCGGCTTCCAGCAGGTCCAGCGACTGCAGCCGCTCGAGCTGGGTCTCGGTGCCGTCCGGGTCGAAGAGGGCGGGGTGCTCGGGGCCATGATGAAGCTGAAGGAACTGCGCGGCGAACTCCACGTCCACCAGCCCTCCGCGGCCCAGCTTGAGGTCGCGGCGGCCCTCGCCTTCCTGGGCGAGCTCTTTCTCCATGCGCCGGCGGATGCGATGGATCTCTTCGGCCAGGTCCTCGGGAAGCGGGCGCGCCAGGATCTCGCGGCGAAGCGCGTCGAACCGGGCGCCGAGCTGCAGCTCGCCGGCCACCGGGCGCGCGCGCAGCAGCGCCTGGCGCTCCCAGGTCATGGCGCCGCGCTCGTGGTGCTCGCGCAAGCCCTCCAGCGACGAGACCAGCGCGCCCTGTCCGCCCGAGGGACGCAGGCGCGCGTCGACGGCGTAGCACTTGCCTTCGGAGGTGGAGGTGTCCAGGGTCGAGATCAGCTTCTGGGCCAGGCGCGCGTAGTAGACGTGCCCCTCGGTGCTGGGAGGCTCGTACAGGAACACCACGTCCAGGTCGCTGCCGTAGCTCATCTCGCAGCTGCCGAGCTTGCCCATGCCGACCACGCAGAAGTGGTCGTCGGGCGGCGGGTCCGGCGCGCGGGCGGCCTGGGCCAGGTGTGCGCGGGCGACGTCGTGTGCGCGCTCCAGGCAGACGTCGGCCACGTCCGTCAGCGCAGCCTCGACCTGGCGCCGGTCGATCTTCTCGCCCAGGTCCAGCAAGCCCACGTTGACGAGCTGGCGCTGCTGGAAGAGGCGCAGCGAGGCCAGGTCCAGCTCAGCCGGATCGCGGTCGGAGTTCGCGGCCTGCTCCTCGGAGAGCTGCGCCAGGTCGCTGCGCAGCTCTTCGGGCGAGAGCAGCAGTACGTCCGGGTCCCGGAAGACCGGCTCGATCAGATCGGGTGACGAGGCCAGCAGGTTGGACAGGTACTTGGACGTGCCGAACAGGCTGGCCAGGCGCGGAACCAGCTCCGGGCGGTCCAGCAGCAGCCCCCAGTAGAAGGTGCGCGTTCCGATGCCGTGGATGAAGCGGTCCAGGTTGTTGAGGGCCAGCTCCGGGTCGGCGGTCTGCTCCAGCTCGCGGGCGAAGTGGCGCGCCAGCTCCTCCACCATGCCGCGCGTCGTCGGGAACCTCAGCAGGCGTGCGGCGCCACGGGCGAAGAGCGCCACCATCCGCTCCTCGCCCTCCTCGGACAGCAAGCGCTCGAAGGCGTCGCGCACGTGCCGCCGGTGGGTCGCCAGATCGCGCGCGAACGCGCTGGGGCCGTCGGGCCCGGTGTAGCCCATGGCCCGCTCCGCGCGGGTGCGCGCCGGGCCGTCCGCCGCCAGGGTGTGCACCTGACGCTCCGCCTCCATCTGCAGGCGGTTCTCCAGCCTACGCAGGAAGCGGTAGGCCTCCAGCAGGCCCTGGGTCTCTTCCTGGGGAAGCACGCTGTGGGCCGCCAACGACTCCAGGGCTTCCTGGGTGGAGCGGCCGCGCAGATCCGGCATGCGTCCGCCCTGCAGGAGCTGGAGAGCCTGGGTGGCGAACTCCAGGTCGCGGATGCCTCCGGCGCCCAGCTTCACGTGGAAGTCGTCGCCGCGCGAGGTATGCGCTTCCTCGATGCGCGTCTTCATCTCCTGGATGCTGGCCACCGCGGCGAAGTCCATCGCCGAGCGGTAGATCATGGGATGCACGCGGCGCACCACATGCCAGCCGAAGCCGAGGTTGCCGGCCACCGGCCGCGCCTTGGTGAACGCCGCCTTCTCCCACATGGCGGCCCAGCCGTCGTAGTAGACCGCCAGCGCGTTGCTGCCGATGGCGATGGGGCCCTGGGCGCCCTCGGGGCGCAGGTCCAGGTCCACCCGGTACAGGAAACCGTCCGCCGTGACCTCGCTGGCGATCGGTCCGAACTCGTTGGCCAGGCGCTTGGCGTACTCCTCCAGCGAGGCGCCCGACGGCCCTTCGCCGAGGCCGCCCTGGGGCGGGCTCTCGTAGACGTGGATCACGTCCACGTCCGAGGAGAAGTTGAGCTCGCCGCCGCCCAGCTTGCCCAGCCCCAGCACGGTGAATCCGGGCTCGAAGACCTGCTCGCCGGCATACCAGCGGGGGATGCCCACCCGCGCCGCCACCCGCGAGCGCGCCACCCGGTACGCGTGCGCCAGGAGCGCGTCGGCCAGCAGCGTGATCTCGGTCAAGGTCTCGCCGGAGCGTTCCAGGGGCACGAGCTGCGGGTCGGCGTCCCGCGCACAGATGCGGATCAGCTCCGCGTACTTGTAGCGGCGCAGGATCGCGGGAGCTTCGTCGTCCGGCGCCGTCTTCAGCGCGCCGGCCAGGCTCTCCTGGTGGGCTTCCAGGGTGCGCGGGGGCAGGCCGGCGCGGGCGGCCTCGAGCCACGCTTCGGGGCGAGCGGCGGCGAAGCGCGCGAGGAAGGGCGCAATCCCGCACACCGCGACCAGCACCCGCAGCACGGCCTTCGGATCGCTGCGCCAGAGCTCGGTCAGAGCGGAGGCGTGGCTCTGCGCCGCGGCGACCAGCACGTCGGCGGCCCGGCGCAGGGCTGCTTCGGGCTCCGGGGCGTCGGTCAGAGCCTCGTGGACCCGGGATTCCAGGGCTTCGACGCCCAGGGAAGCTTCCAGTCCGGTCAGCTCGGAGTGGCTCACGGCGCAACCCTAGCGCGGGGGGGTGCGGCCGCCGCAGGGGCCTCGTGCGCCCGATTTTTGAGCAGCGCCCTGCCTAAGAAGCGGGCAGTCATGGCGTGTCGCTCTTCGCACATGCGCCGAAGCGAGCGCAGAAGGCCTGGGGAACCTGTGTCGTTCGTGGCACGCCCCTTGCTTTGCTGCCCTGCGTCATCTCAAGCGAGAGGAGAGCACCGATGCACCCTGGACTCCGCCGTCTACTCGGAGGCTTCGCGCCCCTGGCCATCCTGCTCCTGGCCGGCCCTGCGGCCGCGGAAGAGGCCGCGGCAAGCGGCCTCAACAGCGGCGATGTGGCCTGGATCCTCACCAGCTCGGCCCTCGTGCTGATGATGACGATCCCGGGGCTCGCCTTCTTCTACGGCGGCCTGGTGCGCGGGAAGAACGTGCTGTCCGTACTGATGCACTGCTTCATCTGCGCCGGGCTGATCAGCATCACCTGGGTGCTGTGGGGCTACTCGATCGCCTTCGGCGGCGAGGGCGCGCTCTGGGGCGGGCTCTCCAAGCTGGGGCTGGCCGGCGTCTCCCACATCGCCGGCCCGGAGGAGAACATCCCCGAGCAGCTCTTCATGGTCTTCCAGCTCATGTTCGCGATCATCACGCCGGCACTGATCGCCGGCGCCATCGCCGAGCGCATGAAGTTCTCGGCCTTCTTCCTCTTCGTGCTGCTCTGGTCCACGTTCATCTACTCGCCGCTGTGCCACTGGGTGTGGGGCGAGGGCGGCTGGCTCGGCGCCCGCGGCGCCCTGGACTTCGCCGGCGGCACCGTGGTGCACATTTCCTCGGGTGTATCGGCCCTGGTGGCCGTGCTGCTGCTGGGCAGGCGCCAGGGCTTCGGCCGCGAGCCGCTCATGCCCCACAACCTGCCGTTCACCGTGATGGGGGCGGGGCTCCTATGGGTGGGCTGGTTCGGCTTCAACGCAGGCAGCGCCCTGGCGGCAGATGGCTCGGCGGTCGCCGCGTTCGTGAACACCAACACCGCGACCGGCGCGGCGGTGATGGGCTGGGTCTTCACGGAGTGGATCAGCCGCGGCAAGCCCACGGCGTTGGGCGCCGCGACCGGCGCGGTGGCGGGCCTGGTGGCCATCACGCCGGCGGCGGGCTTTGTCACGCCGCTGGGCTCGATCGTGATCGGGATGGTGGCCGGGTTCCTCTGCTACCAGGCCTGCAACCTCAAGTCCAAGCTGGGCTACGACGACGCCCTGGACGTGGTGGGCGTGCACGGCGTGGGCGGCACCTGGGGAGCGCTGGCCACCGGCGTCCTCGCCAGCGAGGCCGTGGGCGGCACGGCCGGCGGCATGGGCCAGCTCATCGAGCAGATCATCGGTGTGCTGGCGACCTATGCCTTTGCGGGCGGCGGCACCTTCGTGATACTGCAGATCGTCAAGGCCACCGTCGGACTGCGCGTCCACGAAGACGACGAGTCCCAGGGCCTCGACCTCTCCGAACACTCCGAAACCGCCTACATCCACTAGCCCCCGGAAGAAACGGCAACTAAAGGGACAGTCCCGTTAGTTGCCGAAGACCCTCAAACTGGCCCTGACAGAGTGGCGGCAACTAACGGGACTGTCCCTTTAGTTGCCGCTGTCAGGTGGCGGGGGCGGTCATCCAGCGGCGGTAGGGGAGCGGTGGGAAGAAGGCGGCGTAGATGGTGGTGCCCGCCAGCAGGCCCAGCAGCGCCAGCAGGGTGACGCCCTGCTGGGCGGCGAGCGGCGACGCGCCCAGGAAGAAGTGGTTGGCGGCGATCAGCGCGATCAGGGCGACGCTGGCCAGCGAGGCTACGCCCCACAGGAAGAACTGCTGGGCGATCACGTGCTCCACCAGCCCCACGCGCCAGCGGCGGCGCAGCCGGTTCCAGTGCCGGAAGGAGGCGATGCCGCCCCACACGTAGCTGCTCGCGCGTGCCGCGTGGAAGACCAGCGTTCCGGCATCGGCGCCGCGCACCTCGCTGTGCAGCCCCACCGAGACCCAGGCGATGCCCACGGCGATCGACGCGGTCGCGCCGGTTACGGCCAGGGTGCGCGCCCAGACGCGGTCGGGATGGAACACCCGCCAGACGCCGACGAAGAGCGCGGCCGAGCCGGCCATGTAGAGCAGGCGCGCCGCGGCTTGCACCGGAAAGGCCAGGGCGGCCTCGCCGCCGGCCATCACCGCGTGCACGCTCGAGGTCTCCAACGCGCCGCCGCCTGCGCCGGTGAGGACGGCCAGCCCGATGGCCAGCTCCGGGCCGCGGCCGGTCCAGGCCGCACCCCACAAGAGGCGCAGGCCCGTGACCATCAAGAACCCCAGGGCGAGTGACCAGGCGAGGTTCGCGGCTTCCATGCTCCCCCTATCGGCGGAGCGCAGCTAGGACTTTAACCGATTGAAAAATAAAGAGTTTTCAGGTTCCCTAGGCGGACTGCGGACCGGGCAGCAGGAGGCCGGCCAGGGCGCTGCCCGGAATGTCCTCCACCCCTTCCATCAGGCCGATCAGCCACTCGTGCCGGTCGGGCTTGGCTGGGGCGAAGCCGGCACCGCAGCTTCCCACCACCACGCTGGTCACCCCGTGGATCGACCCATCCCAGGCGGGGCAAAATGACACGGCAGCCTTGGCGCGGCGCGTTGGTTGCGCGTGCGTGAGAACGCGTTTGATTCTGCAACTATATGAAAATATTGACTTTTATATGGCGCCAAGGTTGGTCTTGACGAATGACGCGCCGCGTCTACATTTTGGCCGTTCGCGCCCATCGAATCCGGCCGCGACCAACCCTCAGAAGGAGCCACCCGATGGAGACCCCTGACTTCGTCCAGGACGGAATCGACAGCGTCGACCGCACCGTGCGTCGCCTGCGCCGCGACGGCCGCAAGGCCCTGAAGCAGGCCGAGCGCGAGCGCCGTCGGCTCGAGAAGGATCTGGATCGCCGCGTACGCCGGCTGACCAAGGACGCGTCCGGCCTGCGGGACCGCGTCGTCGCCCAGATCGGCAAGACCTTCGACGCCGTGCTGAGCCCGTTGCCGCTGGCGACCAAGACCGACGTCGCCAAGGTGGACCGCAAGGTGAAGACTCTGAGCCGCAAGCTGGCCAAGGTTGAGCAGGCCAAGCCGCGCCGAGTCCGCCGCCGCGTCGCCTGACCCGGACCCATGCTCAAGTCCACCCTGGCAACCCTGCTGCTGCTGGGTTTGCTCAACCCGGCAGCGGGTCAGGCCCCGCAGACCGAGGTCGCGTCGCCCGACGAGGTGCGCGCGCTGGCCTTGGTCGAGTACCACCTCGCCCGCGAACGCACCCGCCGGCTGAAGCCCGAGCTGCGCGCCGAGCTGGCGCGCACGCTGGTCCGCGAGTGCGCGGCGTACGGCCTGGAGCCGTCGCTCGTGTTGGCGGTGATCCAGGTGGAGAGCCGCTTCGACATGCGGGCGGTCTCTCACGCGAACGCCTACGGGTTGATGCAGATCCAGCCGCGCACCGGGCTGGCCTGGGCGCGCCGTCTGGGCATTCCCTGGCGCGGCGTCGACACACTCTACGACCCGATCGACAACGTGCGCATCGGGATCGCCTACCTGGCGCGGCTGCACCAGCGCTTCGACAGCCTGCCCACCGCACTCTCCGCCTACAACCAGGGCCCCACCCGTGTGAGCCGTCGCCTGGGATCCGGGCAGAACGTGCCGGCCGGCTATGCGCGCCGGGTCATGCAGGCGTGGGCGGGCCACCAGTCCGTCACCGGCTCCTGACCCGCGCCCCGGCGGTCTGCTCTAGGCTTGTGTGCGTGAGGATCGCTCCCTTCGCCGCGCTGGCGCTGGCCCTGGTGTTGACCGGGACTTCGTGCGGCGCCGAGCCCGCTGGCCCCGCTTCGGGCGCGGCCGTCGCGCCCGGCGGCGAGGTCGACCGCAGCGCCGAGCGCGAGCGCATGGTGACTCAGCAGATCGAAGCCCGTGGCGTCGAGGATCCCCGCGTGCTCGAAGCCATGCGCCGCGTTCCCCGGCACGCCTTCGTTCCGCGCTCGCAGGCGCCCCAGGCCTACGCCGACCATCCGCTTCCCATCGGCCACGAGCAGACCATCAGCCAGCCCTTCATCGTGGCCATCATGGCGGAGCTGGCCGGGGTGGATCCGGGCGACCGCGTCCTCGAGGTGGGCACCGGCTCCGGCTACGGAGCGGCCGTCCTGGGCCAGTTGGCAGCCGACGTCTACAGCATCGAGATCCTCGAGCCCCTGGCCCTGCGCGCCGCCGCCACGCTGAAGCGGCTGGGCTACGCGAACATCCACGTGCGCGCGGGCGACGGCTACGCCGGCTGGCCGGAGGCCGCGCCCTTCGACGCGATCGTGGTGACCGCCGCCGCGCCGCGCGTGCCCCCGCTGCTGCTGGAGCAGCTGGCCGAGGGAGGGCACCTGGTGATCCCGGTGGGTGACACCCTCCAGCAGCTCGAGGTGCACACCCGCACAGCCGAAGGTGTGCTGCGCCGCAGGGTCTTTCCGGTGCGCTTCGTGCCCATGACCGGCGAGATCCGGCGCCGGGACTCGGACTAGAGGGCGGGCCCCTAGGGCAGCAGCAGCACCTTGCCCACGTTCTGACGGCTCTCGATCAGGCGGTGGGCGTCGGCGGCGTTCTCCAACGGAAACGTTCCGCCGATCACCGGGCGCAGCGCGCCCTGGTGGTACGACTCGAGCAGGCGGGTCAGCCAGCTGCGCAGGCGCTCCGGGTCGATACCCAGGTTGCCCAGGTTCACGCCGAACACGCCCACGCTCTGCGACATCAGGCCGGGCGGCGTGAAGCGCAGGCGCGTACCCCAGGCGGCCTTGAGTGAGCCGAGCCAGTTGCGCGCCTTGCCGGTGCCGACGGCCGACATGCCGTAGATGCCCAGCCGGCCGGTCGGCGCCAGGACGCGACAGCTCTTGCGGAACGACTGGCCGCCGATCGGGTCGAGGATCAGCTCTACGCCGCGCCCGCCGGTGATGTCCCGCACGCGGGTCTCGAAGTCCTCTTCGGTGTAGTCGATGCAGTGATCCACACCCACGCTCTTGAGGAAGTCGTGCTTGTGGCCCGATGCGCAGCCGATGATCTGGGCGCCGATGCTGCGCGCGATCTGCACGGCTGCGGTGCCCACGCCGCCCCCGGCGGAGTGGATCAGCACGGTCTCGTCGGGGGTCAGTGCGCCCATGCGCTCGACCAGCAGGTGGGCCGTCAGGTAGTTGACCGGGAACGCGGCGCCCTCCTGGGCGCTCATCTCCGCGGGGCGCTCCACCACAGCGCTGGCCGCGGCGCACACGGCATCCGCGTAGCCTCCGCGGGGCAACATCGAGAGCACGTTGCGGCCGAGCCATGCCTCGTCCACGCACTGGCCCACGGCTTCGACGCGGCCGCCGACCTCGAATCCCGGCACGCAGGGGATCGGCAGGGCCGGATACGTCCCCAGGCGCCCCATGATGTCGCCGAAGTTGACGCCGGCCGCCTCTACGCGGATGCGTACTTCACCGGCAGCCGGCGCGGGCTCCTCGACCTCGCGAACCGTGAGCACATCGGGCGGTCCGGCGCGCTCGATCCAGACCTGACGCATACGCTGGGCGACCTCCGCCCAGGAGTGTACACGGGGTGTCTCGACCGGCGTTGGAGAAACCTGCCCGCGCGTGCAACCGGCCTACCTGTCCCGATCGGGCCGGCGGACGCCGAGCAGGCGGCCGCGCCCCGGTGCCAGATCCGGCCAGCCGTCGGTCGGGAAGGCCACCACCGCCAGGGCCGCGGGCGGGAACGTGACGAGGAGCGCCCGCTCGGCGTCGCCGGCCTCGCCCGGAAGGCTGCGCGCCAAGGCGGCCAGGCCCGGGTTGTGCCCCACGACCAGCGCTGCGTCCACGGTTTCGGGCAGCTCTTGCACCCGGTCCAGGACCTCGCCCGCGCTGGCCAGGTAGAGCTCCGGATCCCGGGTTACGTCCAGGTCGGGCAGCCTCGCGTGCACTGCGTCCAGGGTTTGCAGCGCGCGCTGTGCCGGCGAACACAAGGCGAGGGCGGGCTGCGGCGCCAGCGCTGCAAGCCAGGTTGCGGCCTGAAGCGCCTCCTCGCGCCCCCGGGGCGTCAGGATCCGCGCGTGGTCGTCGCCGTCGGAGGGCTCGGCGGAGGCGTGGCGCAGCAGGAAGAGCGTCTTCATGGGGCCGTCATGGTACCGTTCCGGCGATGGGCACCATCGACTACGCCGCTGCGCCCGTTCCGGTGCGCGGCGATCTTGCGGCCGCCCACCGCCGTGCCTGGGAGCACCTGGCGGGGCCGGGCCGCTACCTGGGCGGTGCCCAGCGCGTCGCCGCGGCGGCTGAGGTGCGCGCTGCCTGGAGCTGCACCCTGTGTCGCGAGCGCAAGCAGGCGCTCTCGCCGGCCGCGCTGAGCGGCGCTCACGACGGGCCCGGCGGCCTGCCGGAGGCCATGGTCGATGCCATCCACCGCATCACTACGGATCCCGGGCGGCTCTCGCGGCGCTGGTTCGATGGAATCCGCGAGGCCGGCGTCTCCGATGGGCAGTACGTGGAGCTGGTGGGCGTGGTCGTCACGGTCGTGAGCGTGGACCAGTTCTGCCGCGGCCTGGGCGTGGCGCCGCATCCGTTGCCCACACCCGACGTGGGCGAGCCCTCGGGCGAGCGGCCGCAGGGCCTGCGCGACGACGGCGCCTGGGTGCCCATGCTGGATCCGCGCCGCAGCGGACCGGACGAGTCGGATCTCTATCCGGGCGGACGCACGGGAAACGTGCTGCGCGCCTTGTCTCTTTCGCCCGACGAAGTGCGCAACTTGAAGCAGCTCTCGGCGGCTCACTACCTGACGCCCGAGGAGATGGCCGACCTGGCGCGGGGCACGGCGGCGCTGGATCGCGCCCAGGTAGAGCTGGTGGCCGCTCGGGTTTCCGCACTGCGCGAGTGCTTCTACTGAACCACCTCGCATGCACTGCTGCTCCGTGCGAGCGGCGAGACCACCGGTAGCGACTACCAGCTCGAGTTCGTGAACGACGGCAAAGCGGCATCGGCCAGCGGCGTGGCCCACGCCGACGCGCTGGTCGTCCTGGCCGAAGCGCTGGCGGGCGAGGACGAGGCCGCGCTGGTCGAGGCCCGCCGCCGCGCCATCGACGAACTGGGGGCCGAGGCCTTCGTGGACGCCGTGGCCGTGGCCTCCAACTTCGAGCGCATGGTGCGCATCGCCGACGGAACCGGCATCCCGCTGGATACCCCCGTGAACCTGGTCAGCGAGGACGTCCGGGACGAGCTGAACCTGGGCCGCTTCGCCGCCGCCGCCCACACGCCGGGGGTATCCGCCTGGCAGCGGCCCCTGGGACGCGTGCTGCGCAGGCTCATGCCGCGCATCCTGAAGCTCGTCGGCGCGCGCATGGCCCGGGCCGAGGATCAGTCCGGGCCGCGCGCGTAGTCCACGAAAATGGGTGACGACCAGGCGCGCTCGCTCGCCGGCGCCAGGCAGGCGTTGTCGGCGGGGGTCTGCCAGCCGCCGTAGCAGGGCGTGACGCGCAGCGGCCGGCCGTTGGCGTCGAATGCGGTGCGCAGGTTGGCGCCGTTGATGGCGGGCGTGGGTTCCTGGAGCGCGCGCACGTAGTAGACGCTGTCGCGGCCGGTCTCGGCGAACTGCTCGTCCTGGAAGCGCACCGTGCAGCCGGTCGGATCCGGCGCGCAGTAGAAGCGTCGCCAGGGATCCTCGATCAGCGGCGCCACCGGCTCGCCCGCGCGCTGCTGCGGACGGATGCGCACCACCTCGATGGCGTCGATGGCCTCGCGTTGGTCGCTGGGGTGGTAGCAGGCGCCGCGGCACAGGCGCTCCCGCCGCTCCGGCGCCAGCGGCGCCACCGCAGCGTCGGGGCACCCGCGCTGCTGCGCGAAGTCGCCGATGGCGCGCACCTCGAAGGTGGGGTTCTCCCGGCGCCGCGTCTCGCCGCCCATGGCGATGCGCTCCTCTCCATCCACCAGGTCGAACCAGAGCAGGATGCGCGGACCGCTGGTTCCGTAGGCCCGGCGCTGCTGCAGCGCTTCCCAGATCGAGTGACGGTCGCGCGCGTCCGCGTGCACCGCGACGATCCCGCCCGGGTACATGAAGCTGGCCGTGCGCTCCACGTCGAAGAGGCCGCGCAGGCTGCGCGGTTCTTCGGGCACGGGCTGGGCGCGTTGCGGATCCCGTTGGCGCCCGATCACCCATGGGCGCAGCAGGCGATCGTCCCGCTCACGCGCGTAGCCGCGGCCGTCGGTCATGCGCCTGCGCTGCTCCTGCTTGTAGCCGCTGCCGGGGCGCGCCGCGTGTCCGTCGCTGGACGCGATCAGGCCCCAGCGCAGGCGTTGCGGCTCGGCGTCGGACCCGGGCTCGTCGAAGTTGCCGACCGCATAGCCGTACTGGGCGGTGAGCTGGGGGCGCAGCAGGTAGGCGGGCTTGAAGCAGTCGCGGCATTGGCCGCAGTCCAGCCAGTCCTCCAATGGGGCGTCCGGAATCGTGCGGTGGAACTCCTTCCCGGCCTCGGCGGCCAGCCGTCGGGCATCGCGCACGCGCTTCTCGCACTCGGGGGCGGGCAGGTCGCCGCAGCGCTCGCGGATGATCTGACCGGCGCGCCGGCAGCAGGGCAGGAAGTCCTCGCTGGGCTCCGGGCAGATGGCTTCGCCCAGCGCGCTGCGCGTCACCTGGGGCAGGGCGCGAAACTCCTCGCTGTTTCCGTGGCCCGACTGCACCTCCAGCAGTCGCTCTCGGGACGGGTCGTGGTTGCCGCCGGCCAGCGCGCGGTCCAGCCCGGCGCCCGGCGGCGCATGCACCCCCCAGGCCAGCCCGTGGGGGATGACCAGGCTGGGCAGCTCCCACTGGGCCAGCTTCTCGTGCAGCTCGCGCGGCGTTGCCGCGTTCTCGCGGCAGTCGGCGGGGAGTTCGGGGCTGGGCACGCCGCCTGGGCAGTCCGGCACGTCCACCATCTGCGCCGTCAGCCACAGGAAGTCGCCCCAGCCGCCCAGCAGGCTGCGCCCCAGGCGTTCGATCACGCGCGCGGCGCTCATGCCTCGCGCTCGCTTCATGGTGTCGTCGGGCAGCGCCGTGATGGGGCGGGCGGGAATCTCGTCGTCGTCCAGACCCGGGACGATCACGTTGCGGTGGCCGTAGTGAAGGTCGGGATCGGAGCTGGTCTGGGTCCACTCCCAGCCGACGAAGGCCACCAGATCCGGATCGGCGGGATCGCCGGCCTGGGCGTTGCACTGGCGCACGCTGTCGATGCTCTCGCGCCAGCGCGCAGGGGTGAGGCCCTCGGCGTGATCGTTGAGCGAGAAGAAGTCCAGGTCCGAGCAGAAGCGCGCGAAGTCGCAGGCGTCGGCGGGCGGATGGGCGCCCTCGCCCCCGAACATGGACAGCGAGTACACCAGCGCGTCGATGGAGAACGTGGTGTGGACGTGGAGGTCGCCGAACAGGATGCGCCGTTCGCCCGGAGCTCCCAGCGCCCGAGCCGCCTGGGTGCGGTCGGCCTCGGCGCGGGCCACCCGCCCTGCGTCGCGCGGCGCGGCGGTCACCTGTCCGGCCGAGCGATCCGGGCCCGGCCGCAGGAGCAGCAGCGTCGCTGCCAGCGCCGACAGCAGCACGAGGCCGATCAGGGCGCGCTTCATCGCGCCCCAACACTAGGCCAGAGTCAGACCCGGGGCGCTCCCCTGCAAGCGGCTCAGTCGGAGTCGCGTGCGGCCTGCCGCTGAAGCATCTCGGTGAACTCCTTGGGAGGCACCGCGGCGCTCACCAGGAAGCCCTGGAACTCCGGGCAGCCGTTGGCGCTCAGGAAGGCGCGCTGCTCCTCGGTCTCGACCCCCTCGGCGATCACGCCCAGCTGCAGGTTCTGGGCGATGGAGATGATGGTGGAGACCAGCAGCGCGTCGTCCGGGTCCAGCGCGATGTCGCGCACGAACGACTGGTCGATCTTGAGCACGTCCACCGGGAACCGCTTCAGGTAGGACAACGAGGAGAAGCCCGTTCCGAAGTCGTCGAGCGAGATGGAGACGCCCACCCGCTTCAGCTCTTCCAGCACGCGGAGGGCGGACTCGCCGTTCTCCACCAGGCAGCTCTCGGTGATCTCCAGCTCCAGCAGGCTCGGGTGCAGTCCGGTATCCCACAGCACCCGCACCACCGTCTCCTGCAGGTCGCGCTCGGCGATCTGTTGCGGCGACAGGTTGACCGAGACGCGCAGCGGGCCGAAGCCCTGCCGCTGCCACTCGGCGTTCTGGGCGCACGCGGTGCGCAGGGACCAGTGGCCGATGTCCGAGATCAGGCCGGTCTCCTCGGCCACCGGAATCACGGTCTTGGGCTCCACTGCGCCCAGCTCCGGATCCGTCCAGCGCAGCAGCCCCTCGGCGCCCACGATGCGGCCCGTGTCCGTCTCCACCTTCGGCTGGTAGTAGAGCTGCATCTCGTCGGCGTCCAGCGCCTTGCGCAGCCGCGTCTCCAGTTGCATGCGTCGCCGCGCCGTCTCGTTCATGGTGCTGCTGAAGAAGCCGTGGGAGCCGCCTCCCTGCCGCTTCACCACGCGCATGGCCGAGTAGGCGCTGCGCACCAGCGGCTCGGGCTCGGTGCCGTCGCGAGGGAAGATCGAGATCCCGATGCTGGGTGTCACCCAACACTCGCGACCCTCCACACGGAAGGCCGGCTTCAGCAGGTCGTGGAGCTTGCGCGCCACGGCCGACGCATCCTGGCCGCGGGGCAGCGAGTCCAGGAGCACCATGAACTCGTCGCCGCCCACGCGCGCCACCAGGTCGTCGCGGCGCAGGCCGCGGCCCAGGCGCTCGGCCACCTGCACCAGCAGCTCGTCGCCGGCCGAGTAGCCGATGGTGTCGTTGACGTGCCGGAAGCGGTCCAGGCTCAGGAACAGCACGCCCAGGCTGGATTGGCGGCGCGCCGCCCGCGTCGCCGCGCGGCGCAGCCGGTCCTCGAAGAAGAAGCGGTTGGGAAGTCCGGTGAGCGGGTCGTGGCTGGCCAGGAAGCGCTCGCGGCGGCGCAGGCCTTCCAGCTCGCTCACCAGGCGGTCGTGCTCCACGGCGTGGCCCAGGCTGCGCACCAGCAGCGGGGTGGTGCACTCGGAGCGCAACAGGCAGTCGTGGGCTCCGCGGCGCAGCGCGTCCAGGGCGGGCGCCGGACTCGGCTGGTCGGCCAGGCAGACCACCGGGATCGGGGCCAGCATGCGGATGCGCTCCACCGCCGAGCCTCCGCCGGCGTCGGCGGTCAGCGCTACCAGCGCCACGTCGAAGGCGTCGTCTTCCTCGTCCACCAGGCCCAGGGCGGTCTCGATCTCCGCTGCATGCCGAACCGCAAAGCGCCGACCGGCTTCCAGCGCCTCGGTCAGGCGGGCGGCCTCGGCCGGGTCGGGCTCGAGCAGAAGCACCTGAAGCGGCGCCTCTCCTTGACGGGGATGGTTGCTGAGGCTCATCGTGCTCGGGAGCTCCTGGGCTGCTTCGGCCCTTTCCCTATCGGTTCGCGCGCCCTCTCTGTTGAGCCCCGGTCTTGGGGGCGAAGCTACGCACCCGTTGCCGCCTGCCGGGGCCTGTGGAACCGTGGCTCGAGCCGCATGCCCAGCTCCCCTCGCCGCATTGCGATCGTTCTCTCCGGTGGAGGCGCCCGGGGCGCCTACGAAGCGGGCGTGCTCTCGTATCTCTTCGATCACATCTACCCGCGTCTGGGCCGGCCCTTCGAGTTCGATTTGGTGAGCGGCACGTCGGTGGGCGCGATCCATGCCGCCTACCTGGCCGCCAGCGCGGACATGGCGCCGGAGCAGCGCTCGAGGGTGATCCGCGATGTGTGGTCCGGGATGGAGCTGCGCCACGTCGTTCGGCTCACCCTGCGCGATCTCCTGGGGCTTCCGCTGCGCGCGCTGGGCCTGACGCGCATCGTGCGCGCCGACGACGGCGACGCCCGGGTCGCCGTGGGCGGCCTGGTGGACCTTTCGCCGCTGGAGAAGATCGTCACGGACCGCATCCCCTGGGCGGGCCTGCGCGGCAACCTGGAGGCGGCCCGCCCCGGCCTGCTGTGCGTGTCGTGCACCGAGGTGCGCAGCGGCCGGGTGGCGGTCTTCATGGACGGCCCGCTGGCCGATCCGACGCCCTGGGCCTACGACCCCAACGCCACGGCGATCTCGGAGCAGATCGGGCCGCGCCACGTGCGCGCCTCGGCGGCCATCCCGTTCTTGTTCCCGTCGGTGCGCATCGGCGAGCACTACTACGTGGACGGCGGCTTGCGCATGAATACGCCGCTGTCGCCGGCCCTGCGCCTGGGCGCGGATCGCGTGCTGGTGATTGCGTTGAAGCACGAGCCCGGGCTGCTGGGTCACGCCGGCGCCTACCCCGAGGATGTGGTGACCCAGCCGGCCTTCGTGCTGGGCAAGGTGCTCAACGCGCTGCTCCTGGACCAGCTGGAGTACGAGCTGCAGCGCATCGACCTGGTGAACACCTGGATCGACCACGGCCGCAAGGTCTACGGCG
>CAMYOO010000010.1 GCA_947260035.1 uncultured delta proteobacterium
GCCGACCTGGGGCGCGATCCCCTTCAGGCCCAGGCCGTCGGCCGAGACGTCGAACGTCGATGCGCGCCGTCGGCCATGGGCCGAGGCGATCTCCACCCACGCGTCCAAGTCGGCACGCGGCGCATTGCGTCGCTCGTTCACTTCGATCTCCGTCCCTGCTCGATTTTCAATGCAAGAAGCGTGCGCGCCGCGCGCGAAGGGCCAGCTTCCAACGGAAACGCGGGGTTGGAGTCCGGAGCCTGCCGCGAAACCGGCCGCGAGGTATCCTACCAGGAACTCAATGGCGACTTCATTGCCGTCGAAGAAAAATCCCTTTCCCCCGCCCGCCACCAGGGACCGCCTGCGAGAGCTGGCCTCCTTCCGCACGACCTACGTCGCGATCGTCGGGTTCGTCTTCCTCTACGTCTTCAGCGTGCAGGGTGCCGAGAGCCTGCTGCAGCGCCACTTTCATCAGGTGGTCCAGCAAGCGGCGACCGCTTCGTCCAGCGTGGGCGAGATCCGGCGAGACGTTCGCAGCGCGGTGAACGGCTCGGGCTGGGTGCGGGTCGGAGGCGTCCTGGTCACGGCCATTGTGCTGGGCGCCGACGGCTCCCCGGTCTATGCGGGCGCCCTGCCCGTTCCGCCGGCAGCCGTGGACCCGGTGGCCCGCGCTCGCGAGGCCGAGCGGATCGGCAGGCAAGATCCAGCGCGAGCTGGAGGGCGTGCGCCGGCGCCTGCGGGCCAAGGGGGTCGCGGAGAACCAGGAGGTCGAGGCGCTGCGCAGCGAGCGCGGGGAGCTGCACGCGAAGCTCGCGTCCCTGGAACGCCGCGAAGAGGAGCTGCTCTCCGAGCAGGTGTCCGGCGAGGAGGCCCTGGACTCCGAACATCAAGCGCTGGAAGAGCTGCTGGATGAGGCGCTGGCGGATCTGCAGGCGAAGGACGAAGAGATCGAGGGTCTGGAGACGCGCCTCAAGCGAGCCTCCAAGGACGCAGCCGCCGTGTCCGGCGCACGAGCCCGTGACGCCGACGCCCTGAGCCGCCGACTGCGCACCCTGTACAAGAACCTGGAGGTGGACGAACGGGCGCTGTCCGACCTGGTGGCCCTGGGCGACGAGAGCATGAGGCTCCGCGCCGAGGAGATGCTCAAGCGCCTCTGCGACGACGTGGAGACCGCCGGCGCCCGCCGCAAGGTGGGCGGGCTGCCTCCCGGCATCACGGTCTTCGAGCTGGGCTTCGCCGGCAAGGGCCGCATCTACTACACCCACGGCTCCCAGCGCCGCATGCGCATCCTTCTGGTGGGCGCGAAGAACAGCCAGAAGAAGGACTTGGAATATTTGAGTCGGATCGAGACCGGGTAGCGCCGTGCGAACGCGGTCGGTTCGCGTTTTTATTCTTGGGCGGCCGAGCCCCTTCGCTCGCCTTCGGCTCACTGCGCGCCCTCGTCCAGCTTCCGGGTTCGCGCAAAGTCCGTCGGCTCGGGCTTGCGGGCCATAGGCGCTGGAGGCTCGGCCGACGCCTCCAGGGCTGCGTGTCGGTGGCTGACTCGACCCCTGGGGCGTCGGGCGCGGAAGCGCCGAGCTACTTGGCGAGGCCGGTTTCTCTGCGGAGGATTGCTCGGAGCTCTTGTTCGTCCCAGGGCTTGGGGAGCAGGGCGACGATGCCCAGGGCTTCTACCTGCTCCTGGGGGATCTCTTCCGGCCAGCCGGTGATCAGCAGGCGGCGGGTGGCGGGGCGGCGGCGCACGACTTCGGCCAGCAGCTCCAGACCGCTCATGCCCGGCATCTTCTGATCGGAGACCACCACGTCCACCGGCTCCTCGTCGAGCAGGCGCAGGGCGGCGGCCGGAGTCTGGGCGGTCAGGATGCGATAGCCCTCGCGGCGCAAGCTGCGTTGCAGCGCGGAGAGGATTCGGACCTCGTCGTCGACGAACAGCACGGTGGCCGACGAGGCGCTCACCCGCTTTCCCCGGCGACCACCTCCAAGCTGGGGCTCAGGGGCAGGATCACCTCGAAGCTGGCGCCGTGCCCGCTGCGATTGCGGGCCCGCAGCGTACCGCCGTGCTTCTGCACGATGCTGAACGAGGTGGAGAGGCCGAGGCCCACACCGACCCCGACTTCCTTGGTGGTGAAGAACGGATCGAAGATCCGTTCGAGCTGATCCGGGGCAATGCCGCAGCCCGTGTCGCTGACCTCGATCACCAGGCGATCGCCGCGCAGCTCGCTCACCAGATCGATCTCGCCGCGCTCGCCGGTCCCGGCCAGGCGCGATTCGATGGCGTGGTAGGCGTTCACCAGCAGGTTCATGAACACCTGCTTGAGCTGCATCGGATTGCAGTGGATGCGCGGCAGGTCGCCGTAGCGCTTCCGCAGCACCACCGAGTGCTTCATCATGCTCCAGACGATGTTGGCGGTGGAGTCGAGGCACTGGTTGACGTCCGCCGCGACCCGTTCGTCGCGATCCTGACGCGAGAAGTCGCGCAGATCCCGCACGATGTGGCGGATCCGCTCGGCCCCTTCCTGGGACTCGCGAATCGCCTTGTCGAAATCCGTCAGCACGTACTCCGCGTCGAGCTCCCGCGCCAGCTCCTCCAGGGTCTCGGAGGCTCGGGCCAGCGCCGGGGCGTCGTCCGAGCCGGCCGCCTTGCGCACGTCGCCCACCTGGGCCCAGAGCTTCCGCACGTCGCCCAGGTACTCGGCCATCTGGAAGAGGTTGGCGTGGATGAAGCCCATGGGGTTGTTGATCTCATGAGCCACGCCCGCGGCCAGCTCACCGATGGAGGCCATCTTCTCCGTCTGCAGCACCTGCCGCTGGAGCAGCGTGATCTCGGTCAGGTCCTGGAAGATCGCCACGGCGCCCAGCGGGGTTCCGTCGGCGTCCACCAGCGGCGCACAGGAGATGCCCACGGGAATCGCGCTGCCGTCGGCCCTCGCCAACATGGTCTCCGCGCCGCGGAAGCGGGATCCCTCGGCCAGGGTGCGGGCCAGCAGGCCACCCTGGACATGGGCGGTCGAGAACCAGTCCCAGACCGAGCGCCCGCGCAGCACGCCGCCCGGCTCGCCCAGGATCTCTGCGGCCATGGCGTTGGCGAACGTCACCGCGCCTTCGGTGTCCACCACGAGCAGCGCGGAGTTCAGGTTCTGGATGATGTTCTCGTTGTAGCGCTGCAGATCCGTGATGCGCCGGGCCAGCATCTCGCGCTCGGTCACATCCGCCAGCACCACCAGCAAGCGCCCCGCGTCGTCCAGGCGCTGCACGCGCACGTCGAAGACCACGGCGCGGCCATCGGCACTGTGGCCGCGCGCGACGGTGGGCGCCGCGGCCTCCCCGGCGGCGACCCGGTCCAGCAGCGAGCCGATTCCGGCGCTGTCCCACAGGTCCGCCGGCAGCAGCTCCGCCAGCGGCCGGCCCCGCACCCCGGTGGCGAAGGCTCGCCCGAAGGCCGGGTTGGTGGCCACCACCTTGCGCTCGGCGTCCAGCACGGCCAGCGCCGCCGGGATCTCGTTGACGATGGTGGTGTTGAGATTCTCGAGCCAGGCCAGGCGACGCTCCACCGAACGCCGCTGGCGCGCCTTCCTGCCGCGCCGAATCTGCTCCAGCGCCGCGGCCGGCAGCGCCTCCAACGCACCGCCCTCCTCGGCCACGCAATCCGCCACGCCGAGGCGGAACCAGGCCACGGCATCGGCGTCGCTGGAATCCGCAACGATGGCGACCGCCGGCACGCCGGCCGCTCGCGCGGCCTCCAGGGCGGCGCTCGCTACCGCGGGCGGGGCTCCGTCCAGGACCAGCAGGTCCGCGTTGCGAACTTCCGCCGTCGCAGCCTCCAGGGATGCGGCCGGCTCCACGCTCGCCTCGCTGCCCAACCGCGCCAGCGCATCCAGCGTCCGGCGCGCATCGCGAACGGGAGCAATCCCGCCGGAGAAGGCCTCGGGCAGGACTACGACGATGCGCACGCGGGATTCGATCTCGCTCACGCCAATCCTCGATCACGCCTGTCCAGGGGGGACGCAACGAAGTTACCCGATCGGCCGCGTGCCCCCAACCCCCGCGCGCTCCGGTGTCAGCTCGTGACGCGCGAGCCTGCGATAGAACGTGCTGCGGCCGATGCCCAGGAGCCGTGCCGCTTCCGTCGCATCGCCCCCGGTCTCGCGCAGCGCGCGCTCCAGCGCCGAGCGCTCGTAGGCCGCCAGCGAGAGCGGCAGCTCGCAGTCCAGGACCCCACCCGTTCGCACGCCAACGGGTCGCGCGATGGGAAGATCGGCGAGACGCAGCCGCGGCCCGGGCGCCAGGGCGAGGGCCGACTCGATCGTGTTTTCCAACTCGCGCACGTTGCCGGGCCAGTCGTGCTCGACGAGGAGCTGGAGAGCGTCGTCGTCGATGCCCTCGACGGGGTGCAGCGATCGCCGATAGGCCGCCAGGAAGTGGTGTACCAGCAGGGGGATGTCTTCGCGGCGTTCCCCCAGCGAAGGAACCGTGATGCGCACCACATTCAGCCGGTAGTAGAGATCCGTCCGGAACGTGCCCTCGCTCACCATTTCGTCCAGGTCCCGATGGGTCGCTGCGATCACGCGGATGTCCACGGACACGGGCTCGGCCGCGCCCACGGGCCGCACCTCGCCCTGCTGCAACGCGCGCAGCAGCTTGGCCTGCACGTGGGTCGGGAGCTCACCGATCTCGTCCAGGAAGAGGGTGCCCCCCTGGGCCATGCGAAAAAGACCGGTCGAACCCAAGGCGCCGGTGAAGGCGCCGCGTTCGTGACCGAAGAGCTCGCTCTCGATGATGCTTTCGGGGAGCGCACCGCAATCCACCGGCACGAACGGGCGATCGTGGCGCTCGCTCTCCGCATGAATCGCCCGGGCCACGAGCTCCTTGCCGGTTCCGCTGGCGCCGTGAATCAGGACCCGACTCTGGTTGTGGCGCAGGCTGGCGATCGTCCGCTTCAAGGCGCGCATGCGCGGCGAGTTCCCCACCAGATCCGGCGCCGGCGTGCGGTCGCGCAGCTCGCGCTCCAGCTCCTGGTTTCGGCGCACCAGGGCTCGGCGGTCCAGGGCCTTGCTCACGGTGGTGCGGACCCGCAATGCATCCTCGAACGGCTTCTCCAGGTAGTCGAAGGCTCCGCCCCGCATGCAGCCGACCGCGCTCTCGACGCTGGCGTGGCCGGTCATCATGACCACCTCCACCTCGGGGCGCTCGCTCTTGATGCGCTGCAGCAGGTCGAAGCCGCTGGCGCCCCGCAGCTTCAGATCCAGCAGCACGACCCCGAGATCCGGCTCGAGCAGCACGGGCTCGGCCTGCGATGCGGTCTCCGCCGTCTCCACGCGGTGGCCGGAGGCCTCCAGGATCCGACGCAGGGCGCGAAGCAGGAGCGGCTCGTCGTCCACCAGCAGAATCAGGGGTTCACCGGAGGCCGTGCGGTCCGGCGCGGATCGAGGGATCGAACGTGCGAGCTCCACCCCACCCACATCGGTCCCGGGATCGGGACGCTTGAGTGTCCCGCGAGAGGGACGTTGCGTCTTGCCGCCCCCAGCGGGGGCTCCTAGAATGGCCCTGCCCCCCTCCGTCGAGCGGAGGTTCTCCACCGTGCCGAAGTCGCACGTCCTCGTTGTGGACGACGAGGAACTATACCGCCGCGCTCTGGAGCGCATCCTGATCCGCAGCGGATATGCGGTGACCTGCGCCCGCGATGCAGCGGAGGCCATGGGCGTGATCACCGCCCAGCCCGTCGATCTGGTGCTCAGCGACGTCAAGATGCCCGGAGTCAACGGCATCGAGCTGGTCCGGCAGATCCGGGACTTCGACGAGGACCTCCCGTGCATCGTGATCACGGGCTACGGGACGGCCGAGAACTCGGTGGAAGCGCTGCGCGCCGGCGCCTTCTGGTACCTCCAGAAGCCGTTCGACCAGAGCAATCTGGATGCGGTGCGGCGGCTGGTCGAGCAGGCCATCGAGCATGGACGGCTCAAGAGCGAGAACCGCATGCTCCAGAGCCAGCTCCGCATGCGCTACCGCTTCGAGAACATCGTCGGCCAGAGCGCCGCCCTGCGCAGCGTGCTCGACACGGTGGAGAAGGTGGCGGACTCGGAAGCCACCGTCCTGATCCGCGGAGAGAGCGGCACCGGCAAGGAGCTCATCGCCCGCTCGCTCCACTTCAACAGCCGCCGCTCGGAGCGAATGTTCGTGACGGTCAACTGCGGAGCCATTCCCGAGGAGCTCCTGGAGTCCGAGCTCTTCGGCCACGTGCGCGGCGCATTCACCAACGCGATCTCCCACCGCGAGGGCCGCTTTCAGCTGGCGGATGGGGGCACCATCTTTCTGGACGAGATCGGGGACATGAGCCCCAACCTCCAGGTGAAGCTCCTGCGCGTACTTCAGGACCGGACCTTCGAGCCCGTTGGCTCGTCCAAGACCGTCAAGGTCAACGTGCGCGTCGTCGCCGCGACCCACCAGAACCTGGAGGAGGCGATCCAGGAGCGCCGCTTCCGCGAGGACCTCTTCTACCGCCTCAACGTGATCCCCATCGAGGCACCGGCTCTGCGTGAGCGCGGAGAGGACGTGGCGCTGCTGGTACAGCACTTCCTGGACGTGGCCAATCAGGAGAAGGGGAAGCGCATCGACGGCATCCATCCCCAGGCCATGGACGCGCTGTGCGCGTACCGCTGGCCGGGCAACGTGCGCGAGCTCGAGAATCTGATGGAGCGGATGGTGATCCTCAAGGGCGAGGGCGAGATCGGCATGGACGACCTGCCCGACCCGATCCGCGCAGGCGGCGCCGCCCAGGCACCCGGAGTGCCCCGGATCCCCGCAGACGGCCTGGCCTTCAACGACGTGGTCGGCCGCTTCGAGTCCGACCTGATCCTGCAGGCCCTGGAGCAGACCCACTGGAACAAGAACCAGGCCGCGCGGCTGCTGGGCCTGAACCGGACCACTCTGCTCGAGAAGATCAAGAAGCGCGGCCTGACTTCTCCGCCCGAAGCCTGAGCGCCGTCCCACGGCACCCGGTGCCGCTCTTCGCTCCCGAGCGACGGATTCGTAACTCCTGAACCGCACTTGCGTCGGATCCCCGACACTCTTGCGCGACCGGCGCACTCCCTGCCGCCACGGGCGGCAGGCCCGAGGCGCAATCCGCTTCACTGCGCAGTGTCTTGCAGACCTGCTGAAGTCTCTTTGTTTTCGATGACTTGCGCGCCACGGGACACGGCGATTGCGCGGTGTCTGCCGCCCGCCGGACCCGCTCGTCCCGACCTTGGCACGACCCGTGCTTTCTGCCTCTCCCATCGGCGAAGCGCCCACGCCCACTTAGCTTTGCCAGGGAGGTTGCATGGAGACGTTGCTCCGCGAGGCCAAGGAAAAGCACTCGGAAATCCCCGCATCCCTCAAGGAGCAGATCGTCCTCGAACACACACCGTTGATCCGATACATCGTGAACCGGATCGCGGTACGCCTGCCCTCCCACATCGACCTCGACGACCTGCACAACACCGGCGTCATCGGTCTGATGGACGCCATCGAGAAGTACGACCCCGAGAAGAACTGCAAGTTCAAGACCTACGCGGAGTTCCGCATCAAGGGCGCGATCCTCGACCAGCTTCGCTCCCTCGACTGGGTTCCGCGCAGCGTGCGCCAGAAGAGCCGCAAGCTGGAGAGGGCCTACGGCGAGGTGGAGCAGCGCCTGGGCCGCCAGGCCAACGAGGATGAAGTGGCAGACTCCCTGGGCCTCCAGATCGAGAAGTTCCACGAGCTTCTCAACCAGGTCCGCGGCATCTCCCTGGTGAACCTGGAAGAGATCCGAAGCACCACCAGCGAAGGCGAGCGCACCGGCGGCTACGCGGACATCGTCGAGGACGTCAACTCCGAGAACCCCCTGGCGACGCTCAAGGTCTCCGAGACCAAGCACATCATCGGCGACACCATCGCGGTGCTGCCCGAGAAGGAGCGCCTGGTCGTGTCGTTCTACTACTACGAGGATCTGAACATGAAGGAGATCGGTTCGATTCTCGGCATCACCGAATCCCGCGTCTGCCAGATCCACACGAAGGCGATGCTCCGTCTGCGCGGCAAGCTCAAGGGTCAGGTTGATAAGGCGTAGGGCGGCGGTCCACGGGTATTCTTAGGCGGCCGAGCCCCTACGCTCGCCTTCGGCTCACTGCGCGCGCGGCAGCGGGCTCCGCTGCTTGGCCATGCATCGAGGGCCGCGCTTGCGGGCCACAGGCGTTGGCGCCCTGGCCGCCGAGGTTGGGCTACGGACCTGTCTCCAACCGACAGCGCCTCGTGCCCGCGAGCCGGAGCCGCCGGAGCCCGCGAGGCAGCACCCACAACGCAGCCCCAGCCGGGTCGAAGCGCTATCCGGGCCGATGGCCCGCAAGCCCGAGCCGACGGACTACGCGCGAGCACTGGAGATCAACGAGAGCGCGCAGTGAGCCGAAGGCGAGCGTAGGGGCTCGGCCGCCTAAGAATTCCCGGCCGAGGGAGCGCTAGCTCATCCTCAACAGCACGACGGTGATGTTGTCTTCGCCGCCGCGGTCGTTGGCCAGATCGATCAGGCCGTCGCAGGCTTCCTGAAGCGGACCTTCGCCGGACAGGCGCTTGGCCAGCTCGTCGTCGTGGACGTGGTTGATCAGGCCGTCGCTGCACATGGCCAGTACGTCGCCCGGCTGGACGCCCAGCTCCGCCAGGTCGGGCTCCACCTTGGGCCGCACACCCAGGGCGCGGGTCAGAACGTGCCTGTGGGGATGCTCTCGCGCCGCGTCGGCGCTGATCTCGCGACGGCGCAGCAGCTCGCCCACCAGGGAGTGATCGTCGGTCAGCTGGCGAATCTGGCCGTTGCGGACCCGGTAGGCCCGGCTGTCGCCCACGTGGGCCAACGCCGCCCGCTCGCCGGCCACCAGAGCGGCCACCACCGTGGTGCCCATGCCCGTCAGCTCCGGGCGCTCGCGGGCCGTGGAGAAGATCTCGTGGTTGGCGTGCATCACGGCCGACCGGAGCCTCTCGCTCAGGCTTCCTCCGGACGAGTGCGTGACCTCGATCGCCCGCACCATGGCGCGACAGCACAGCTCGCTGGCCAGCTGACCGGCCGCGTGGCCACCCATGCCATCCGCCACCACGTAGAGGCCGTGCTCTCCCGCGATGGCGTAGCAATCCTCGTTGGCCTTGCGTTGCTGGCCAACGTCGGAACAGGCTGCCGCCTCGAGCGCCATGGGACCTCCAATGATGCTGCCACCGGTCATGGGGGCTTTTGGGGGGGACTCTCCGCCCCGCGGACGCTATCGGTGTCTCGAGGCCGCCACTTGACCGGAGCGGGGTGCTACTCCCGCGGGTCGAAGACATGCGGCGACGTGCAAAAATAATTCAATCTAGCGGCGCTTACCGACGATAATACGGCCGAGCCGGCACGCCCGCCGCCCCGTCCTGCGGACGGGTTGCCTACGGGGTTGCGCGGCTGGGGGGATCATGGCCAAGAAGCTTCTGCTCGCTGACGACAGTGTGACCATCCAGAAGGTGGTCGGGATCAGCTTCGCCAACGAGGACGTCGAGATCCTCACCGTCGACAACGGGGACGATGCCTTGGTGAGCGCCGGCGAGTACCGCCCGGACGTCATCCTCGCCGACGTCGTGATGCCGGGAAAGAACGGCTACGAGGTCTGTGAGGCCCTCAAAGCCGACCCGGCGCTGGCCCACGTGCCCGTGTTGCTCCTCACCGGAACCTTCGAGGCGTTCGACGAGGAGCGGGCTCAGCAGGCCCAGGCGAACGGCCACATCACCAAGCCCTTCGAGGCCCAGGCCCTGGTGGACCGCGTCAACGAGCTGCTGGCTCGGGCGCCCCAGCCCGCCGCGGCCCCGGCTCCCAGCCCGCCCCCGCCCGCCGCCGCCGAAACCGTGGTCACTCCGGCCCCGCCCAGCGCCGCCGAAACCGTGGTCGCTCCGGCCCCGCCCAGCGCCGCCGAAACCGTGGTCGCTCCGGCCCCGCCGGAGCCGGCCGCCCCGGAGTCGGCTCCCGACGACGACGGCTTCGACTTCTTCGACGACGCCCTGGAAGCGGATTCCGGCGATACGGACCTGCCCACCGAGATCCGCGAGCCCGCCACCACGGCCTTCGAAATCGACGCAGGCGAGAGCGCCTTCGACTTCGCACCCGTGGTCGAGGCCCCGGCGCCCGAGGCCGTCCCGGCCCCCGACACCACCACGCTCGTGGCTTCGCCCGAGCCTGCGGCCGCGGCTGCGGCTGCGGACGCGACGGTCGCGCTGGGCATCGCGCCCAGCGGAGACGACTGGCCCACCAGCGACCAGCTGGACGCGGCCTTCGACGAGGACAGCATCTCGCGCCCGCGAGAGTCGGCGCCCGTGCCGGAGCCCGCCGCCGAGGCGGCGCCGGGCGAGCAGCCCACGATGCTGGACCTGGAAGGTGCGCCGGCGGAGCCGGCCGAGCCGACCCGGGACCTGGAGCTGGATGCGGGCAGCGGAGCAGACGAGGACCTCTTCGGCGTATTCGAGGGCCCGGAGGTAGCACGCCAGGCGCTTCAGGATCCCGACGAAGGCCAGGACTTCGCGGTTTCGTCCTCCGACCTGGGGGACTCGCTGGGTCTCGGTCCGGAGCTGGCCACGCCCACACCGGTGGAGCCGGTCGCCGCTCCCCCGAGCGCCGAGCCGGAGCCCGAGTCGGCATTCGACGCGCCCACGCCCGAGCCGGTCTTCGCCGTCCCCACTCCGGAGCCGACCTTCGAGGCTCCGGTCGAGGAGTCCATGTTCCCGGCGGCCACCCCGGAGCCCGTGCTGGAGGCGCCCGGAACCGAGGCCGGCTTCGATCTGGGCGAGCAGGAGCCGGCAGCCGTGGCGGCCTTCGACGCCGAAGAGGACGAGTTTCCGCCGCTCGAGCCCACGCACGTGGCCTTCGAGCCCGCTCCCGTCGCCGGCGCCCCGGAGCCCGAGCCGATGGCCTTCGAGGCTCCTCCCGACCCGGCGCCCGTCGCAGTCGCCGCCGGCCCGGGCCCCGATATCTCGGGCGTCATGCGGGATCGCATCCACGACTCGCTGGAGAAGATCGCCTGGGAGGCCTTCGCAGAGCTGCCCGAGCAGCTGATCCGCGAGGCCCTGGCCAAGTTCGAGGAGATTGCCTGGGAGGTGATCCCCCAGATGGCCGAGGCCCTGATCCGCGAAGAGATCCGCCGCATGAAGGGCGACCCCGAGTAGCCCGCCTCACCAGGATCTCCGCAGGCGAACGTCGGGCGGGCCACCGCCGGGCTGCGGTAATCTATATCGTTCCTATGGACCGGCCTCCGCCGCTCCCGCCTGCCCACACCTGGGCGCCGCTGCTCGAAGCGGCGTTGGCAGAGGATTTGCGCTCCGGCGACGTGACGTCCGAGCTCGTCATCGACGCCTCGGCCACCGGCAGCGGCCGCATCGAGGCGCGCCAGCCATTGGTGGTGTGCGGCCTCGAGCTGGCGGCGGCGGCCTTCGTGCAGGTGGATCCCTGCGTGCACTTCGACCCCCTGCGCCGCCCCGGAGACCGGGCCGCGCCGGGCGAAGTGCTGGCGCGAATCCACGGCTCGCTCCGTGGGATCCTCGCGGCCGAACGCACCGCTCTCAACTTCCTGGGGCGGATGTGCGGCGTCGCCACCCAGACGGCCCGCTACGTGGATGCGGTTTCCGGTACGGGATCCCGCATCCTCGACACTCGCAAGACCCTTCCCGGCTGGCGGGCGCTGGACAAGCACGCGGTTGCAGCCGGCGGAGGCGAGAACCACCGCTTTGCACTCGACGACGCGGTGCTCCTCAAGGACAACCACGTGCACGCCGCCGGGGGCGTGGGCCTGGCGGTCAAGACCGCCCTCGCCGGAGCGCCCTCCCACCTCCAGGTCCAGGTGGAGGTCGAGTCCCTGGAGGACGCCCAAGCCGCCGTCGAGGCCGGCGCCGACGCGCTGCTCCTGGACAACCAGACGCCCGAACAGGTCCGCCGGATCGTGGACGAACTCGGCGACCGCGTGTCGCTGGAGGCCAGCGGCGGCGTGACCCTCGACAACGTACGGGCCTACGCCGAGGCCGGCGCCCAGCGCATCTCCATCGGCGCCCTGACCCATTCCGCTCCATGTGCCGATGTAGCCCTGGAGCTCGAGGACGACGCGGCCGGGGGGGTACGAGCGTGAACGACGCGCCGGCGCGTGTCCTCGATGCCCTGCGGCGCGCCGGCGACGAACCCTGCTCTGGAGCCTCCCTGTCCTCCGATCTCGGCGTGTCGCGAGCGCAGGTCTGGAAGCACGTGGAAGCCCTGCGCGCACGCGGCTACGCCATCGAGGGCGAGCGCGGGGACGGCTACCGGCTGAGGCGGGCGCCCGACCGCCTCTACCCCGAAGAGCTGCACCACGGGCTCGAGGCCCAGTGGCTGGCCAAGACCATCCACCACTTCGAAGAGGTCGACTCGACCAACCGCGTCGCCCTGGAGCTGGCCCGGGAAGGCGCCGCCCACGGCACCGCGGTGGTGGCCGAGGGCCAGACGGCCGGACGGGGACGGCTGGGCCGTTCGTTCTTCTCCCCCCCGCACCAGAACGTGTACACGTCGATCGTGCTGAGGCCACGCCTGACCACCGCCGAGGCGCCCACCCTGATCCTGGCCGCGGCGGTAGCGGTGGCGGAGACGGTGGCCGACGAGGTCGGAGAGCGGGACCGGATCGAGATCAAGTGGCCCAACGACGTGCTCATCGACGAGCGCAAGACCTCGGGCATCCTCGTGGAGCTGGGCGTAGAAGCCACCCGCGTGGCGTTCTGCGTGCTCGGCATCGGCGTGAACCTGAATGTCGATCCCGCCACCTTCCCCGACGAATTCCGCACCCGCGCCACCAGCGTCTCCGCCTCCTGCGGACGCCGCGTGGACCGCGCGGCATTCACGCGGCGGCTCTACGCCGGGCTCGAGCAGGTCTTCGACCTTCATGCCCGAGAAGGCTTTGCCGGCGTCCGTCCCCGCTTCGACGCGCTGTTCCGCATGCAGGGCGCGCGCGTACGCGTGCAGGACCTGGACGGAGCCCGCAGCGAGGGCCGCGTCGACGGCGTGGATCCCGACGGCGCGCTGCGGCTAAGCCGCAACGGGGGCAGCGAGCGGGTGCTGGCCGGCGACGTCACGGTCGTGAAGGAGGATGCCGCATGAGGACGAACGTGCTCCTCGCCATCGACATCGGGAACACCAATGTCTCCATGGGCGTCTTCGACTGGCGCCTCGACGAAACCTTCCGCGACCATTGGCGCCTCTCTACGCGCCGGGAGCAGACCTCCGACGAGGTCGCCGTGACGCTGCGGGCCCTCTTCTCCAGCGCCGGGCTTCCTTTGGAGGACGTGAATCACGTCATCCTCTCGACCACGGTTCCGCCGCTTCTTCCCATCTGGGAGCGGGTCTGCAACAAGCTCTTCTCGCGGCCGCCGATGATCGTCGGACCGGGTATCCGCACAGGCATGCCGGTCCGCTACGAAAACCCCCGCGAGGTGGGACCCGACCGCATCGTCAACGCCGTGGCCGCCTTCGAGCTGCACGGCGGCCCCATCATCGCCGTGGACTTCGGTACGGCAACCACCTTCGACTGCGTGTCGGGCAGCGGGGAGTACCTGGGCGGAGCCATCTTCCCCGGAATCCATATCTCCATGGAGGCGTTGTTCGACCGGGCCTCCATGCTGCACCGCGTCGAGGTGGCTCGTCCCAAATCCGTGATCGGCCGCACCACCACCGACTCGTTGCAGTCGGGGCTTCTCTATGGGTACGCCGGAATGGTCGATTCCATGGTCGAGCGTATCCGCGGCGAGCTGGGCGAGTCGCGCTGCATCGCCACCGGCGGATTGGCACAACGCATCGCCAGCGAGACCGAGTGCATCGAGCACGTGGAGCCCTTCCTCACCCTCGAGGGTCTGCGGATCCTCTTCGAGATGAACCATCCGGAAGCGAAGGAGACGACGGAATGAAGAACGTGGACGTCCAGCACACGCGGAACTTCGCCCTCATCGGCCACTCGGGCGACGGCAAGACCACCTTGGGCGAGGCCCTTCTCTTCCGCGCCGGGGCCACCCACGCGCTGGGCAAGGTGGACGACGGCACATCCGTCCTGAACTTCCTCCCCGAGGAGAAGGACCGCCACACGGCCACCATCACCTCGTCGGTGTACGCATTCGACTGGGACGGCCACCACGCAACGCTCGTGGACACGCCCGGAGACCCGAACTTCAACGCGGATGCTCAGATCGTGCTGGCCGGCCTGGATGGCGCGGTGCTGCTGGTGTCGCCGACGGACGGCCCCAAGGTGGGCACCGAGAAGCTGCTGCGCGCCGCCCGCCGGAACGACGTTTCCTGCCTGGCGTTCGTGAGCGGCATGGACCGGGAGCGCGCCGACTTCGACTCCGCCGTCGAGGCGCTGCGCAAGCTCGAGTCCGGCGCCGTTCCCCTGTGCATCCCCATCGGCAGCGCCGACGACCACTCGGGTGTGATCGACCTGATGTCCCGCAAGGCGTACAGCGCCGACGGCGAGACGGAGATCCCCGCGGACCTGGCCGACGAAGCCGAGGCGGCTCGGCAGCGCCTGGTGGAAGCGGTGGCCGAGTGCGACGACACCCTGCTGGAGAAGTACCTGGAGGAAGGCGACCTGGAAGAGGAGGAGGTGCGCCAGGGCCTGGTGGCGGGCACGCGCTCCGGCCAGATCCTCCCCGTGCTGTGCGGGTCGGGCACCGCTGGAATCGGCATCGACCCGGTGCTCAAGGCGCTCACCGACTTGCTGCCCTCCCCTGCCGACCGGCCTCCCTTCCGGGCCGGCGGCGACGACGCGGAGATCGCGCCCGATCCGGAGGGGCCCTTCACGGCCCGGGTCATCAAGACCATGATCGACCGCTACGCGGGCACGCTCTCCATCTTCCGCGTGGTCTCCGGAAAGCTGCTCTCCGACTCCTCCCTGGTGAACGCCGCCAGCGGCGAGAAGGCCCGGGTGGGCAAGCTGCTGCTGATGCGGGGCGAGCAACACGAGGATGTCCCGGAAGCGGGACCCGGCGACATCGTGGCGGTCGCCAAGCTCAAGGGCGTGCACACGGGCCAGGGCCTGACCCAGGAGAAGGGGGGCGTGGCGCTACCGGAAATATCCATTCCCCAGGGCGTGCTTTCGTACGCCATCTCGGCGAAATCGAAGGGAGATGAGGATAAAGTCTATGCCTCCCTCGGCCGATTGGTGGAAGAAGACCCCACGCTCCATCTGGGGCGTGAGGCATCCACGGGCGAGTTCCTCCTCACGGGGATGGGCGAGCTCCACATCCGCACGACGGTCCACAAGCTGAAGCGGCTCTTCGAAGTGGACGTGGAGCTCAAGACCCCCAAGGTGCCCTACCGGGAGACCATCACCCGCAAGGCCGAGAACGTCGAGGGGAAGCTCAAGAAACAGACCGGCGGCAAGGGAATGTTCGGCGTCTGCTACCTGACCTTGGAACCTCGCGCACGGGGCGAGGGATTCGAATTCTCCGACGAGATCGTGGGCGGCGCGATTCCCCGGGGCCTGATTCCGGCTGTGGAGAAGGGCTGCCTCGAAGGCATGGAGCGCGGCCCCCTGGCCGGCTACCCGGTGGTCGACGTCCGCGTCCGCTGCATCGACGGCAAGTTCCACTCGGTGGACTCCAACGAGATGGCCTTCAAGCTGGCGGGCTCCTTCGGATTCAAGGCGGCCATGGAGATCGCCCGGCCGACTCTCCTCGAGCCGATCATGAACGTGGAGGTCACGGCACCCGACGACCACATCGGCGACGTGATGGGCGACCTCTCGAGCCGACGCGGCAGGGTCCAGGCCAGCGAGGCCTCGGGCTCTGCGCAGATGATCAAGGCCCAAGTGCCCATGTGCGAGATGCTCGAGTACGCGAGCACCTTGACCAGCCTCACGGGGGGCAAGGGCGACTTCCACATGGAGTTCTCGCACTACGACGAGGTTCCGTCGAACGTGCGCGACAAGCTGGTTGCAGAAGCAAAGGCGAGCCAGGCTGCGGACTCCTGAGCCGCGCGGCACGGGCCGCGCGGGGTGCTCGGCCCCCACCTGGACACAGCCCGCGTAGCGGGAAATGGACGGAAATGGCCGAGACCCAGAAGATCACGCTCAAGCTGTCGCCCCAGGCCCGGCGCTATGCCAGCCCCGACGCCCCCTTGGAGGCGCGCAGCATGGCCGCAACGGGCGCCCTGCCCCTGCCGCCCGTAGAGCTGGCCACGGTGCTCTTCGCGCTGCTTCACGACCCGGACGCCGAGGTCAAGTCGACCGCGCGGGAGAGCCTGGACGGACTGCCCCGCGAGCTCACCCTCTCTGTGCTCTCCGGCGAGACGCACCCGGCCCTGCTCTCCCATCTGGCGCACGTGCACCGCGACGACGCCGAGCTCATGGAGACCCTCGCGCTCAACGCCGCCGTGGCCGACGAGACCTTCGTCTTCCTCGCATCGCTTCCGCACAAGCGGGTGGTGGAGATCGCAGCCAACAACCAGCAGCGACTGCTGCGCTGCAGCGAGATCGTCGACGCCCTGGGCGACAACCCCCTCACCGGCCGGGCCGTGATCGACCGGATCCTCTCCTTCCTCGGCATCGATCGACCCGAGGCGGAACACCACGAAGACGGCGATCCCTTCGACGACCTTCCCGACCCCGAAGAGATCACCGATGACCGCGCTCGTGCCGCGCTGCGCGCCCTGCTGGGCGACGACGCCGCCGGCCTGGCACAGGAGCTTCTGGAGGAGCGCGAGGGAGAGACCAGCGAGCAGGATCGGATCAACCTGCAACAGCTGGTGCAGACGATGACGGTCATGCAGAAGATCAAGCTGGCGCGCATGGG
Organism: uncultured delta proteobacterium; assembly: GCA_947260035.1. Taxonomy (GTDB): domain Bacteria; phylum Myxococcota_A; class UBA9160; order UBA9160; family JAFDET01; genus JAFDET01. The sequence continues at coordinate 16,789 of CAMYOO010000010.1, forward strand.
CAACGGCGAGGCGCGAAGCCTGCTGGTCCGCGACACCAACAAGATCGTGGCCACGGCGGCGATCCGCAGCCCCAAGATCACCGACAACGAGGTGCTTCAGTTCTCCAAGGCCCGCAACGTGTGCGACGCGGTCATGCGCATCATCGCCGCCAATCGCGAGTTCACGCGCAGCTACCAGGTGAAGCTGGCGCTGGCCACGAACCCCAAGACGCCTCAGCCCACGGCGATGAAGTTCCTCAACTACCTTCAAGAGAAGGACATGCGCTCCATCATGAAGAGCAAGGACGTTCCCACGGCCGTGTCCACCCATGCGCGGCGCATCCTCAGCAAGAAGGGAAAGATCTGATGGCGGAAGTGAACGCCGAAAAGGCCGAAGTCAGCGCGAAGGTCCTGTACTGGGGCGCGGCCGGGTCCGGCAAGACCGCCAACCTGGAGCACGTGTACCGCAAGCTGCGCGCCGACAACCGGGGCGAACTGCGCCGCGTGCCCACCGCCCTGGACCCCTCGGTGTACTTCGAGAGCCTGCCCATCACCCTGGGCGAGCTGTCGGGCCTGAAGGTCCATCTGCATGTCGTAGCCGTTCCCGGCACGGCGGAGCACGCCCCAACCCGCAAGCAACAGCTGGACCGCGTCGATGGAATCGTGCTGGTCCTCGACGCAAGCCCGGAACGGCTCGACGCCAACCTGGAGTCGTTCGAAGAGCTGCGCCGAGCCCTCTCGGCCTATGGCCGCTCGCTGGAAGAGGTGCCGCTGGTCGTCCAGTACAACAAGCGCGACCTGGCCGACGACTTCACCCTGGAGGAGCTGCACCGCAAGCTCGACCTGCGCGGAGCTGCGGTCTTCGAGGCGGTGGCCACCCAGGGCAAGGGCGTCCTTCAGGCACTCACGACGATCTCGAAGCGGGTGATCCGCCGGCTGCGCGAGGAGGACCTGGCCGGTCCGCCCGAAGCCACGGCGACGGCAGCGCCTCCGGCAGAGCCCCAAGCCGCTTCGCTGCAGGCGCCGCTTCCGGAGCCGGAGCCCATCGTGGATCCCGAGCCGACGGGCGCGCAGGCCGTGGTGGAGTCCGCCCTGGAAGCGGAGCAGGCGGACCCGGACGCCGCCGTGTTGGCGGACCAGGCCATCGGCGAGGCCCAGGCCTTCTTCGACGCAGGGCTCCCCGAGGCACGAGCCGAGGTGGAGCGGGCCCCGGCCGAGCTGGAAATCGCCGCGCTGGGTGAAGCCCGCTGCCGTGACGCGCGCTCCTTCTCCGTGCCCGTCACCCTGCGCGACGACGAGGGCCGCAGCTACGCCATGACCGTGACCGTGCGCCTGGATGCGCCGGAGCCCATGGAAAGCTGATGCGCAAGCGCATCGCCATCTTCGGAGCGACCGACGAGGCGATCGGCCTGGTGCCGCTACTCGAGGCGAACCCGGAGGTCGAGATCCCGGTGATCTACGACCCGGATCCGGCCGCGGCGCGCGAGCGCCTGGCGCGCGTGCATCCGGATCTCGCCGCCCGTTTCGCGGCCCGCCTGACCGACGATCTGGAGAAGCTCGCGGGAACCGCGGCGCTCCACGCCGTCGTCGACGCCGGCCTCGAGCCGAACTTCGCCCAGCGCGCCCCCGATGCCGTCGCGGCGGGGCTGCAGGTGGTGCCTCCGCTCACCGCCCGACTTCTCTGGGCCTACGGCGCTTCGAGCCGCGACCACAAGGGAGAGCTACTCCAGGCGCTCCACGAGGTGGTGGAGTCGTACAACCTCACCGTCGACACCGACGAGCTCTTCACGCGCATGCTCGACATCGCACTGGGCGTCACGGGCGCCGAGGGCGGCTCATTGATGCTCTTCGACAGCGAGCAGCGCGAGCTCCGCGTACGCGTGGCCGCCGGAATCGAGCCCGAGCTGTGGGCGAAGATCCGCGTGCGGCCCGGCGAAGGCATCGCGGGCCGCGCCGTCGCCGAGGGGCGGGCCCTGCGCATCCGGGGCAAGGCGGACCGGGAGACCTTCCGCATCGTGCGCGAGCGGCTGGATGTGGAGTCGGCACTCTGCGTCCCGCTGATCCACGCCGAACGGGTGCTGGGCGTACTGAACCTGCACCATGCGACGCGTCCCGACGCGTTCGGAGACGAAGACCTGGCCTTCGTAGAGCAGCTCGCCGCCCTGGACGCCGAGATCATCGCGCGGGCCCAGGAGCACGAGGTGCTCCGCGATCAGTCCGCTCGCTACGACGCCGTGCGCGAGGTGCGGCGCGTTCTCGACGCCCGCTCCCCCCTCCACGACCGCATGGAAGAGCTGTGCAGCCTGGTGGCCGGACGCGTGGGTCGTGGCATCGCCACCGTATACCTCTACGACGTGGACGAAGACGCGCTTCGACTGGCGGCCACCTCCCTGGCCGGGGGCGGCTTCGGCGGCGAATACCGCATCGCCATCGGCGAGGGCGTAGATGGCGCAGCGGCCGCGGCAAGGCACGCCACCTTCCTGGACGACCCCAGCGGAGCGCTGGCCTACGCGGCTCTACCCCTGCTCCTGGAAGAGCGCCTGGTGGGCCTGCTGGCGGTGCAGGCCGGACCCGACGCGCCCGGCGGACGCGCCACCCGGGAGGGCCTGCTGGAGATCGCAGCGGCGACGGCCGATGCCGTCGCGCAAGCCGACCGGGAAGCGCGCATGAGCTCCCGAGCGGCCAAGGTGGGCGCGATCAACGAGATGGGCATCCGCATGCTCTCGGCCACGGATCTGGCCGAGGTCACACGGCTGGCCACCTCGTCGGGCGCCATGATCCTGGAGGCCGACCACGCGGTCCTGCGCCTGCAGGACAGCGAGACCGGTCGCTACGTGATCCGCTCCTACTTCGGAGCCGCCAGCGGGCGGCAGCAGGAGCAGCTCTTCCGCCTGGACAAGACCCTGTCGGTGGATGTGATCAAGCGTCGCACCGGTGCGCTGGTGCGCGACCCCAACCGGTACCCCGGACTGGCCACGCTGGATGCCGACGTGCGCTCGGCCATGGCTTCCCCGCTGCGCCGCGAGGGCCGCGTGGTGGGCACCCTCGCCTTCTACGACAAGGTCGCCGCCGACAGCTTCTACTCCTCCACCTTCAACGAGGACGACTTCCAGGTCTTCGTCAAATACATCACGTACGTGGAACGTGCGGTGGCCAACGCGGCGTTCCACGACCAGGCGCGCCGCCACCGCAGCTTCGACGAGGAAACCGGGCTCCCCAACGCCACCTACCTGGCCCGCCGGATCGACGAAGAGATCGCCCGGGCCGGCAGCCACACAGGCGCGTTCGCGCTGAGCGTGTGCCGGATCGAGAACTGGAGCCAGTTGCTGACCCGGACCGACCCGGTCCACCTGCGGCGCGTGGTGCAACGCGTCTCGGAAGCGCTGCGAGCGTGCGTGCGCTCCTTCGACGTGCCTGCGCGTACCGGAGAGGCCGAGTTCACCGTACTGCTGCCGGACCCGGCGCAAGACCCCGCGGAGACGGTGTCGGCCCTGGCCCGAGCCGTGGCGGAGGCCGTCGCGGCCGACGATGCGCTGAACGAGCCGGAGCGCATCAGCCTGGCCTTCGGCTACTCCGTGCACCCGGACGACGGCAGCGATCGCGAAGGGCTCCTCGCCGCCGCAGGGACTCCGCGCATCCGCACGCTGTAGGGCACTCCCCCAACAGCGTGGTAGGCTAGCCGCCGCGCATGCCCAGCGACGATCGGATCTTCATCGAGCGAGCGGTCCGCGTGGCGATCGTCGCCGCCATCGTCGTGGCCGCCGGCTTCGCGACCCTGTTCCTCCTGAAGGCCGCGCTGACGCCTCTGGCTGCCGCCTTCGTGCTCGCCTACCTGTTCGACCCGCTGATCGACCGCATCGAAGCGCGGCACATGAAGCGAGGCGCCGCGATCCTGCTGGTCCTCCTGGTGATCGGCCTGGGCGGCCTGGTGCTGGTGGCCGGCATCCTTCCCCGGCTGGTGGCCGAGCTGGCCGTGCTGGCCCAGGAGCTTCCCGGCTATCTGGAGCGCACCCTCGACAACCTGATCCCCCGCTTCCAGGAGCTCACCGGCGTCCGGGTGCCCGGCAATGTGGCGGAGCTGGCGGAGCGGATCCGCTCAGGCGAGCTGCGACTGCCCCTGGAGGCCATCCGGAACCTCCTGCAGCAGACGCTGGTGTTCCTCACCGGCACCGTGTCCGGCGTGATCGGCCTGTTGATCGTGCCCATCCTCGCCTACTACGCCCTGGTCGACTTCGACCGGCTCAAGGACCGCGCGCTGACCCTGGTGCCGCCGCGCCACCGGAACTACGTCGTGGAGAAGGCCACCCTGGTGGACCGGCTGGTCTCCAGCTTCCTGCGCGGCCAGGTCACCATCGCGCTCATCCTGGGCGTCCTGTACGCGGTGGGCTTCACGCTGATCGGGATCGACCTCGCCATCGGCGTCGGCATGGTGGCCGGCCTGATGGCGCTGATCCCGTACCTGGGAAACATCGTGGCCGTGATCGCGGCCAGCCTGCTCTGCATGCTGAAATTCGGCGTCGACGTCCACCTGCTGCTGGTGCTGGGCTGGTACGGCCTGATCCAGTTCCTGGAGGGCTGGATCCTCACCCCGCGCATCATCGGCCACAGCGTCGGCCTGCACCCGGCGCTGGTAATCGTCGCCCTGTTGATCGGCGCGGATCTGTTCGGCTTCTTCGGCCTGCTGGTGGCGGTGCCCCTGGCGGCCGTGACCAAGGTCTTCCTGGAGGAAGCGCTGACCGCCTACCGCGCATCCGGCCTGTTCCACGAAGAGGCCGGGCCCTAGGCGAGGAGCGACTCCAGGGGCGTGTAGGGGAGGTCCAGGCTCTCCGCGACGCCGGGACAGACCACCTCGCCGCGCCAGACGTTGGCGCCCCGAGCCAGGGACGCGTCCGAGGCCACCGCGCCCTCGACGCCCTGTGCCGCGATGGCCTCCACCAGGGGGAAGGTGACGTTGGTCAGCGCGAACGTCGACGTGCGCGGCACCGCCCCGGGCATGTTCGCCACGCCGTAGTGGATCACGCCGTGAAGCTCGTAGGTGGGGCTCGAATGCGTCGTCGCGTGGATCGTCTCCACGCAGCCGCCCTGATCCACGGCCACGTCCACGATCACCGAGCCCTCTTCCATGCGTTCCACCATGGACTCGCTCACCAGGGTGGGCGCGCGGCGTCCGGCGAGGTAGACCGCGCCCACCACCAGGTCGCTGGTCACGACCGAGCGTTCCACCGCCGCCCGATTGGAGTAGAGCGTATTGAGCTCGCCGCCGAAGATGTCGTAGAGATAGGTCAGGCGCTTCATGTCTACGTCGAAAACGTCCACCTCGGCGCCCAGGGCGTGGGCGACACGCACGGCGTTGATGCCGACGGTGCCCGCGCCCACCACCGTGATGCGCCCGCGCCCCACTCCGGGAACGCCGCCCACCAGGAGCCCCTTGCCACCCCGGTCCTTCTGCAGCAGGGTGACGCCGATCTGGACCGCCAGGCGTCCGGCCACCTCGCTCATGGGCGCCAGCACCGGGAAGGCGCCGTCGTCGTTCTGGATGGTCTCGTAGGCCAGCGCCAGGACACCCGCGTCCCGCAGCGCGTCCGCCACCTCGGGCGCTCCGGCCAGGTGCAGGTAGCAGAAGAGCACCTGACCTTCGCGCAGCAGCCCGATCTCGCTGAGGTTGGGCTCCTTGACCTTGACGATCAGGTCGACCCCCGACCAGGCCTCCTCCCGATCCACCAGCCGCGCACCGGCCTCGCCGTAGGAGCCGTCATCGAACCCCGAGCCCTGTCCGGTGCCGCGCTCGACGCAGACTTCGTGCCCGGCCGCGACGAGCTGCCGCGCGCCGTCGGGAACCATCCCGACGCGATACTCGCGGTCCTTCGACTCCTTCGGGACTCCAATCCGCAACGGGCCGGCGACCTCCGGTGGCAGGGTAGAAGGGCTAGGACTTGTAGGCGTCGATCAGGATGTCCGCTATCTCGGGCCGCATGATGCGCGGGTCGGGGCGCTCGCCGCCGCGAAGCTGCTCGCGGACCTTGGTGCCGCTGATCCCGTACGGCTTCTCGTCCGAGTGGTTTTCGGTCAGGTCCACGCGGCCGAGCGACTCGTAGAACGCGGCGAACCCGATGCGGCAGGGGTGGATGTGCAGCTCGCCGCTGAGCTCGTCGAAGATCTCCTGGGCATCGAAGTCACCCCAGATCGGGCTGCCGTCCTCGTAGGGCGCGTCGGCGTGCTTGCGCCCGATGACCAGGTCGCTGAAGCCGTAGTTCTGGCGATAGACGGCGTGCATGATCGCTTCCTTGGGGCCGCCGTAGAACATCTTGATGTCGAGCCCGATCAACTCGAAGACGTCGCTCAGATTCCAACCCGACGAGGCCCACAGCTCTTCATCCTTGTCGCCCTGACCCAGCAGCTCCTGGTCGTGGAGCGCCTTGTAGCAGCGCATGCGCGCCGCCGCGGGCACGTCGTCGCCCTTCAGCTCACCCACGAGCGGATTGAGCACGACCCCGGTCAGATGACCCTCGCGGGTCAGGCGCTCGGCTCCTGCCACCAGGGCGTACTCGTGGGCGCGGTGCAGCGGATTCCGGGTCTGGAACGCCAGGGCGCGTTCCCAGCGCCGGTCGCGGATCAGCGCCCGCGTCAGGCGCGGCGAGAGCATGTACTCGCCGTACTCCTCGTGATGGACCTGAGGCAGCGTTCGGATCCGCCCGCCCACCAGCCGGGTGCGCGGGTCGCCCTCGATGATCCGGCCGCCCGGATGGTCGAAGCGACCGGTTCCATAGACGCTCTTCACGTACTTGTCCTTGTCCCACTCGAAGAGGTCCAGGTCCTCCAGAACCGCGACGACCGCACCCTCTTCGTTCCGGATCGCGGCCTGGCCGCCCTTGGCCAGCTTGGAGGACTCGGCGTCGGTCACGGGCAGCGAGAGCGGGATGCCCCACGCATAACGCGCGCCGCCGGACAGGATGCAGGTCTCGTCCAGCACCCGGTGCCAGGCCTCTTCGTCCATGGGCCCCTCGAGCGGCGACAGACCGCCGTCACCCAGCCGGTAGACCGTCGAAAGGTCTGCACGGTTCACCTCGAAAGAGGGGAGCTTCTCCGCCGCGGCGAGGAAATCCTTGCGCTCCTTCAGGGACACCACCCGGTGCACGGGCGCGTCGAGCCCCCCATGCACCGGCACCAGATCATCGCTTCCACTGCTGTTCCGCTCGCTCACGTGACTTCTCCATCTACCGCTTGGCGTCGGCCGGGAATCGGGCCGGCCGCCTACCATACCGGACCCGAGCCATGGGCACCTTCCAGGAGTGGCCGGTCTCCTTTGCCATCCAGCTGGCGAATCCGCAGCGCCTCCCTGCCCACCTCCAGGGACACGTAGACCACGTAGCGGCCGTCCGGCGACAGCGCGGGCTCGTACTGGTCGGCCTCGATCACGGCGCTCCAGCGGCCGCCGAGGTCGTGCTTCCCGGTCCCGTTGGGATTCATCCGCCACAGCTCCCAATGGCCCTTGAGGCGCTTCGAGTAGGCCACCATGGAGCCGTCGTAAGCCACCACCGGATCGGCGCCTCGGGCGATCACCCGATCCTCTCCGGTCTCCAGCTCGAGGCGCCGGACGATCTCCTGCCCGGATGCGCTCAGGCTCGAATAGAGCAGCGCCCTCCCATCGCGCGTGAAGCGCGGCCGGTAGTCCGAAGGACCCTCGGTCAAGCGACGCGCGATCCCGCCCGGCTCGCGCACCCAGATCCGCGAACTGGATTCCTTGCCGCTCCCGGAGATACGACTGAAGGCAGTCTCGCCGGCCGGCCCTACATCGGCCCAGGGCTGGGACCAGCTGCCGGGCGTCACGCGCTCCACCACCTGGGTTGCCAAGTCGTAGCTGAAGACCTGGCTCTTGCGACCCGCCAGGGCCGAGAAGAGAAGCTTCGAGTGATCCACGGTCCAGGCGATGGGCCGGGCCCCGGGACGCGTCACCGGCAGGATGGTGATCTCACCGCTGCGCGGATCCAGCAGCGCCATGCGACCCGCGGTAGCCATCAGCTCCGACTGGTCGGTCGCTCCGGTCACGTAGTCGCGCACTGACTTGAATCGCACCACCTTCTTCCCACGGGTCGCACCGGGCTTCGCATTGGCGTCCAGCAGCTCGGCGCGCCGCTTGGCCTCATCCGACGTCCGATACATGAACGCGATGGGCTCGGGCGGCAGATCCTCCAGTTGCACGCCCGCGCAGCCCAGCAGGCACGCGCACAGCAGCACGAACCCGCCGATCGACGGCCGAAACCTCATGTCGCGGCAACCTTCAGCGCCCGTCCCAGGAAGACATCGCCGCGGCGCAGGAACAGGCCCGCCTCCAATCGCCCATCCAGGATCGAGACCACGATGTGATCGGCGTCCGGAAAGGGGAACAGCTCCTGGCCCGCATACTTCTGGTCGAGCTCGGAGAAATACACGCGCCCCACGGGATGCGAGTGGTAGACGGCCGTGATCTCTTCCCCGCGCAACTCGGCCTCCTTGACCGCCGCGAGCCATTCATGCTCGATCATGTGGAACGCCTGGCGGCCGTCTCGCGGATAGCGCAAACGATCATTCTGATGCATCCGGGTCATGTCGTTGCGGCAGCGATGCACCTGCCGGTAGCGCGTCCCGTCGCTTCCCGACACCAGCCCACAGCACTCCTCGGGGAGCGACTCCCGGGCGTGACTCGCAATCTCGTTCAAGATCCGCGCAGGGATCTCGAGAGCGGGAAGACTGGCGTCGATCTCGATATCGCGCATGGGATGCGAACGCGGGCGTCGAGTCTATACGAAGCGCCTGGCCCATGCGAGGCGCCTTGCCCCAGCCCCCGCCGGCGGGATACCTTCCCGGGGCCCCTCCTCCCCCACCCTCTTCTCCGGGAGTCCCAGCACCGTGACCGCCGCCGCGGCCCGGCCCGACGGGGAACGAGCATCCATCGACGCATGGCTCGAGGCGCTGCGACGCCACCGAGCCCTGGGTGATGCCCTCGTGCATGATCGGGTGCTGCCCGCGCGCGGCCCGGACCTGGAGCCGGACCTTCCGGCCGGGTTCGAGTCCGTGGCCCCGGTACTGGCCTCGCGCGGGATCACGGCCCTGTACCGCCACCAGGCCCGCGCCATCCGGCAGCTGGAGGCGGGCGAGAACGTGGTGCTGGCCACGCCCACGGCCAGCGGCAAGAGCCTGGTCTACAACCTGCCCGTCCTGCGCGCAGCCCTGGCCAACCGGGAGACGCGGGCCCTCTACCTGTTCCCCCTGAAGGCCCTGGAGCAGGACCAGCGCAAACAGCTCGAGCGCGACGTGGCCGCCCTGGGTGGGCAGCTGCGCGTGGAGATCTACGACGGCGACACTCCGCCGGCGCACCGCAAGCGGATCCGCGACGACCCGCCTTCGGTGCTGATCACCACACCCGACATGCTCCACGCCGGGATCCTGCCGCACCACGGCGCCTGGCAGGCCTTCTTCCGCGGGCTGAGCACGGTGGTGGTGGACGAGCTGCACACCTACCGCGGCATCTTCGGGTCCCACGTGGCGCAGGTGCTGCGCCGCTTGCAGCGCGTGGCCGCGCATCACGGCGCCGAGCCGCGCTGGATCGCGGCTTCGGCCACGGTGGCCAACCCGGGCGAGCTGGCCGGCGCGCTGCTGGGCCGGCCCGTAGCCGTGATCGGCAACGACGGAGCCCCGCGCACGCGGCGCCACGTAGCCCTGCTCAACCCGGAAGGCTCGCCCTATACGGCCGCCGCACGCCTGTTCCGGCTGTCGGTGGAGCTCGGCCTGCGCACGATCGCTTTCACCAAGGCCCGCAAGATCACCGAGCTGATGCACACCTGGATCGTCGAGGCGGCCCCCGAGCTGCGCGATCGCATCAGCTCCTACCGCAGCGGCTTCCTGCCCGAGGAGCGCCGCGAAATCGAGGCACGGCTCTTCTCGGGAGAGTTGCTGGGCGTCGTCTCGACCTCGGCGCTGGAGATGGGCATCGACGTCGGAGGCCTCGACGTCTGCATCCTGGTCGGGTACCCGGGCAGCCAGATGTCCACCTGGCAGCGCAGCGGCCGCGTCGGACGCACGCGCGAGGCAGCCGTGGCGCTGGTGGCCCAGCCCGACGCCCTCGACCAATACCTGGTGGCTCACCCGGATGCCTTCTTCGGCCGCCAGCTGGAGCACGCCGTCCTCGACCCCCACAACGAGGACGTCCTGGGGCCCCACCTGGCCTGCGCCGCGGCCGAGGTGCCGCTGCGCGCGCCCGAGCCGTGGCTCCGGGAGCCGGCCGTGACGCGCGCCGTCGAACGCCTGGAAGAAGAGGCCGCGCTGCTGCGCAGCGAGAGCGGCGACGCCTGGTTTGCCGCACGCCAGCGCCCTCACCGAGACGTGAGCCTGCGCACCATCGGCAGCGGCTACACGATCCAGCTCGAGTCCGACGGCGAGGCCCGCCCCCGGGTCGTGGGTTCCATCGGCGCCGGCCGCGTCTTCGTGGAATGCCATCCCGGGGCCATCTACCTGCACCGCGGCCGCCAGTATCTCGTGACCCGCCTCGAAACCGACGAGCTCAGCGTCAGCGTGCGGCCCGTCGACGTCCCCTTCTACACGCGCGCGATCTCGGAGAAGGACACGGAGGTTCTTTCCCGAGACCGCACACGTCCGGCCGGCAACGTACGCCTCGTCACCGGCCGCGTGCGGGTCACCACACACGTGACGGGCTACGAGCGGCGCCGCGTCCACGGCCAGGACCTGCTGGGCAGCGAGAACCTGGAGCTGCCCCCGACCACGTTCGAGACCTCGGGGCTCTGGCTCGAGATCCCGGAAGAGGTCTGCAGCAGCGTCAAGGACGCCGGAGGCCATCCCATGGGCGGACTCCACGCCGTCGAGCACGCAGCGCTCTCGCTCTTCCCCCTCTTCTCGCTGTGCGACCGCTTCGACGTGAGCGGCATCTCCTTCCGCACCCACCCCCAGCTCAAACGCCCGGCGATCTTCTTCTACGACGGACACGCCGGCGGAGTCGGCATCGCGTCCAGCCTCTTCGAGCGGGCCGAGACGCTGCTCGAGGCCACCCTACAGCTGATCTCCGACTGCCCGTGCGAGGAGGGCTGTCCGGCATGCGTTCACTCGCCCCGCTGCGGCAGCGGCAACCGCCCCATCGACAAGCGCGCCGCGCTCCACACCCTGCGCCTGCTGCTGGCCCACGAGCCGCTGGCGGCCGCGAACCCCGGACCCGAGCCGACCCTCACGCCGCCCGGCGCCGACTCGGCCGTAGCCCAGGCTCCGGACCCGAAGGCCGACGTCGTCTTCTTCGACCTGGAGACTCAGCGCAGCGCCGCCGATGTGGGCGGCTGGCACAACGCCCACCTGATGCGGTTGGCGCTGGCCGTGATCTGGGACGCCCGCACCGAGCGCTTCGAGACGTTCGGCGAGACGGACGTGCAGCGCCTCCTCGAGCGCCTGGAACGCGCCGAGCTGGTGGTCGGCTTCAACAGCCGGCGCTTCGACTACCAGGTGCTGCGCGGCTACACGGACAGCGACCTGAGCGGGCTCGCCACCTTCGACGTCCTCGAGGCGATCCACGCCCGCTTGGGGTTCCGCCTTTCCCTGGGCCACCTGGCCGAGGAGACCCTGGGCGTTCCCAAGTCCGCCGACGGACTCCAGAGCCTGCAGTGGTGGAAGGAGGGGCGCATCGACGAAATCGAACGCTACTGCCGCCAGGACGTAGCCCTGCTGCGGGACCTCTTCCAGCACGCCGAGCGCGACGGCCACCTGCTCTTCCGCACACGCTCCGGCGAGCGCGTGCGCTTGCCCGCCGCCTGGGACCGGAGCGAGCTGGTCGAACGCGCCGCTGCATCCGCCGGCCATGCAGCCGAGCTACCCTCCACCCATGGCCGCGGCGCTAGTGGAGTGTGACGGATCCGGTGCGAAGCGTTCCGTCCAGCAGCTCGAAGTAGAGCAGGACGAGCACGTACTGCACGGGGCGCGGCAGACCGCGGATGAAGTCGCGGCCGGCGTCCGCGTCGGGGAGCTCCATGAGCTGCTGCAAAGCGCCCTGGATGGCGTCCATCTCGCAGTCCACGACGTCGCGCAAATCCTCGGCACGCTGCTCGAAGGCCTCGGCGATCATGCCGCGGTCGAAGAGCAGGTGGGTGCCCCGGGCGCCCTGGTTCAGAAGTCGCTCCGTATCCATTCTCGTCGTATCGACCGGACGGCCTGCCGGGTTGAACCCGGAGGGGTTGAACGCGGAGGGGGTGAACCCGGAGGCGTTGAACGCAGACGGCTTGAACGGGGAGCGGTGGGCGCCGGAGCTTGCGCGTGAACTGGCAACGGGTGCGCAGCTGGTTCCCGGTGACGCAGGAGCTCGCCTACCTGAACCACGCCGGCGTGGCGCCCATCTCGAGCCGCGTGGAGGAGGCGCTGCGGCGCTACGCGGAAGAGGCTTCGCGACACGGCGCCTTCCGCTACGACGCCGTATTCGACGCCGAGATCGAGCGCACCCGTTCCCGGGCCGCGACGCTGCTGGGAGCCGGTCCCGAAGAGGTGGCCTTCGTCAAGAACACGACCGAGGGCCTGGGCATCGTGGCCGAGGGGCTCGCCTGGCGCCCCGGCGATCAGGTCATCACCTGCGATCTGGAGTACCCGTCCAACGTATACCCATGGCGCGAGCTGGGCCGTTTCGGAGTCGAGACGGTCCTGCTGCGAGGCCAGGACGGGCGCCTGCCGCTGGAGCGGGTGGAAGAGGCGCTGCGCAGCCCGCGGGCCCGGCTCCTGACGCTGTCCTCCGTAGAGTTCGGATCCGGGGCTCGCAATGATCTGGAGACGCTGGGCGACCTGTGCCGCGAACGCGGCGTGCTCTTCTGCGTGGACGCCATCCAGAGCCTCGGCTGCCTCCCGCTGCTGCCCGAGCCCTGGGGCATCGACTTCCTGGCCGCCGACGGTCACAAGTGGCTGCTCTCGGTGGAAGGCTGCGGAATCTTCTACTGCAGCCGGCGTCTGCTCGACCAGGTGCGCCCGCGCACCATCGGCTGGCGCAGCGTGGCCGACAACCGGGACTTCGACCACTACCAGACCGAGCTGCAAGCCAGCGCGGGCCGCTTCGAGGAAGGGACCCCCAACACCGCTGGCATCTTCGCCCTGGGTGCGGCGGTGGATCTATTGCTGGAGGTCGGCATCGACGCCATCGCGGAGCGCGTTCTCTCGCTGACGGACCGCCTGTGCGAGGGCCTGCCCGCGCACGGCGCGCGGGTGCTCTCGCCGCGCACGCCGACCGAGGCCTCGGGCATCGTGTCGTTCGT
>CAMYOO010000011.1 GCA_947260035.1 uncultured delta proteobacterium
CGAAGCCAGGCAGGGCAGCCACCGCGGCACCATGCACCCGACCCGCGACGGTCATGAAGCCGTCTCCGTGAAGATCGAAGAGCGGCTCCGCGCGGTGTTCGAGGGCGCCTCGCCCGTTTCGGACCCCTGCCCCAGCGAGCCGTAGGGAGAGCCGGCCCGCGGGCTCAGCGCTGGGGCCAGGAGTGTCCCGCCGTGCGCTCTTGCAGAAACGTCCCGGTTTGCAGGCGAGGCTGGGGCATATTGTCACGGGCCGGGCCGCTTGCAGCGCTCAGGGCGTACGAGAGACGCGCTGGCGGCGCTGCGCGCGGGCACGCTGCCTGCAAACCCACGACCTGAGGGGACGCCCCGAGGAGGAAGCATGGGAGCCCAGACCACGCCGGTGATCGACATCGCCCGCAAGGAGTTCGTCACGGTGGGTCCGAAGGAGCGCGTGGACTTCGCCGATCGGCTCTTCGAGATCGGCAAGTTCCGCCATCTGCCGGTGGTGGAGGACGGGCGCCTGGTCGGCATCCTGTCCACGCGCGACGTGATGGAGGCGGCGCTGACCAAGCTGATGGACTTCGATCCAGGGCACCGCAAGGCGTTTCTGCACGCCATCGACGTGTCGGAGGTGATGAGCCGCGAGGTGACCACCGTGCGTCCGGAGACGCCGCTCTCCGAGGCGGCGCTGCGCATGGTGCAGGAGCAGATCGGCTGCCTGCCGGTGGTGGACCCGAGCGGTCACGTGGTGGGCCTGGTGACCGAGACGGACCTGCTGCGCGCGGCCTTCCTCGGTCCACGCGACTGAGGCGACCAGGCGTGGGGCCGTCTCTGCGACGGGGGGACGTATGAAGCGCCGATCCGAGGCCCAGGAACGGGGGGTGGCATCGTTCTTCGCGGACCTGCGCGAGGACACACCGCGCCCGCGCGTGTGCCGCGGCACGGCCTGCGCGTTGGCCGGCGCGACGCCCGCACCCGGGGATCGCGGCGCCTACTGCCTGGGCTACTGCGACCGCGGCCCGGCGCAGCTGAATGCGGAAGGCCACGCCCGCGGCCCCGACGGCGCGGAGCTGCCCCCGAGCCCGGCGATTCGCGCGCTGGGTCCCGCGCTGGTGACCGAACGCGTCGCCACCGGCGACTGCTCCGGGCTCGAGGCGGCCCGAGCGGCGGGCGTGTGGCGGACCCTGGAGCAAGCCCTGGCCCGCCCGGCCGGCGACGTGCTGGACGCCATGATCGCCTCGGGCGAACGCGGCCGCGGCGGCGCCGGCTTCCCCACCGGCCGCAAGTGGGAGGCCTGCGCGTCGGCCACGGGGGCCAAGGTGGTCATCGCCAACGGCGACGAAGGCGACCCCGGCTCCTTCGTCGATCGCGTGCTGCTGGAGCTGGACTCCCACGCGGTGCTCGAGGGCCTGGCGCTATGCGCGTTCGCCGTGGGCGCCGAGGATGGAATCGTCTACGTGCGCGGCGAATACCCGCGCGCCGCAGAGCGCATGGAGCGCGCCGTGGACGAAGCGCGAGCCACCGGCTGGCTGGGCGCCGGAGTGGCCGGAAGCCGTTTCCGCTTCGACGTCCAGGTGCGCCGCGGCCACGGCAGCTACGTATGCGGCGAGGAGACGGCGCTCCTCAACACGCTGGAAGGCCTGCGCGGCGAGGTTCGGCTGCGCCCGCCCTACCCCACCGAGTCCGGGCTCGATGGCCGACCGACGGTAGTGAACAACGTAGAGACGCTGGTCAACGTGCCGTGGATCGTGGGCCGGGGCCCCGAGGCCTACAAGAGCTTGGGCACGGAGGCTTCTTCGGGCACCAAGGCGCTGTGCCTGGCGCGCGGCTTCGCACAGCCGGGCATCCTGGAGGTGCCGTTCGGAATCTCGCTGCGCGAGGTGGTGGAGAAGCACGGCGGCGGCGGACGCGACGGGCGCGCGATTCGCGCTCTGTGCCTGGGCGGTCCCATGGGCAGCGTGTCGCCGCCGGAGACCTGGGACGTGCCGGTCTGCTACGCGGCCATGCGCGAGAGCGGCCTCGAGCTGGGCCACGGCGGAATCGTTCCGGTGCTGGAAGGCAACGACCCGCGCGCCCTGCTGCACCACTGGCTGGGCTTCTTCGCCGACGAGTCGTGCGGCAAGTGCGCCCCCTGCGCGCTGGGCTCGAGCCGATCCCTGGCGCTCCTGGAGGCCGGTGCCGCGCGCGCCGAGTTGGAGGCGCTGCTCGACGTGATCGCCGCCGGGAGCCTGTGCGCGTTCGGACAACGCCTGCCCGCCACGGTGAAGACGCTCCTGGACGGCTTCGGCGACGGCATCTTCGGAGTCTCCGCATGACCGCCACGGCGACCATCGATGGCCGGCGCGTGGGCGTGGGCGCGGGCGACACGATCCTCTCCGCCGCACGGCGCGCCGGCATTCCGATCCCCACACTGTGCCATGTAGAAGGGATTGCGGCCGAAGGCGGCTGCCGCCTGTGCGTGGTCGAGGTGGAGGGCGCCTCGCGCCCCCAGGCCGCATGTCACACCCCGCTGGAGCCGGGCGCCGAGGTGCGAACCGACACCCCGGGCCTGGCCGCGCTGCGCCGCGGCGTTCTGCAGCTGGTGGTGGACGCGCACCCCGAGGCCGGCTTCCGCGCGAATCCCGACGGCACGCCGCTGCAGCGCCTGATGAGCGAGCTGGGCGTCGAAGGCGGCGCCGCGCGCAGCGCGCCGCCGGCGGTAGACACCAGTCATCCCTACCTGCGCTTCGACCGCGCGCTCTGCATCACCTGCCGGCGCTGCCTGCTGGCCTGCTCGGAGATCCAGGGCCAGGACGTCTACGCCATAGAGAACCGGGGAGCCGCGTCGCGGCTGGTGTTCGGCGGCAGCGAGACGTTCGTCGAGAGCCCCTGCGTGGCGTGTGGCGCCTGCGTAGATCTCTGCCCGACGGGCGCGCTCTCGGATCTGGACCGCGAGGACGGCCGCACCGCCCAGCGCAGCACGCGAACCACCCGCACCATCTGCGGCTACTGCGGCGTCGGCTGCCAGATGGACGTCGAGACCGACGGCAGCCGCATCCTGCGCATCGCCGGAAGCTCCGAGGCGGCCGTGAACCACGGCCACCTGTGCGTGAAGGGCCGCTACGCCCACGCCTGGCAGCCGTCGCCGGACCGGCTGACCCGGCCGCTGCTGCGCAACGACAGCGGCTGGCACGAGCTGACCTGGCCCGAAGCCATGGGCTGGACGGCCCAGCGGCTGAACGAGATCCGCGAAGCCCACGGCCCCGACGCGCTGGGCGTTTTCACCTCGTCGCGCTCCACCAACGAAGCCGCCTACCTGCTGCAGAAGCTCTTCCGCGCGGTGATCGGCACCAACAACGTCGACTGCTGCGCGCGCGTGTGCCACGCCTCGACCGCGCTCGCGCTGCAGCGGGTCACCGGCACCGGCGCCGCGTCCGCGTCGTACAAGGATCTGGAGCGCGCCTCGTGCATCGTGGTGGCCGGCGCGAACCCGACTGAAGCGCACCCGGTGCTCGGCGCACGCATCAAGCGCGCACGCCGGCGCGGCGCCGCACTGGTGGTGATCGACCCGCGCCGGATCGAGCTGGCCGAAGAGGCGGAAGTGCACCTGGCCCTGCGCCCGGGCACCAACGTGGCGCTCTTCAACGCCCTGGCGAAGGTGCTGCTGGACGAGGGCGCCATCGACCTCCCGTACGTCGAGGAGCGGCTCGAGGGCTTCGAGGACTTCGCTGCCTTCCTGAAGGGCGTCGACCTGGAGGCCAACGCCCATGTCTGCGGCGTGGATCCAGGCGCAATCCTGGCGGCGGCGCGGCGCATGGCGGCCAGCGGACCGCCGCTGTTCGTGCACGGCCTCGGACTCTCGGAGCTGACCCAGGGCACGGCGTCGGTGATGGCGCTGTGCAACCTGGGCATGCTGCTCGGCGCGATCGGCCGTCCGGGCGCCGGGATGCTGCCGCTGCGCGGCCAGAACAACGTCCAGGGAAACGCCGACATGGGCGCCATGCCCGGACAAGTGACCGGCTACCAGGGCGTCGCGGATCCGGACGTGCGCAAGCGGCTGGCACCGATCTGGAACTCGCTGCCGCCGGAGTCGGCCGGACTGACGATCCCCGAGATGCTGGAAGCGGCGCAGGCGGGGCGCATCCACGGGCTCTGGATCCAGGGCGAGGACGTCGCCCAGAGCGACCCCAACGAGCGCGAGGTGCTGGAGGCCCTGCGCAGCCTGGACCTGCTGATCGTGCAGGAGCTCTTCCTCTCCGAGACCGCACACCACGCGCACCTGGTGCTGCCGGCGGCCTCGGTGTTCGAGCAGGACGGCACGTTCACCAACGGCGAGCGCCGCATCCAGCGGGTGCACCCCGTCCTGCCGCCGCCCGGCGACGCGCGCCCGGACTGGGAGGTGGCGCGCGACGTCGCCAACGCCATGGGCGCCGAATGGCGCTACGACTCCGCCGCCCGCGTAATGGACGAGATCGTCCAGGTGGCGCCCCGGCTCTTCGGCGGCGTCGACTTCTCGCGGCTGGAGCCCGACGGAATCCAGTGGCCGTGTCCGACGCCGGAGCACCCCGGCACCGAGTGCGTCCACACGGACGGCTTCCTGCGCGGGCGCGGCAGTCTGGTGGCGGTGGAGTACCAGGCCAGCCCCGAGGACGCGGTGGACGGCTACCCGTACTGCCTGGTCACGGGGCGCGTGCTGGACCACTACAACGTCGGCACCATGACCCGGCGCACGCCCAACGTGGATCTCGAGCCCGACGACCGCCTGGAGATCCACCCCGACGATGCGAGGCAGGTGGGCATCAGCGACGGCGCCACGGTCTGGCTGGAGAGCCGCTGGGGCGCCACCGACGTTCCCGCGCGCGTCACCACCCGCGTGCGCCCGGGAACGCTCTTCCTCTCGTTCCACTTCCCGGAGACCCACGCCAACCGGCTCACCGGCTCCCAGCGCGATCCGGACTCGAACTGTCCGGAGTACAAGGTGACGGCGGTGCGCCTCGCGGCCGGCAACGCCGGTCAAACCAGGCCGGCCGGCTAGGGGGCGCCCTCGGCGATCAGCTCCGCCAGCCGACTCAGGGTGAGGATGCCCGCGAGCTTCTCGCCGTCGAGCACCGGCAGACAGCCGATCTTGTGCTCGACCATGACCGCCGCCGCCTCTGCCAGCGAGGCATCGGGCGCGACCGTGTGGAGGTCCGTCGTCATGACCTCCTTCACGCGCAGCATGGCCAGGCTGCGAGTCTGGGCGTGCTCTCCGTAGCCCAGCGCCGAGGCCAGAGCGCCGCGGAACAGGTCGCTGCGCGTCAGCACACCGGCCAGCAGCCCGTCGTCATCCAGCACCGGCAGGTGGCGAATGGCGCCGTCCTGCATCATGCGGTCGGCCTGGTCGGCCATCTCGTTGCGGCCGGTGGTCGCCACGTCGCCGTGCATGACGTCGCGCACGTGCAGCTTGGAGAGGTCTTTCATGGTCCAGAGCCTCCTTGCTCCAGGTCGCCGGCGCCAGCGTGGCGGCCGGCCCCACGCCTGGGGCCAAACGTCCCACGGGCTGCGCCCGAACGGAGCGAGGTGCCGCGCCCGGGCGGGCATGAGGGTTGCAGTTCCTCTGCGCAAGAACCACCCCAAGCGCCTCCCGGCGGCGCAGGAGCATCACTATGGGCAAGAAGAACGAGAAGGCCCCGCCGCCCCAGAAGTGGGATCCCTTCAAGGAGTTGGATCTGTGGCAGGACTGGAGTCCCTTCCGGGGGTGGGCAGGCCTGCGCCAGCGGCTGGCCGAAGAAGCGCTCCCCATACCGGCCATCGACGTGGACGAGACCGATGAGGCGTACGTGGTGAGCGCCGAGGTGCCGGGCGTGGGCAAGGACGATGTCAACGTCGAGTACCACGACGGAGTGCTGACGATCCACGGCGAGAAGCGCAGCGAGCGCAAGGAGGAGCAGGAGAAGCGGCGCGTGACCGAGCGCCACTACGGCTCCTTCAGCCGCTCGTTCCGGCTTCCGGCGGACGCCGACGAGAACGCCATCGAGGCCCAGTTCAAGGACGGGGTGCTCACGGTGACCGTCGGCCGCAGCGGTGAGCGCAAGCCCCGGGTCGTATCCATCAAGGACTGACGACCCAGCGCTGCCGGGGCGCGCTCGGGGCGAGTCCGGCGGGCGGGCCCGCCGCCACGCCGCGCCTTAATGTGGCATTCCCCCGGGGCGCGACATTTTCGCCCGGATCGCTAGCTTCACGCCCGGTCCGAGAGAGGCCATTGGAGAGCCCAGAGGGAGGTTGAGATGGACAAGAAGATCACGCGACGCGAACTCGGCAAGCTGGGAGCGGGTGCCCTGATGGCGGGCGGCGCCATCCTGCTGGGGCGCCCCGTGCGCGCCGACAGCCATGGCAAGATCACCGACTACCCGGACCAGGCGCCGGTCGCGACGGCGGTGCAGTACAAGGAGAAGTCCGAGCTGGAGGGCAAGACCTGCGAGAACTGCATGCTCTTCACCGCGGGCGAGGGCGGACGCGGCAAGTGCACCCTCTTCATGAAGGGGACGGTTGCGGCCGCGGGCCACTGCACGTCCTGGGCGGCCAAGCCGTAGCGAAGCCGATGGGTGCGGGGGCTCGGTGAGCCTGCGCATCGTGATCGCGGGCGCCAGTGGCTTCGTCGGCCGAGCGCTCGTGCGTTCTCTGGCCGAGCGCCATGACATCGGGGCGCTCGGCCGTCGCGCCTCCGCGACCGCCGCCAAGGACGGCGCCGTCGAGTGGCGGCGCTGCGACCTCTTCTCCTTGAGCGAAACGGAGAAGGGGCTGGTCGGCTGCGATACAGCCTTCTACCTGGTCCATTCGATGCAGCCGTCGGAGCGCCTGACCCAGGCACGCTTCGAAGACCTTGACCTGCTTCTGGCCGACAACTTCGGGCGCGCAGCGGCCAGCAGCGGCGTTCGTCGGATCATCTACCTGGGCGGCCTGGTTCCGCACGAGGCCGGCGCGGAACTCTCCACGCACCTGGCGAGCCGGCTCGAGGCGGAGAGTGCGCTCGGGCGCCACGGCGTTCCGGTCACGGCCGTGCGCGCCGGGCTGGTGGTGGGCGCCGGCGGCTCATCGCTACGCATCATGACGCGTCTGGTGCAACGGCTTCCGGTGATGGTGTGCCCGAGCTGGACCGGCACGCGTTCCCAACCCATCGACCTGGAGGATGTGGTCGCGATCCTCGCGCGCTGCGCCGAGGACGCCGAAACCACGGGCCGCGTCTGCGATGTGGGCGGCCCCGACGTGCTCACCTACCGCGAGATGATGCGTGAGACGGCGCGCGCCCTGGGCAAGCGGCGCGTCTTCGTCCCGGTTCCCTTCGTAACGGTCGGCTTGTCGCGCCTGTGGGTCTCCGTCGTCACCGGCAGCCCCAAGGCACTGGTGGCTCCGCTCATCCGGAGCCTGCGCCATCCCATGGTGGCCGAGGATCGCTGGCTGCAGAAGCGCATGGAACGTCCTGGAAAGCCCTTCGCCGAGTCCGTGCGCGGCGCGCTGCGCGCCGAGGGGCGCACACGCACGCAGACCGCCCGCTCGGTTCAGCGGCTGCCCTTGCCGGCGCGCGCCGATGCCGAATGGGTCGCCGGCGAGTACATGGCCTGGCTGCCGCGCTTCCTGCGGCCCTTCGTGCGGGTGGAGCTCCACGGCCTGCTGTGCCGCTTCGGGGTCCGGGGCTACTCGCAGCCACTCCTGGAGCTGACGCGCACCACCGCGACCAGCGACCCGACGCGTGCGCGCTTCGAGATCTCGGGCGGGCGCCTGGCGGGTTCCCACATCGGCAGCCCGCGCCTGGAGTTCCGAACTACGCCCGACGGCGAGAGCGTCCTGGCCGCCATCCACGACTACCACCCGAGCCTGCCGTGGTGGATCTACGCCAACAGCCAGGCTCACCTGCACGCCTTCGTGATGTGGGGATTCCGTCGTCACCTGGGCCGCATCGCGGCCGGTAGCGCCGAGCCGATCTCTACCAGGGAACCGGCGAGCCGTCCCACGCCAGGAACGAGCCCGAGTCCCCCCGCCTGAGACCCTCCAGGACCTCGAGCAGCTGGCGGGCGGCACGTGCGGGCGCGAAGAGCCGCTCCTGCGCCACGCTGCGCTGGAACGGTCGCGAGAGCTCGGTGTCGACGGTGCCCGGATGCAGCGCCACGACGATGGCGTTGGGGGCCCGGCGGGCCAGCTCGATGGACAGGTTCCGGGTGAACATGTTCTGGGCGGCCTTGGAGGCCCGGTATCCGTACCACCCTCCCGCCCGGTTGTCGCCGACGCTCCCGACCCGTGCCGACACGTTGGCCAGCACGCTGCGCTCGTCATGCCGAAGGAAGGGAAGGAAGTGCTTCGCGACGAGAAGCGGCCCCACCGCGTTGACGTCGAAAGCGCGGCGCAGGTGCACGGGGTCCACGTCGGCGAGCTTCTTCTCCGGAGCCAGCCCCGTCCCGTCGTGCAGGACGCCCGCTACGTTGATCACCAGGTGCAGCCGCGAAGTCGACTCCGCCAGGCGCTGCGCCGCCGCTGCGATGCCCGCCTCGTCGGTCACGTCCATGGCCAGTCGCTGGAGCCGGTCGCCATGAAGCTCGGCGAGCTGCGAAAGGCCCTTGCTGCGTGCCGGAAAGCGACTGGTCGCCACCACACGCGCCAGGGGGTCGCCGGCGAGAACAGCGGAGGCGAGCGCGAGGCCGAGGCCTCGGCTCGCCCCCTGGATCAGGGCTGTGCGCATCGGTCACACGCTTCGGACGCCGGGGGGGCGGCGCCCGCTGCCCTTTCCTAGCCGTTCACCATGCGGCGGATTTCGTGAGCCGCTGCGTGCGCGGTTTGCCGCTGCAGACGCGTCGCGCTGCGCAGCGGCTCCAGATCCGACTCGTCGCGGTAGCCGAACTGGGAGCGAATGGATACGTAGGCTCCAGCCGCCGCGATGAACGTCACGACCACTCCCAGCAGCAGGATGTTCAGGTCAGTCATGACTTGCACCTCCGAGCAGCAGCGCGCCGGCCGACAGGATCGACGGAACCCAGAGGCCGACGTAGATGCCTCCCTGCGGGTCGCCGGTGAAGTAGAGGCTGATCGACGCGAAGAACGAGATGCCCGCGGCCGCGAAGAACAGGGCCTTCGCGGTGTTGGCGGTGGCGGCCTCGCGGCTGGCCACCTTGATGTTGCGCTCCATGGGAACTCCTCCTCGGGATTGCGTCACGGAGAAGGAGTTAGATGCTGCCACAGGCCTGTCAAGATTTTTCTCAATAAAAATCTAGACAGACACCTCAGGTAGCCTCGGGCCCTGCCCGGGCGGCCCGCTCGCAGCGCCGCCAGAGCGCTCGCCGCGCCTTCTGGGGCTCTTCGGTGCCCGGGATCAGGTGGGTGCGGCGCCGAATCCGGTCGAAGTAGAAGCCGCCGTTGCGCTCCGCGGCCCCCGGCGCCACCGCGAGCCAGACCACCGTGTCGGCCCCCTCGGCGGGCGTCCGCAGGATGGCCCGCGTGACGCGATGGAACCCCGGGATGGAGCTTTGCACCCCGGGCGTGTCGGCCCAGCCGGGGTGCATGGCGCTGACCGAGATGCCGTGGCGACGCAGCCGCTGCGCCCACAGCTCGGACAACACCACCTGGGCGCGCTTGGTCTCGGCGTAGGCCAGCACGCCGTCGTACTTGCGCTTCTTCCAGGCCGGGTCGTCCAGGTTGAGGCGACGCGTGTACATGCCCCCGGAAGAGACCCAGATCACGCGCGCGTCGTCGGCGCGTTCCAGCGCGGGCTGCAGCAGCTTCGTCAGCAGATGGGGGCCCACCACGTGGGTGGCCCAGCAGAGCTCCAGCTCATCGGGGGTCTCGATGCGCTCGTCGGGTAGACCGCCGGCGTTGTGCACCAGGACGTGAAGCGGTTCGTCACCCAGGACGGCCGCCGCCTTGCGGACCGACTCCAGGCTCGAGACATCGCAGACTTCGCAGCGCACACGCACATTCCCGGTTTCCTCGCGAATGCGCGCGGCCGCCGCCTCGCCCCGCTCCGCATTGCGGCACAGCAGGATCACCTCGGCGCCCAGGTCGGCCAGGGCGCGGGAGGCCTCAAAGCCGATGCCCGAGTTGGCGCCGGTCACCACGACGCGCCGCCCCGCCAGGTCCACGTCCAGGTCCAACGGGTCGAACGCGAGCGAGTGGATGCGGAAACCGTTGCGGTCGAAGGAGAAGACGATCGTCGGGTCCACCAGGAGGGAGAGCCCGCGGCCCAGCGTCGCCGCCAGTGCGCTGCGCTCGGGCTCTTCGCTCAGGACCGGCGCTTCGGGTGCGAGCGCGTCCAGGATGTGGTCCACGGGCGGGTGGTCGCCGGCCTCGCGGCTGGCGTAGCGGTAGCTGAGCGCACCGCCCGGACGGATCACGAAGACCCCGCCGAGCTGCCACGGATCTCCCTGGACCCCCTCCTGGCGGTAGCCGCCGCGCAGGGCACGCCAGGCATTGCCGGCGAGTCGGGGCGACAGCAGCTCCACGCGGCCGCGGCGCAGCCCCGCCGCCCTGTAGGCGCTCAGCTCCGGGTCGACCAGCAGCGGGCCGTCCAGCGCGAAGTCCTCGCGGAAGGCCTCGGCGAAGTGCGGGGCGCCGTTTCCGACGACCACCAGCTCGGCGCCCGCGCCGCGAATCTCGTCGATCCGGTCGCGCAACTGCGCGACTTGCTCCCGGCAGAACAGTCAGCCGAAGTGGCGGATGAACACCAGCACGACGGGTCGCTCCTGCCAGAGCGTGCCCAGGCGAACCGGCGTTCCGCGCCAGTCCGCCAACTCGATCCCCGCAAGCTTCGTAGCCATCCTCATTCCCAGAGCTTAGCCGACGAGCCCCCAGCGACGAACACCGGAACCCGCGGGACAGAGCAACTAAAGGGACAGTCCCGTTAGTTGCCGGTCGCTGCGCCCCTGGGAACGGAGGCGGTGCTTGGCAACTAACGGGACTGTCCCTTTAGTTGCTGCAAGCTTGCTGGCGAGCTTCATTGCGAGACTCTATTCGGCCAGCAGGCCGCGGCCGGTGATGAGGGGGAGGTCGAGGGCGGTCAGGGGGCGGGCCGGGGCGGCTACGACGGCGGGGATGGCGTTGACCAGGCGCGTGGCGGTCAGCAGCACGCCGCCTACCGCGTGGTCGCCGTGCTCGTCTTCCATGTCGAGCTTGCAGACCATGCGCGGCACGCCCTCGATGATGATCTCGTAGCCGCCGTCGCTCTGCGGCCACTCCGGCGCCAGGTCGTCGTGCATGCGCGTCACGTGCTCCACCACCAGGCGCGGCTCGCCGCCGACGATGCCCTGCACCTCGAAACGCAAGGCCGCACGAGTGCCCTCGGCGATGGTACCCATGGGGGTCGGCAGATCGCGGGGGGCGGGCAGGCACTCGTACTGCTGGGCGATCTCGTCCAGCTCCAGGCCCAGGCCCTGGGCCAGCTGCCGGATCGTGCCGCCCCAGGCGATGCAGAGCATGCCCGGCTGGAGCAGCAGCGGCAGCTCGTCCATGGGCTTGCCGAAGCCCATGGTGCCGAGCACCACCTCGGGCTGGTCGTAGGTGGCGTAGTTCACGATCTCGCGGATGCGGATCTCCGTCCAGCGCTCGCACAGACCGGACAGGGTGAGCGGCAGCAGGTCGTTGGCGAAGCCCGGATCGATGCCGGAGAACCAGAGCGACGCGTTCCCCTCACGACAGGCGTCCTCCAGCTTCTTCTGGATGTCGGGGCCCATATGCGAGGGATGCACCAGCGGCACGATCGAGCTGGACACCACGTTCTTGCCGGCGCGCAGGATCCGGCACACGTCCTCCACGGCCTCCAGCAGACGCACGTCGGCGGTAGCCGTGTAGCAGACGCAGTCGGCGTCCAGCGCCAGCAGCTCATCGGCGTCGTTCGTGGCGACGACGCCCACCTCGCCGATGCCGCACAGCTCGCCGGCATCGCGGCCGGCTTTCTTCTCACTGTGGACCCAGAGGCCCGCCAGCTCCAGCTCGGGATGGTTGAGGATGGCGCGGAGCGAGTACCGGCCGACGTTGCCGGTGCTCCACTGGATGACGCGCAGCGGCCCTGCGGGCCGGTCGCTGGGATTGGACAAGGGGGGCCTCCTGCTACCGACGAGTGCCGGGCGAGGCTAGCTCAGCGTCTGCGGCTGTCCGCCCTCCCCGCCGGGGTTCCGCGGGGGCCTTGCTGGGGTTTTTTGCGGGGGCATTGCTGCTTTCCTCGCATTGTCGGGGGCCCCGGCGTGCCGCAGCCTCCTGTTCCCTGGGCTTGGGCCGGCCCCCCGATCTGCCGATACGGCGGGGGGGCTGCAGGAGGACCCCCGTTGGGCCGCACCAAGGGCACCAGCATCGTCGAGATCGTGAAGTTCCTGCGCACCCGCAGGGACGAGGCGCAGCAGGCGCTGCCCGCCGACGCGCACCACTACCTGGACGACCGGATTCTGGAGAGCGCCTGGTATCCGGAGGAAGACCTGGTCGCGTTGGTCGCCGCGATGGTCGAGATCCTGGATGCGCCGGCCGAGGACACCCTGGCCGCGCTGGGCGTCGAAGCCATGCAGCGCAACCGCAGCGGCGCCTATGCCCACCTCTTCCAGCAGCGCCAGGGCGAGCGCGTGCTGCGCTTGGCCGGCGTCCTCTGGAAGGCCATGCACGACACCGGCAAGCTCTGCCTGGTGCGCGACGCCGTCGGTCGCGGCCGCTGCGAGCTGATCGACTTCGTCAATCCCAGCGGTGAGATGTGCGGGATCCTGGTGGGCTACGCGCGCGCCTTGCTGGAGCTGACCGGCTACCGCGAGATCCAGGCCAGCCAGGAATGCTGCCTGCTCCAAGGCGACGACTGCTGCGCCTGGAGCTTCACCTGGAGCGAGCCGGCCTGATCCGGCTCAGGGCTGCAGGCGCATGCGGCTCCAATCGGCCGCGTGGAAGCCGTCGCCGGTGGGCTCCAAGGCACGGCTCCACAGCACCCGGTCGTGTGCGCGGCCCTCGGCGCCGACCCACAGCTCTACGTGGCGGCACCAGACCCGGTAGCCGCCCCAATGCGGCGGGCGCGGAACCGGCGGCCCGGCTTCCCCGCCGTAGCGCTCCTCTTCGCCGCGCAACCTCTGCAGCAGCTCGTCGCGGCTGCGGATCAGGCGGCTCTGCGCGCTGACGGCGGCGGCGATCTGTGCCGCGCGGTCGCGGGTCTCCCAGTAGGCGTCGGACTCCGCGTCGGGCGAGACGGTCACCGGCCCCTCGACTCGCACCTGGCGCTGCAGCGAGTCCCAGTGCATCACCAGCGCGGCCTCCGGCCGCTCGGCCAATGCCTCGCCCTTGCGACTCTCGCGGTTGGTGTGGAAGACCAGGTAGCCCTCCGCTTCGTCGTAGCGGCGCCACAGCACGACCCGGGCCGAGAGGTCGCCGTCATCGCCCACGGTGGCCAAGGTCATGGACGCGGGATTGCGCTGCACGCGGCCGTCGCTGGCCTCCTGCAGCCAGCGCCCCAGCAGCGGCAGCGGCGAAGTCGGCAGCGGATCGGACAGCGAGGGATCGTCGGGCAGCGCGGAGAAGAGGCTCATGGCAGGAGGGTACGCGATACAATCGCGGATGCCGTGGCTCAGCCTGCGAATCTCGACTACGACCCCTACGACTACGCACTGGACGCGGACCCGCATCCGGTTTGGCGCCGGCTCCGGGACGAAGCCCCCTGCTACCGCAACGACCGCTACGACTTCTGGGCGCTGTCCCGGTTCGAAGACGTACTGGGCGCCTCGCTCGACCACCAGACGTTCCGCTCCGGCCGCGGCACCGTGCTCGAGCTGATCGACAAGCTGGACGAGCCCAAGCCCATGATCTTCAAGGACCCGCCGGAGCACACGCGCCTGCGCAAGCTGGTCTCGCGGGCCTTCTCGCCGCGGCGCATCGCGGAGCTGGAGGAGCGGGTGCGCGGCATCGCGCGCTCCTACCTGGAGCCCCGGGTCGGCTCAGGCGGCTTCGACTACGTGGCCGACTTCGGGGCCCGCCTGCCGGTGATGGTGATCAGCAGCATGCTGGGCATTCCCGAGGAGGACCGCGAGCAGATCCGCCTCTGGACCGACGCCACCCTGCACCGGGAACCGGGCGAGACGCTGCCCGAGCCGGGCGTAATGCGGGACCTGTTCGGCTACCTGGCGCGCTACGTCGGCGAGCGGCGCAAGGCCCCGCGCGACGACATGATGAGCGACCTGCTCGAAGCCGAGATCCGGGAGGCCGACGGCGCCACGCGCCGGCTGACGGACATCGAGATCCTCACCTTCATCAGCCTGCTCTCGGCGGCGGGCAACGAAACCGTGGCGCGGCTGCTGGGCTGGGCCGCCACCACCCTGGCCGACTGCCCGGACCAGCGCCGCAAGCTGGTGCAGCGCCCCGGCTTGATCCCCGGCGCGGTGGAGGAGCTGCTGCGCTACGAGGCGCCCTCGCCGGTGCAGGCGCGAACCCTGAGCCGACCGCTGGAGCTCCACGATGGGGCGATGCCCGAGGGCGCCGTGGTGCTGCTCCTCACCGGCTCGGCCGGACGCGACGGGCGCGAGTACCCCGACGCGGACCGCTTCGACGTAGAGCGCCCCATCGACCGGCACGTGTCGCTGGGCTTCGGCATCCACTTCTGCCTGGGCGCCTCGCTGGCCCGGCTGGAAGGCCGCGTGGCGCTGGAGGAGACCCTGGCGCGCTTCCCGGAGTGGGAGGTGGACCGCGCCGGCTGCGAGAGGGTGCACACGAGCACGGTGCGCGGCTTCGAGCGGGTGCCGATCCGCTTCTAGCACGATCCGGCCCGGCTAAGGCTCCAGGGCCTCGAACTCGAACACCACGCCGGGGTCGTTGTCGCGACGCTCGCCGGAGACGCGGATCCGCTTCGCCGGGAACTCCTGGTTCTCGAGCATGAACGTCTTCGTCCGCTGGGCACGCGCGCGCGCGAGCTGGTCGTAGCGCGCCTCGGGAACGGGCGTCGCTTCCACGTAGCGCTGGAGCAGCGCTTCGTCCTTTTCGGACAGCCCGCCCTCCTTGCCCTCGGCGCGCCGCTTCAGGGCGCGCTGGATGCGCCTGCGGTCGATCAGCCCGGCGCCGTCCTCGATCTTCGGCAGGCCGTCCCCGGCGACGGCGCGCTCACGCAGGATGCGCTCGGCGACGGCGTCGCGCTCGGCGGGGCCGCTGGTGCCGATGATCACGACAGCCAGCTCCGGCTTCTGGATCATGAAGTCGAGCAGCGCGCCGGCCCGCTCGCGACCGCCCTCGGCCGCGAACGTCTCGCCGGGGACCGCCGGGATCGGCTCGGCCGAGAAGCCCCCCTCGTCCTCGTCGCCGCTGAAGAACATGCCCACGGCCTTGAGCGGGATGGTGGCCGCGCCCACCAGAGCCTGACTCAGCGCGGCGGAGACGATCTCAGCGATGTCCACCTCGGCCTCGCCCTCTACGAACTCCAGCGGAACCGGGAGCGAGATGTCTCCGTCGGGGCTGCGCAGCACGGCCAGGGCCATGTCCAACGACATGGGCAGCTTCTCGGCGAAGGACGTGGAGTTCGCCTTGTCTACGTGGAAGTCGTGAAGGGTGACATCGTTCTCGATGTTCCAGTGCTTCGCCTTCGCGCGCATGTCGGTGTTCACACTGAGCCAGCCCTGATCCACCTCGAGCCCGGCCTTCGACACGTATCCATTGGCCGGCGGCAGGGCCAGGCGGTGGATGTCGAAGTCGATCTTTCCGTCGGCGGGGTTCACGTACCCCTTCGCCTTGATGTACGCGGTTCCCCGCATGCGAAGGTCCAGATCGAGATTCTTGATGGTGGGCCCCGGCAGGGTCACGCCGCGCACGTCCAGCTCCAGCTTCGGAAAGTGCTGGTCGAAGACCGGCTGTACGCTGGTGTCGCGAAAGCGCAGGCTTCCGCCGGTCACCAGCATCTGGTCCACGCGGATCTCCGGCGGCGGAGCGGGCGTCGCCGGCTGGCCGGGGGGCTCGACCTCGGGCGCCGGCTCCTCCCCTTGCGCCGGCTCGCCGGGCTCGGTTTCCTCGGCGGCCGCGGGCGCAGGCCCGTTCAGCAGCCTGGCGATGGCGTCGCTGGGCTGGGTGTAGTCGATGTCGGGAGCCGCCAGCGCCAGCTTCGTCACATGCACGCGCACCGGCTGCGGCGCCTCGCCTTCCACCCCGAAGGGAACGTTCACCTCCTCGAGCAGGATCTCCAGCTGCTTCCACGCCAGGCGCAGGTTCTCGCCGTCGGGCTCGGCGACTTCGAGGTTCGTCAACGCCACGTGTCCACTGGCCCGCAGCCCCGGCGCCGCGTCGGGAGCCGCGGCCATGCGCAGGTTCACGTCCAACTCGCCGTGGCCGGCGGAGGAACGGACCCAATCGCCCAGGTCCGGTCGCACACCCATGGCCAGAAGAGGGAGCGGGAGCTCGCGCCAGGCCACCTTGCCGTCGAAGAAGGGCGGCGCAATGCCCGCCGTTCCGTCGATCTGCAGGTGGCCTTCCTCCACGTCGAGCCCGAAGGAGAACGGGAAGGTGGAGCCGCTCTCGAGGCTGACGCCCTGGGCCGCCAGCTGCAGGGCGAGGTGGAGCTCGCGCTCACCGACGAGCAGGGTGAAGGCCGCGCGCTCGATGTTGAGGTCGTCGATGCTGCGGCCCGGCGCGGGGCCCTCCGACGCAGCAGACTCCTCCGGCTGCGCCTCCTCGACCGCCTCGGACGCCGGCGCCCGGCCACCCGTGGGATCCAGGGCGAAGGCGCGCCCCACCCGCACAGTGGGCTGCTTCAGGTCGATCCCGCCCAATCCGAATCCTCCGCCCTGAAGTCGGATTTCCTTCAGATCGAGCTCGGCCAGGTCGAAGGCGGCCAGCTCCGCGCCATCCACAGCGTCCATCAGCCGCAACGACACGTTCTGCACGACCAGCGAGTCCACCAGGATGCGCATGCCGGCGCTGGCCTCTTCCTCGACGACGGGCTCCTCGGGCTCCGGCTCGGCATCCGGATCCGGCGGCGGCGGGGTGGCGCCCGCCAGGGGGTCGATGCGGCCGTCGGCCTGGCGTGCGACGCGGGAAGCAGGCGCCTCGACGACGACCTCGGTGACGTGCAGCGTGCCCCGGAGAAGCTCGGCCCAGGCCACGTCGGCGTACACGCGATCGGAGGCCAGCAACGCAGCGGCCGGGTCGGGCGCGGGATCGTCCGGCGCGGCGACGCCCGGCGCCCCCACCCACAGGCCCTCGATGGTCGCCCTGCCGCCGAAGAGCGAGAGATCCACGTTGGCTACGCGCGCGTCGAGCCCCACCGTGCGCATGGCGCCCCAGCCCACGCCCCAGGCGATCGCGTAGGGCAGCGCGATGCGCACGGCCAACGCCAGGCCCACGACGACGGCCAGCGAAATCCAGAGGCGGCGGTGGCGCTGGAGCCATCCGCCGGGTGCGGGCGTGGGGGATTCGTCGCTCAACCGGGGGGCCTTTCGGGGCCGACTCTAGCAAAGCGACCCGGCTAGTTGTCCGCCTTGCGCTCCCGCGCCTTCTTCATCATGGCGATGATCGGGCTCGGCTCCGCCGGGTGCCATTTGGTGTCGGCAGGCTCCTGGTGCCAGGTGAAGGGCAGATGCTCTACGTGTCCCGGCTCGTGCGCCGTAGCGAACACACCCAGCCCGGCGCGCAGCACGGCGCGTTGGGTTTCGGCATCGCCCACGTCGCCGTAGGGCCGGCCGAAGGGATGCTCGATGGCGGCAACCCGCGGCATGCCCACCACGTTCTGATACACCCAGATCATGTTGAGGGTGACGGTGGGAATCCCCGCCGCCTCGATCACCCGCCCGACCAGTCCCACGGACCGGCAGCAGTCGGGTCAGACCGGCGCCAGCAGGGCCAGGTCCACCTCTTCGCTCTTCATCGCCTGCGCGATGGCGGGCGCGCTCTCGCCCACCAGCGCCGTGGTGTCGTTGCCCTGGAAGCCCATGATCGAGTAGTGGTGCTCGGCCATCGAGCCCACCTCGCCGGCCTCGACCAGCTCGCGCAGGCGGTCCACCGGCAGCGCCACGTTGAGGTCGCGCTCGATGTAGCCGGTGTCGATGTGCAGGTGGTTCGCCTCGATCGTCGCGCTGGTGGCATCCGACGTGAGCCGGCGCCATGACGGGTCGCCACGCGTGGGCCTGCGGCGCTCCATCTCCATGTCGAAGGGCGCATCGCCCTTCATGGAGAGGCCGGCGGTGGAAAGCAGCGCCACCTTCGACTCGCTCAGCGGCTTCGCCACCGCTGTCCAGGGAATCGGATCGTGAGCGGGCTCGTCGGGAATCCCGGCCGACAGCACGCGCTGGATGAAGCCGCCGGCGAAGCGCCACGGATCGACCCGGCGGTCGGCGGCGCTCATCGGCCCGCTCCAGCGCGCGAAACCGGCGGCGCCATGCCCTTGACCGGATGGGGCCGATAGGGCTCCTCGAGGGAGGTGATCTCTTCCTCAGTCAGATCGATCTCGACGGCCGCCACCGCGTCGTCCAGGTGACGCAGCTTGGTGGCGCCGACGATGGGCGCGGCCACGGCGGGCTTGGAGAGCAGCCAGGCCAGGGCGATGCGCGCCGGCGGCTCGCCGCGCTGCTCGGCCACCTTCTTGACGGCCTCGACCACGTCCCAGTCCGACGGCTGGTCGTAGAGGATCTGGTCCAGGCCGTCGCTCTCGGAGCGCGTCGTCGATTGGTCGCCCAGCTTGGCGCGGGTTCCGGCCAGCATGCCGCGAGCCAGGGGCGACCAGGGAATGACGCCGACCTCCTCCAGCTCGCACAGCGGCATCATCTCGCGCTCTTCCTCGCGGTAGACCAGGTTGTAGTGATTCTGCATGGTGGCAAAGCGCGCCCAGCCGTTGCGCTCGGAGATCGAGAGTGTGCGCTGGAACTCCCAGGCGTACATGGAGCTGGCGCCGATGTAGCGGACCTTGCCCTGGGTCACGAGCTGGTCCAGGGCCGCCAGCATCTCGTCCAGCGGCGTCCCCGGGTCCAGGCGATGGATCTGGTAGAGGTCGATGGTGTCCAGGCCCAGGCGGCGCAGGCTGTCTTCGCAGGCCTGCTGGATGTGCTTGCGCGAGAGCCCGCCCATGTTGGGGCGGTCGTTCATAGGGAAGAAGACCTTGGTGGCGACGACGATCTCGTCGCGCACCGCGTACTCGCGCAGCCAGCGGCCGGTGACCTCCTCGCTGGCGCCCAGCGAGTACATGTCCGCCGTGTCGAAGAAGTTGATGCCCGCCTCGATGGCGCGGCGAAAGAAGGGCGCCGAGTCCTCCGCCTCATGCACCCAGGGCCGCCACTGCGAGGAGCCGTAGCTCATGCAGCCCAGGCAGATGCGCGAGACCTGTACGCCGGTTCGTCCGAGGGTGGTGTACCGCATGGGGCCGATGATACCCGAGCCACGCGAGCCGCTAGGGAGTGGCGTCGGACAGCGCCGTCAGGGCATCCAGCGGGATCCGGCCCATGCGGATCTCGCTGGGCAGGAACATGCCGAGGATCCAGGGCCAGTCGCGGTCCACGCGGCTCGTGTACCACTCCACCCAGAGGGCGTCGTCGCGCACCACGACCCCGGCGTACGCGGTGTCGCCGGCGCTGGGCAGGTCCGAGAGCCACACCAGGCGCTCCGGCTCGACGCGGTACAGGCTGGTGCGCTTGCGCGCCAGCACGCTGGCCGGGTGGGAGAAGGGTCCGCTCTGGTTGGGCTGGTAGCGGGCCACGGCGAAGATCCGACCTGCGTGGCGGAACAGGACCGGCCCATCCAGACGCGTGACCCGGCTGCGCGTACGCGTCCACTGCGTGTAGGGCGGCG
The DNA here is from genome assembly GCA_947260035.1 of uncultured delta proteobacterium. Classification (GTDB taxonomy): domain Bacteria; phylum Myxococcota_A; class UBA9160; order UBA9160; family JAFDET01; genus JAFDET01. The sequence goes on from CAMYOO010000011.1 coordinate 19,693, forward strand.
GCGCGGTCATCAGCAGGGTGCTCGCATCCGGGTGGCCCAGGAATGAGTCCGCAGCCACCTCCAGGCGCGCGCTGGCCAGCATGCGCCCGTCGGGCAGGAACTCGATGGCGGTCTCGTCGTTGGCCTCGCCCTCGTAGAGCTGCGCGACCTCGCTCCAGTTCACGCCGTCGCTGGAGCGCAGCAGGATGCTGGCGCCGTGGTCGTGCCAGTAGGCGGATACGTACCAGACGCGTCCGTCGCGGGTCTTGGGCCGCCAGAAGAGCCAACCCGGATTGGCCAGAGCTTGGAACTCGCTCCAGGTGCGACCGCCGTCGGCGCTGGTGGCGTAGACCGTGTGCTCGGGCGTGGCGTAGATCGAATCGTTGGGAAGCGCGTAGAGGAAGAGCTTCCCCGCGATCACGGCAAGCTTGGGGTCGCGGATGTCCATGCCTTCGACGCGCAGGGTGGCGAGTGTCTCCCAGCTGCGCGCGTCGGCGGAGCGCTTGATGAGCAGCCGCGACTCGGGCGTGCCCAGGTGGTAGGGCGACGCGGCGTGGGCCAGCAGGAACTCGCCGCGGTAGAGGATCAGGTCGGTGTTGGAGTTGTGCTCGCCGTCGGCGATCACGACCCAGTGCTCGAGGCCCAGCCGCGGATCCACCCGTGCCGCGTTGGGGCGCAGGTAGAGCCAGGCCAGCAGGCCGAGGAAGGCAACGAGCAGCAATGCCAGGACGCGCGCCAGACGGCGCATCACGGCGTCTCCGGCACCCCGTTCAGGCCCACGGGCACGTCCTCGGTTCCGGAGACGCGGCGGCAGGCGGCGACGAGCGCGGGAACGAACGCCTCGGCGGCGGCCACGCAGGCCACGTGGTCGCCCTCCACCTCGAAGACCTCGGCGCCGGGGATCGCCTCGGCCAGCTTGCGCTGTCGCACCGGCGGCACCACGGTGTCGCGCGTGGTGACCACGACCGCCACGGGCACATCCACGTCGCCGATCCACTCGTGGGAGGTAAACGCCGCCACGCGCCCGGCGGCCTGGATGACGCTTGCCGGATCGTGGCCGCCCAGCTCCTCGAGCACGCGTTCGCGCATTTCCGGATGCTCCACCCGCCCGATCATTCCCTCCAGCATGCGCCGGTGCGTGCGCGTGGGCGCCAGCCGCGCCATCCCGGCGGCCAGGGGCATGAACGCCCGGCTGGCCCGGGAGACGCCGCGGCTGGTGAAGTGCCGGGCGGTCGCGCACAGCACCAGGCCGATCACGCGGCCGGGATGACGGCGCCAGATCAGCTTGGCCACCGGACCGCCCATGCTGTAGCCCACAGCCACGAAGCGCTCGATGTCCAGCGCGTCGGCCACCGCCACCACGTCGTCGGCGCACTGGGACAGCCGGAAGCGGCGCGTGCGCAGGCCGCCGCCGTGGCCGCGATGGTCCGGAGCCACCACGCGGAAGTGCTGCGACAGCGGCCGGAAGCTGGGGCCCCAGTTGAGCCGCGCCGTGGCGCCCAGTCCATGGAGCAGCACCACGGCCGGTGCGTCGGGCGAAGGTCCCGGGATGTCGCGCACCCGGATGCGCCCGTGCCCCGGAAGCTGGAGCTCGCGATCGATGTCGGCCAAGCCGCCTCCTGCGCCGTCAGAGATAGCGCAGGCAGCCCCAAGGCAGGCCTCGGCGGCGCTGGCCGGACAAGAGTGCGGCCGCCTCCGTGCGCGGGTTCGGAAGCGGCCGCGTCCCCATCCAACGGGCGGCGCCGAATGGGGGGATCTCGAGTACGAGAACCATCCTAACCCCGGACACCCCCAACCTTGTGTGAACTACTTCACTCAAGCCCCGAATCCGTCATCCCCCCGGAATGGCTGGCTGTTTTTCGATCCAGTCAGCGTGGATCCGCCCCGGCGACCCGCCCGGGTGCCCTCTGCGACGTCCTCGGCGCGATCTGCGCGTGGGCGCCCGGTGGCGGGCAAGACCCTAGTCGCGGACACCGTGGAGAAGCCCGGCTACGCGGGGCTGCACCACGGCCAGCACCTCCTGGGCTACCCGGTGGGACCCGCGATCCGTGTAGTGGCAATCGTCGAAGTAGTGGTCCAGAGCCTTGGGGATGCGCTGGTCCAGGCCCAGGTAGGCGAAACCGCGCTCCTCGGCGAGCCGACGCTGGACCTCGTTGTAGCGCTTCATCTCCGCGTGCAGCCAAGTCCCGCTGGCGCGCACGGAGCCCTCGGGCGTGCGCAGGTGGAACCACAGGACCTCGCGCTCGGTCGGCGTCATGTCCGGCTTCCAAAGCACCGGCTGGCCCAAGACCACGGCGTCGATTCCCTGGCGCACCAGCTCGTCGAGGATGAGGGCCATGCCGTGACTGAACTCGCGAATGGGATCGGGATCGCGCTGCGGCTGGGCCACGTAGGAAAGCTCGCGCAAGGCCGCGCGGTGCCGCTCCAAGCGCTGGGTGTGCCAGCGCACGGCCTTGCCGCGGCGGATGAGCTGGTAGCGCTCGATGCGCGCGGCCAGGAGAGCCAGGCGCCGGCACAGCTGCGACACGTCCGCGCAGGTGCGCGCCTCGGAGGTCCGCGGCGGGTCGGGCGGCTTCTCGGCAGGCTTCTGGAAGCCGGTGTAGCGGTAGTCCGGGCCGCCGTTCCAGGCGAGATCGTTCACGCCCATGAGCGTGATCACCAGGTCCGGCTGGAAGGCACGGACCAGCTCCGGGAGGATCTGCACGAGGTAGTCCACCTTGAGGCCGCCACGGCCGAAGCCCGCCACCTCGATGCGCGTGCCGGAGCCGGCGAAGGCGGCGCGAAGCTCCTCCTCCAGGATGCCGACCCAGGCGTCCTCGATGTTCTGCGTCGTCTGGTCGGTAGTCGAGGCGCCGAAAGCCATCACGCGGATCATGTTCGGGGGCTTGGTCAGGCTTTCCACGCTGCGGGAGCGCAGTCCGAATGCGTTGCGCTGGTAGACCACCACCGGCTTCACACCGGGATGCTCCTGGCGAATCACGCGGATCAACTCCCCGCCCGGCGTCAGGGGAAAGAAGAGGCGCAGTACCGCCTCCATCGCCGCGATGCTGGCGAGCAGAACGGCGATCAGCGCGACGCCTACGGCAGCGGTCCGGCGAAGGGGCGAGGGGGAGCGACCCGGCACGCGCCACACGGTGGCCCACCGCGCGGGCACCTGCCAGGGTCGGTCGCCGGGGGCAACGCCCCTGGCCGCGGAGTCAACCTTCGGCGCCGATCCGAGTGGATCCGCCGGAACTCCGCGACAACCTGGCCGCCATGCGCCCCGGTGGCAGGGAGGATGGGGGGGCTTCGGGGAGCGCGGCGCCGGACCCGGCCCCGTATCTCCGACCGGACGGGGTCGCAGAGAAGGGTGGCTCGATGCGCCCCGCGCTCGCCTCCCAGCGCGACGGCTCGCTCTCGCAGGATGGATTCGTACCCCGCACGGACCGCGTTGGTCAGGGTGATTGGAGTTGGCTGGCTAATCCCTACGTTCCAACCACGGAGCGAAGCCAAGGCCCTTCATGGATACGTCGATTTCGAAAGCTGCTTCGGCAAGCTCGGCATCTGCCATCGTCCGCTTCGCAATTCTCCTGTGGGCGTCACTCCTGCTCTTGGGACTCGTCCATCCGTTCCCGATCAGCCACGTCGCCCTGGCACCCTTATTGCGTCGGGGGTTCGGCATCTCGGCGGCAACCTTCCTCTTGATTTCGATCAACATGGGCCTCTTCGCGGCGCTCATGCTCGGTGGACACCGCGATGAGGAAGACGCGACCCAAGCACAAAGCATCAGATCCTTCTGCGGGTTTGCAGGTGCAGCACTCGCCGCCAGTGTCTTCCTCTCACTGGTGTTGGAGGCGCAGCGGTGGGGAAAGACAAACGGTGTCGTGCCCTATGTCTCAGCCCTGGCGTTCTTGTTTGTGGCAAGTCTCATGGGCGGAGCTCTCAGCTGGGTGTTGCGGAATGTCGTTACCTCGGCGATTCGCAGGGCGTTGGCGATCGTCCTCACCCTGATCGGGACCGCGTATTGGTTCTCCCAGGCGATCGGATACCTCTCACCGCTAGATGGCCTGGAACGGCAGAGCATCTTGGGCTTCATCGGGCTCGCGCTCGCCCTCGCACTGTTCAACGCCATGGTCCACGATTCCCGCGCGCTGGCGCGGCGCAGTCTCCGAGTCGCTGAACTCGGATTGGGAATCCTCGCGCCGATCCTGGTTTTCTAGGTTCTCGATCCCGGGGGTCGCACTGGCTCCGGTGCCGAGCTACGCCCTCAGCACTTGCAGTCCGCGTCGCCAATCAACGTCGTGGTTGTTGTCGTCGACACGCTCCGCGCCGATCGTACCGACGTCGCGGGTTCCAGCCATGGAAACACCCCACGCCTCGAACAAGCACTGACGCGGGGGGGGGCACACAGTTCGACTTCGCGTACGCCACAGCCCGAACACGGTTCCCTCGATGGTCTCGCTCTTCACCGGCCAGCTCTCGTCACACTTCGGCGGTGAGCACAAGCTCAATGAGCGTGTCCCAACCACGGCGTGGACCCTTCCTCAGTCATTTCGGAAGGCGAGCTACCGCACGGCTGCCTTTACTGCGAACAGCGTGGTGAGCGGCCCGGGTTTCGAACAGGGCTTCGATGAATTCTGGAATCTGGCGGGTCACCAATACTTCGATGACTCATTCCTCTTGAAGCGGCTGTTGGCAGGGAGATCGTGGGTACAGAGTCTTTCCCTGATGGAACGTCTCGAACTTCAGAAAGAGACCGCCGGAAATATGTCCGGCATTGCGCGCGATTGGCTTGCGGACCATGGAGACGAAGCGTTCTTCCTCTATCTGCACCTCCTCGATCCCCACTGGCCGCATTACAACCGGGGCCACGGGGCGGTTCCTCCAGACCTTCAGGATATCGAGTCACCGCTCTCTCATCTCGAGCTCATCAGGCTGGGGCCTTCCAATCCGAAGCACGAGAAGTATCGCGTCGGCCCTCGCATGGACGAATTGCGGAGTCGATACGACGACGAGATCCGATCCGCAGACCAGGCCATCGGCGAGCTTCTGGACACTCTACGGGAGTTCGAACTCGATGATTCCACCCTTGTGGTCGTCCTCGGTGATCACGGAGAAGAGTTCGTCGAGCATCTAGCATTCGGTCACGGTCGGGACGTCCATGACGAAGTGATCCACGTCCAAGGAGACCGACCCAAGACCGGTCCTCAGCGAGTCGTATGACTCGAAGTCTTGGCATTTCTCGTACCGCGAAGCGGATAGAAAGGTTCGTATCGTCCATGACGAGGCAGGTCTGGCCCTGGTGACCGAGGACGTATCCATCTACAGCACTCGGGAAGATCCCGAGGGAGCTCGCCCACTGGATTCCGAGACGCACGAAAACCAGGAGCTAATTCGAAGAATGATGCTCTACCTGCGCCAGGAGGGAATCCGTTGATCGTGTATCTCTGCCTCCTCCGGAGCGCTACCGCCCGGGGTCCCGGGGCGGGGCTGGCGCGCCGGCGGGGGGCGATTGCACCCGCCGCGGCGCCGCGGGCCGAGTCAGCGTCCGGAAAAAGGGCGAGTCGACGGAGCCGACGTACTGGGCGATGCGGTCGAAGCCCTTGCCGCTGGCGACGTACTGCATCTGCCGCTGGAACAGGTCCGTGCTGGGCTCCGCCGCGAGCTCTCGCGTCTCGAGCAGCCAGCGAAGCTTCTTCGCATCGCGCACGGTCCGGCCGACGGTCGTCACGCTGCCCAGAACCAACACGCAGGCCACCGCGGCGGCGGCCGCAGGATGCCGGCGGGCGCGACCCAGCAGGTCGATCGCCAGCAACGCCAGGACGAAGAAGGCCGGGCGCGAGGCCACGTGGCACAGGTCGTTGTAGTAGCCGTAGCGAAAGAAGGGGAGGAACAGCAGGAAGAGGGTGGCGGCGACGGCCAGGGCGCCCCTGGGTGTCCAGGTCCGCCCCGCCGGCCGGGCGGCCAGGACGGGAATCGACACCCCCAGGAAGGTGGTGGCACAGAAAAGGGCCCAGGTGGCGAGGAAGGGCCCGGCTTCGACGCCCGCCTGGCCCAGCCGGAACCCGTTCTGGGCGGTGACGACGCCTTCCAGGTAGACGGCCGGGATCGTGTACGGGTACCAGCGCGACACGAAGTAGAAGAGCAGGACGAGGCCGACCACCCCACCGGCCACGCTGGCGGCGCCGAGCTGGGCGCGCAGACGGGTGGCCAGCGGGCCGGGGGCGCAGAGCACGGGCACCGCCACCAGGGGCACCAGACCCAGGGCGACCATGGGCGACCAGAGCAGGCCCAGGGCGAGGACCAGGCTCACCGGGAAGGCCGCGTCCCGACGATCCGCGGCGTCCACGGCGAGGCTCGCCAGAAGCCAGGCCGGGATCGCGTGCGGGGGAGCGCGAAAGAAGTTGGCGAGAATGGGCTCGTACCAGAAGTCGTCCTGCCACGCGAAGGAAGTGCCCCGAGCCGCCTTCTGCAGGGTGTTCCAGAGCCCGTCGTCGACCAGGTTCTCCCACAGGCCGACACCCGAGAAGGCCAGGAACGCCACGATGACCAGCAGGGGATTGGCGCGCGCAAGCACCACCAGCCAACCCGCCACCAGCGTCAGACCCGCAACGCTCCAGACCAGGAGGGCCAGGAGGCCCGCATCCCAGCCGGCCAGCTTCATCACCAGCACCGCCGGCAAGTACCACGCCAGGTAGTAGACCAGTGCCAGCGGGCCCGTGCTGGTCTCGTAGATCACCGGCCAGGGCTGCCGGACCACGTCGCGGATGATCTCGAAGCGCTGGGACCAGTCGCCGTTGAAGTCGGCCGCCACGCCGAGGGCGCCCCACGCGATCGCGGCCGCCATGGGGACGAGCGCCGCGGCCAGCCACGCCACCGATAGCGCGCGGTCGGGCTTCGGCCCGCCCCGCGCCCCGCTGCGCGCGGCCGCGAACACCGAGAAGGCCAGGGCGGCCGTGAGCAGCACGCCGGGAAGGATGCGCAGCCATCCCAGCAGGAAGATCGCGACGGGCAGCGCCAGGTAGACGTACGACGTCGGGATCAGCCCGCGGCGCAGCGTATCGACGGAGACGTTCACGGCGCGTCCAGACGCTAGCAGTCGGATCATGGGGTCGCCCCTGCGCGCGACGGGTCAGTCCATCGCTTTGCGCTGGCGCTTTCGCGCCTCGACGTACTTGCTCCAATCGATCACGAGTGTGTCGTCGAGCACCCGTTCGGGCCGTCCCCACACGAACTCCAGATCCTTCGAATCCGGATCGATTCCCAGCGTCGCGAGTGCGTAGCGGTAGCGGCCCACGCCCTTGGCGTGGGCTTCGAGTGGCTCGGTGATGGTGCCGAACCAGATGTCGCAGGGCTCGGAAAGGCACTTGCCCGAACGCGCCAGTGCAACGACCACCCGGCGGTACGAATCGGGCGGCCGGGAAGCCAGCTCGGTGCGGATGAAGTCCAGCTCCGCGGCCCGCACGGCAACGCCACCGCGGAGCACGCCCGACTGGGCGCCGAAGGCGGTGAGCAGGACGATCCCGATCCCGACGGCCTGCGCAGCGGGGGATCGCAGGAGCGCGAACCGGACGGACAGGTCGCGAAGCGCCCACACGGCGACGTAGAGGCAGACCGACGTCAGCACCAGGGCCACGTGCGGGCGGTGCTCCTTGACTCCGGATGGGGAGTCCGTCACGAGGAAGAACGCGCCGAAGCCCAGGCACCCGAGCACGGCGCCCCAGCGCCACAGGACATCCCTCTTGTCCGGCGTGCGGGACCAACTCGACGCGAACCCGGCCGCCACCAGCGCGGACCAGGCGAGCAAGGCTACGAGTGCCAGCGCGCGCCGACCCTCTGCATCGAGGGTGACGTGGTGGAGCGGAAAGGGGTAGGTCCAGAGCTTGAACGCGCTCCAATAGAATCGGGGGTCGAGCGCGTTGGCGACGAAGGCCACGGGCGACTCGAAGAACGCCTTCAGCACGTCGTCGCCCAGGCCGTAGATCGGACGCCCCGCTGCGTCCGCATCACGGCTCAGCAGCCAGAACAGAAACGCCGAAGCCAGCAAGCTCAGCGAGGCCAACGCAAAGAATCGACCCACACGGGACGCCGGCAGGTCGCGCTCCGTCAGAACCAGAAAGGCCAGGGGCGCCATGCAGAAGTAGGCGTAGTTCTGGGTCGACTGGCTGGCGGCCAGTAAGAGGAGCAGCACGGCGGCGGCGCCCAGCCCCGGCGGCAGGCGGTGCTTGGGGAGGACGAAGAAGTGGAGGTGAAAGGCGGCCAGGCCGAGCCACAGGGCCGGCTGGCTGTTGGAGATGAGCTGGAGCGAGTACGCCATCATGCCCTGGACCGGCGCCTGAGCGAAGATCAGGAGCACCGCGCAGAAGGCGAACAGCGTGGAGGAGCGGCGCCTCGTAAAGCGGAGCAAGTAGAGCGCGATCAGCGCCAGAGAGGCGAAGTTGAGGAAGCGCACGATCTGCACGCGCTGGGGGTCCAGATCCACGAAGCGGTAGACGGCCGTGTAGTAGGCCCCGAACAGACCCCGCCCGTAGGCGAAGAAGTAGAAGCGCATCTCGTCCGCGAGGTTCGGCTGCTTGCCGATCTCGAGCACCTCGTCGTGCATGAGGTAATCGAGGCTGAAGGTGGGGGCGTAGATCAGGTACAGAAGTGTGAGGAGCCCGATGCCGGCGGCGCTGGGTGCGAGCGGAAGCGGGTCTTGCTGGCTCCGGTCGGAACGCATCGGGCTGGGGCGAAGCCTACCGCAGACGCTCGACCCGGGCCGGATCGGCCAACCGTGAGGGTAAGCACGTCGGAGCAGCGGTCGTGGGGAGGTCCGCTCAGGGCTGCGGGCGCGGCTCCAGGGGCCTTGCCGTCGCGATTGCCGAGGCCGACCCCATCGGCGCCGGCGCCGGAGGGAGACGACTTGGGGAGGCTCAGCGCAAGGAGGCGTGGTCCACAAAGATGGGCGACGACCACGCCCTCTCTTCGGCCGGCGCCGTGCAATCGTCGTCCAGCGACGTGCGGAAGTCCCCGTAGCAGGGATCCACCTCCAGGCACTCGCCCTTCTCGTTGTAGGTGCAGCGCAGATGGCCCGCGTTGATCCGCTCGCGCGGCTCCTGG
>CAMYOO010000012.1:0-1383 GCA_947260035.1 uncultured delta proteobacterium
GCGAGGGCGGCGTGTAGATGCCGTCGTTGCGCAGCTTCTCGACCTGCTTGCGACAGCCGCGCCGGTCGAAGGGTGTGATGCCCCACGCCTCGCCCATCGTGTGCGGCACCAGCGACGGCGGCTTCAGCGGGAACGGCTGTGTGGGCGAAAGCGTCTCACCGGGCACTGGGCCCTGAGGTACGGGACGCTCCTCCACGCCGAAGACGTGCTCTCCCGTCGTGCGGTCCATGATGAAGAGCATGCCCATCTTGGTGGGCTGCACGACGGCCGGCAGCGTCCTCCCATCCCGCTTGAGCGGGAAGAGCGTCGGTTGGGCGGGAACGTCGTAGTCCCACAGGTCGTGATGGACGGTCTGGAAGTGCCACACCACCTCGCCCGTGGAAGCGCGCAGCGCGACGACGGCGCTGCCGTAGTGATCGCGCGGAGGCACTTCGGCGCCGCGGTAGTAGTCCGGCGACGGGTTTCCGGTGGGAACGAAGAGCAGGTCGCGCTCCGGATCCGCAGACATGGGCGCCCAGACGTTCGGTGTGCCCGGGGTGTAGGTGCCGTCGCTGGGCGCGGGCGTGTCCGGCGGCCGCAGATCCCACGCCCAGCGCAGCGCGCCGCTGCGCGCGTCGTAGGCGCGGATCACGCCGCTGGGCGCATCGACGCGCGAGTTGTCCGACACCGCGGAGCCGACCACGACCACGTCGCCCACCACGGTGGGAGCCGAGGTCACCTGGTACTCGCCCAGCCAGCGTTCCGGCTGCACGCCCTTCTTCAAGAGCACCTGACCGCCGCTGCCGAAGTCGGCGCAGGGCTTGCCATCGGCCGCATCCAGGGCGATGAGCCGAGCGTCATTGGTGGCGGTGAAGATGCGCCGGCCGCACGTCGCGTCCGAGCTCTGCTGCGGGTCGCGCCAGACGGAGACGCCGCGGCAGACGAGCTGATTGGCATAGCGGCCTTGGGGGTCGAGCTCCGGGTCGTAGATCCAGCGCTCCTCGCCCGTGCGCGGATCCAACGCGAAGACGCGGTTCATGGGCGTGCAGCCGTAGAGCGTCCCGTCCACCAGGATCGGCGTCAGCTCGTAGGCCGAGGTCGCCCTCCACTTCCCCTTCCCATCCGAGTAGTCCTCGTGGCTCCAGCTCCAGGCCACCTCCAGACCGGTCACGTTCTGCGGGGTGACCTCGGCCGCGGTCGAGTAGCGCAGGCCACCCGCATCGCCTCCGTACTCGGGCCACTCGGTGTCGCCCTGGCCTCTGGCCGGTGCGGGAATCGTGAAGAGAGCCAGGCCGGCGGCCACCATCGCGAGACGCATGCTGTGTGCCATCCGGCCGGGGTAGCACAGGATTCGCACCGAATGGATGCAGCCCGACGGCTGCGGGTAGCATGGCCTGCACGTGC
>CAMYOO010000012.1:1411-29503 GCA_947260035.1 uncultured delta proteobacterium
CTGCGCGGAATCCGCCGGATGCTCCGGACCCAGCACAACGCCTGGATCCACGCAGCCGCTACCGCGGCGGCGCTGACGGCGGGCGCCGTGCTTCGCATCGATGCCCACGAGTGGCTGGTGATCGTGCTGGCCATCATGGCCGTATGGACCGCCGAGGCTCTGAACACCGCCTTCGAGGCGCTGTGCGACGTGGCCTCGCCGGACTTCCACCCCAGCGTCGAACGGGCCAAGGACGTAGCAGCCGGCGCGGTGCTGATCAGCGCGATCGGCTCCATCGTGGTGGCCATCCTCATCTTCGGCCCCCGCCTTGCCGCGGCGATGTAGGGCCCCTAGCCGCCCCAGCCTGTCGCTCAGGTGACAGCGCGGCTCGGAGTGAGTGCAAACCTCCTCTCTTGAAGTAGGGGCTCATGCTCGTACGCGCACTCGCCACCATGGCTGGCCTGGCCCTGGCATCGCCGGCCCAGGCGGGCAACAAGCCGATCGTCACGCCGCGTCTAGCCGCCGATTCCGACGGGACCCTGGTCTGCACTCTTGCCAATGCTTCCGAGAAGAAGGGGCTGGCGGCGAGGATATCCATCCATCAACAGCAACGGCGTGGCGGTTGCCGGTCCAGTCCTGCGATCCTTGGATCCACTCGAGAGCGGCAACCTTACGAGCACGCACGACGCCGCTAGTCACTGCATCGTGCGAGTCGAGATCGGACGCGACAAGGACGTGCGCGTCGCGCTCTACATCCGGGATGCGAGTGGCGCCATTGAGGCGGCCGTGACTGCGCCCAAGTAGCGGCGCCAATCGGCCCGGCAGAATTGGTGGCGGTGCCCAGACTCGAACTGGGGACACCGGGCTTATGAAACCCGTGCTCTAACCGACTGAGCTACACCGCCGAAGGGGCGGAAATCTAGCGCAGGGCTCAGTCCGTGCCCCGGACGTCCGACTCCTCCACCGGCTCGCCGGGCTTGGAGAAAACGGCCCGCTCCAGCGCCTCGATGCGCGCCTCCAGCGCGCGGACCTGGCCGGCCTCACCTGCGCTCGCCGGCGCAGCGCCGGGAGGCGCCGCCGCCACGGCGGGCGCTGCGGCTGCACCACTGGCCGCGAAGCGGGCGATCTTCTCGGCCACGCCGTCCAGCTGGGGAATGATCTCACCCATGTTTCCGGCTTGGACGAAGCCCCGCTTCGTGGTCCCGTCGGCCACGGAGCTGCAGATCAGATCCAGGCTGGCTCCGCCTCCGAAGGCGGTGAAGGACCCGTAGACCACGTACTCCGCGCCCAGCTCCTTGGCGGTGGACTGCGCCTGATCCTGCTTGCGAGTGGCCTTCGTGGGATCCTCCACTCGCAGCACGGAGACGCCGTCCATGCGCCCGATGCGCGAGGTCAGCATGTCCGACAGGCCCTTCTGGAGGTAGTCGTGCTGCTCCAGGGCGTTCACCTGGAGGGGCAGTACGGCCACCCGAACCTGGGCTTGTGCGGCGCCGGGCGCAACGCCCAGCGACAGCAGCAGCCCGGCAAGAATCAACGCACGGCGAGACGACTTCACGTGTTCCTTCCACCCTTCGACAGAGCTGCCCTGCGAGCAGCCAAATCCCCGGAAAACCGTGCTTTTTCTATCACTGGCGGGCTGCGGGGTCAAGCGATCCCGCTTCATCGGTGCGAAAGGCAGGATCGGAGGCGCGGCTAGGCGGCGGCGCGCTCGCTGCCCACCGGCAAGTGGACCCGGAAGGTGGCGCCCTGGCCCTCCCGCGTGCGGACCTCGATGGAGCCGTCGTGGTTGGCCGTGAGCTGCTGGCAGATGGCCAGGCCCAGCCCGGTCCCCTGGTCGGGGCCCTTGGTGGTGAAGAAGGGGTCGAAGAGGCGCTCCAGCACCTCGGGCGCGATGCCCGGGCCGTTGTCCGCCACCTCGAACACGACGCCCTCCCCTTCGTCCTGGACGTCGCGCAGCACGCGAACCACCACGCAACCGTCGTCGCGTCCGCGGCTGGCGTGGATCGCGTTGAGGATCAAGTTGAGCAGCACCTGATGCACCTGGGCACGCACGGCGAACAGCTGAGGCACCTCGCCCTCGTGCTCCACCTCCATGCGAACGCCTTCGCGGTCGGCCTCGCGGCCCAGCAACCGGGCCGCACCCTCGGCCATGGAGGTGGGCTCGCACCACTCGGGCTCCTCGTCGCTGGACCCGCCGCTGGCCAGGCGCTCCATGCTGGCCACCAGGCCGCGGATGCGGTTCACCTCTCCGGTCGCCAGCTGGTGATAGGCATTCCAGAACTCGTCGTCCTCTACGTTGCGCTTCTCCGGCGCCAGCGAAAGGAAGGTGTGGATCGAGGTGAGCGGGTTGTTGATCTCGTGTGCCAGGCCCGCGGCCAGCGTACCCAGCGTCCCCAGGCGGTCGGCCCGCACGACCTGCTCGCGCGATCGGCGCAGGTCGTTCACCAGCCTTGCGTTCTGGATGGCGACGACGGCTTGCGCGGCCAGGCCCTCGATCAGGGTACGGTCGCTCACGCGGAAACCGGCCCCGCCCCGACGGTTGTCGACGGCCAGCGCACCGATGGCGCCCTCACTGCTAACCAGGGGCACCACCAGGCACTCCTCGGCGGCCACTTCCGTGAGCCAGGCGCGGATCGAGGACTCGTAGTCGAAGAGTTGGCTCAGCGTCAGGACCGCCGACTCGCCTTCCTGGATCGCCTTGAAGAAGTGCCGCGCATCGTCGACCCGGAACTCCAGGCCCCGTAGCCAGGGCTCCACGGGCTCGCCCTCGGGCGCGGCCATGGCGAAGCGCAGGTGTTCTTCTCCTGCGTCGAAGAAGAGCAACGTTGCGGCGTCGTAACCCAGGTCTTCGGTGACCGTCGTCAGCAGCAGCCGCAGCAGGCGGTCCAGATCGAGCTGCTGGTTGATCGAGTGGGAGACCCGGTTGAGCGTGGTGACCTCGCGCAGCAGCTCGGCACGCTCGCGATCCAGCGCATACATCTCGATGGCGCGGCGCACGGTCTGCGCCATGTCCTCGGGCGTCCACGGCTTGGGGACGTACTTGAAGATCGAGCCGTCGTTGATGGCGGCGCTCAGGATCTCGGCATCGCCGTAGGCCGTCACCAATACACGGATGATACGCGCATCCAGCTGGCGCACGCGGCCCAGGAACTCCACGCCGGTCATGCCGGGCATCCGATGGTCGGACAGCACCACCGCCACGGGATGCTCGTGCAACAGCTCCAAGGCCTCGTCGCCGGACGAGGCGGTCAGGATCTGGAAATCGCGACGGAAGCCCAGCTGGAAGATCCGCAGGTTCTCGGGCTCATCGTCCACGTACAGGACGGGGTACTCGCGGTAGTCCAGGATCTGCTGGGGCCTAGGAACCATGCGCGGCCTCCGGCTGGTCCAGGGGCAGGCAGATCGTGAAAACAGCCCCTTCCCCCGGGGGAGAACTCAGCATGATGGTGCCCCTGTGCTCCGCGATGATGCCCTCGCAGATGGCCAGCCCCAGACCGCTCCCCCGGCCCGCCTCCTTGGTGGTGAAGAACGGCTCGAAAAGGCGGCTCCGGACCTCGTCGGGCACCCCAGGGCCTTCGTCCGAGATCTGCAGGCGCGCGTAGCCATCTTCGCGACGCCCCTGGATCCGCACGAGACCCTGGCGACCCCCCATCGCATCGGCCGAATTCTTCAGCAGGTTGAGGAGCACCTGATTGAGGGCCCCGGGGTCGCCCTGGACCACCAGGGCCTCCGGCAGGTCGGTTTCCACCCGGATGCCCTGGCGCTGGAGCTGGTGGCCCAGCAGCGTGAGCGTGGATTCGATGCCCCGGCGCAGGTCCACGCCGGTGCGATCCCCCCGGCCGTGACCCGCCAGGTCGCGCAGATTGCTCACCAGACGCTCGGTCCGCGTCAGACCCTCGGAGATGATCTCCACCAGTTCCTTGAGCTCTGCCGCAGTCTCGGCCGGCAGCAGCTCGCCGTTCCGATCGCGGAGCTGCACCAGTTGGCGCGCCAGCTTCTCGGGCTCGCCCACGTCCAGCTCGGACAGCGCGTGGGCGGCACGCGACACCTCCTCCACGCCGGCACCCAGCGCGCGAACGGCGTTGAGAGCGAAGTTGACCGGGTTGTTCACCTCGTGGGCCACCCCCGCGGCCAGCTCGCCCACCGCAGCCAGGCGATCCGCCTGCACGATCTGGACCTCCGCCTGCTTCAACTCGTCCATGGCCCGCGCCAGCTCCACGTTCATGCTCTCCAGGGCCTCGTTGCGAGACGCCAGGTCGCGCTGCAGCTGATGCAGGCGCACGAACGAGCGCACCCGGGCCAGCAGCTCGCGCGGATGGAAGGGTTTGGTGACGTAGTCGTCGGCGCCGCCTTCCAGGCCCTCGATCTTCATCTCGCGCTCGGCCTTGGACGTCACCAGGATCACGGGGATGCCGGCCGTCTCCGGATCCTGCTTGATGGCGCGGCAGAGCTCGGTTCCGGACATCTCCGGCATCATCACGTCGGTCAACACCAGATCGGGCGCTTGCTCGCGCAGCGCCTCCAACCCCTCGCGCCCGTTGCGCGCCACGCGCACCCGGAACTCTCGCCCCACCACAAAGTGGAGCAGCCGGCGCATGTCCGCGTTGTCCTCCACCACCAGGATCTCCGCGCGATCGTCCGGCGGCGCCGCCGCGGCGTCCGCTTCCGGGCCACCCTGCTGGTGCTTCCAGCGCTCGACGCTCCGCTCCATCTCCACCAGGCGCGAGCGGTCGTCCTCATCGGCGCTGAGCTCGGCCTCCACCGCCCCCAGCGAGCGCCCCAGCGACACGCCCTCGCCGGACTCCGTGCGCAGCACCTCTTCCTCTTCCTCGCCGTCGGCCTCGCCCACGGGAAGCGTGAAGTGCATCTCGGCCCCGTGCCCCAGGCCTGCGCTCTCGGCCCAGATGCGACCGCCGTGCCCCTCGACCAACTCCTTGGCCAGCGAGAGGCCGATGCCGGTGCCCTCGTGGCGACGCGTGGCCGACGTGTCTGCCTGGGCGAAGCGATCGAAGACCCGCTCCAGCTCCTCGGCACCCAGGCCTACGCCCGAGTCCGCCACCACCAGATGCACGCCGCCATCCTCGCTGGCCTGGCCGCGAACCTCTACGTGGCCACCGGAATCCGTGAACTTCAGCGCGTTGCCCACCAGATTCACGACCACCTTCTCGATGGCATCCCGGTCCGCATGCACCACCGGCAGCTCCGCCAGGCCCCGCGACAGGAACTCCACGCGCTTCTGCTCCGCCAGCCCCCGCGCGCCGTCCACCACATCCTGCGCCACCTGCCCCACCTGACAGCGCGCGCGCCGCACCTGAAGCTGCCCACTCTCTACCTTGGCCAGGTCCAACAGGTTGTTGATCAGCTTGAGCAGGCGCAGCCCATTGACGTGCATGGTGCGCAGGTAGCTGACCTGCGTGTCATCCACGTTTCCGAAGTCGCCGGACAGCATCCCTTCCAGAGGAGCCAGCATCAGCGTCAGCGGGGTGCGCAGCTCATGATGCACGTTCGCGGTGAAGCGGGACTTGGCTTTGTCTAGCTGGGCGAGTTGGTCGCGGGCTTGCTGCAGTTCATGTCTCCGCATGAAATCCAGGAACCTACTGCGCTCGAGAACCCAGCAAGCCGCAACGCTAGCCAGTGCAGCACCGGACAAAAAGAGTGAGTGGATCACGAATGTTCGCTGATCGACCGTTGCGCTAGCAACGAGCGGATATGCGAGAAACGCGGCAAGCGCAGCACCCACGAAGAGTCCTGCGGGAAGAACGCGAACGGTGCCAAGCACAGGGAGCGCAACGAACGCGAGGATTAGCCCCGCGTAGTAATGACTCTCGGGGCCACCGGTAGAGAACACCGCAGTTAGCAGCATTCCGAAGATGGCGAAGATCCCAACATACTGGCTCGCCAGAGGCCATTTCTTGGCGGTCCCGAACGCGGACGCGAAGCAGAATGCGTTGAGCAGCAGACGCACGGGCAGAATCTGGTGCGCAACCTGTGGATACGCCCAATAGTCAAGCCAGATAAACACGGTGTTGATCACCGCGACGACAACTGCGGCAGCGCGCACCGACCGGATCGCCCGGTCACCACTCAGTTCACGCAGATATTCGCTACGGAGATCAGGGCTGTTCGGCGCAGAGCCCTCCATAGCGAGAGAATCGGCGACCTAACCGCCTGACTTTAGAGCGGAATTCCCTGCGCCATAGCGCACAAGAAGAGCAGGCAGGAGCAGGACATCGGCCATTAGACAGATCGCAACCAAGGCCGCGGTTACCAATCCCAGATTCCGGGTAGCGGCGAAGTCTGATAGACCCAACACACCGAAGCCAATCACGATCGCGGCGGTCGTGTACACCAGTGCTGGGAGCGTACGCCGAAGCGCTCTCGTAACCGCCTCCTTCGCACCTAGGCCTGTCCGGCGCCAGTCTGTGTAGTCAGAGAGAACATGGATCGTGTCATCCACGGCAATTCCCAGCGCCAAGCTTCCTAGCACGATGTTGCCCATGTCGAGCGGGATCCCGAGCCAGCCCATAGCGCCAAAGACCATGACCAAGGGCACTAGGTTGGGGACGAGCGCCACTACGGTCACGAGCCAGTCGCGAAAGATCGCCAGCAGGATCATGCCGATGAAGCCCAGGGCTATCACGATCCCTTGGAGCTGGCCGTACGCCACAGCATCCTCTGCGCGGGCGAACTCGAACATTATCCCGGTGCTGGTAGCGTCAAATCCAGCCGGCCCATGCTCAGCCCACCAGCTCTCCGCGGCTTCAGCGACTCGCCTGAGCTCCGCTGATCCATTGTCGTCTACTCTGAGGACGATATTCGCCGCTGAGCCATCCTCAAGTAGGAGATCACTCATCTGCGGCACACCCTCAAGCAACATTAGGTATTGCTGAACAAGCGCGCTGTCCGCGGGTACCGTGGCGTTCGGATCACCTAAGAAGCCCCTGTGTACCTGACGAAGAACTCCGGTGTATGAAACGGCTTTCCCAACGGTGTCGAGGGAGTCAAGGTGCTCTGCCAATGCGTCGATCGCCGAAACAGCCGGCGCCTCAAAGACTGTTCTCCCTGCAGGCGCCTCAACAACTACATTGATCGGGCTTATCCCTGATAGATCCTCTTTGATCTGCTCATATGACTCACGCACCTCTGACCCTCTCGGGAACCACGTCGTAAGATCCGTATTCACCTCCGTCTGCAACAATCCGATTGAAAGGACTACCATGATCGCGAGAGCGCCGGTGAGCACACCCGTGCCCCCAGCAGTCACTACGCGCGCGATCCGCCTAAGCAGTGACGTTCTGATCCAACTGTCCAGTCGATCGCGGCCCGGAATCGGCCACATTGCCAATAGCGCCGGCGCGAATGTCAACGCCGCCCCTAGGACCAACACCACCCCCAAGGCGCCGAATGCGCCCAGTTCTTGCGCGGCCTCAATGCGAACCGTCGCAATTCCTAGAAAGCCAATCGCAGTAGTAAGGCCCGAGAACGCAATGGGCCTGCAGACAGCCTGCAGTGCCGCATAGAGCTCGCTCCGGGTCGCGCACCCGCGCGCCGCAGTGAGCACATGCATCGTATAGGCACAGCCCAACGCGAGGAGGAGTGAGGGCAGAATCATCGAAGAGGCAGTTAGTGGCCGCCCTGTTGAGCCAAGGACCCCAAGCGTGACCCAACTTGCAAGCCCACTTCCCATGAGCGGGACGCACACCGCGATCCACGACCGGAAGATCCCGTAGAGAAGGCCAGCGATGAGCAGGATCGTTATGGGCACGAACAGCAGCAATTCGCGCTGGGTCCGTCGATTGCCTTCGGTTCGGAATACTGGCACCCCGGAGACGGCCGCATCAGGGCCCACGATCGCCCTTATCTGGTCGACTATCGCGGGGTAGTCGTCCTCCCTGCCCGCCTCCATCTGAACGCCGATTGCAAGCGTCTCGCCTGAGTCAGAAACAAGAATTCTTGCTGCCAGATGGTCGCCGCGTAGCTGTCGTCTCCGTCGGATGCCGAGCACGCCTTCTGAGTCGGCCTCTATCGCTGGGTCCAACTCCAACACCCCATTCTCTGCGACTGACACGAGCGAAACGGTTGACAGGCTATCTACGCGTCGGACGCCCTCAATGGCACTAAGTTCATCAGAGATTCGCGCGACCTCCTCAATAGCGGCCTCCTCGAACGGCTCTGCACCACGGATCGCAACAACTACGACTTCGTCGCCACCGAAGAAACTGAGCGCGCGCTGGTAATCACGCCAGGCTTCCGCACGGCGATCAAGGATGCTGTCCGTCTTTGTGTCAACACTGAGGTTCACCACGCCAACGCTTGCGAGCAGTGCGGCACCGAACCAACAGGAAACGGCTATTCGTGGGTGCGTGGTCGCCCACGCCACAACCGCTTGGACCCATCCGCGATCCGCGTTGGGGCCCGGATCGAGAGCCGGCACCTAGCTACGCCTGGCGGAAACGATCAAAGCCTGGGGCGGATCGCCCAGGTGGTGCGTGGCGCCCACTCTGCCAAACCCGCAAGCTCTTACCAGATCGGCTAGCTCGCCCCGGTCCCAGAACCGGAACCGGCCCTGTTCCTCCAGGGAAAGGATTCGCGCGCCATCATTGAGGAAGTTCCGCGCGAGCTGGTCCGAATCTGAATTGGCAACTGCCTCTCCAAAAATCTCGCGAATTCGCGCCGGCGAGAACTCAGCTACGCCGTCCTCGTAGATCTTCGAGATGTCCGCATCTCTACGCAGGGTTGAGACCACGAGACGCCCGCCAGGCTTCAGAACGCGGGCGACTTCTCTAAGAACGCGCTCGGGATCCTCGACATAGCTGATGACTAGGGAAAGGAAGGCACAATCCACCGATTGATCCCGGAGTGCAAGCCAATCCGCATCAGCGTCAGCACACACTGAGTACCTCTGCAGTCCATCACTACCGCAAGACTGCGAGCGAGCACGAACGAGTGCGTCCTTGACGAAATCCATCTCGTACACGGCGCAGCCGGAAGGCCCGTCGCCCCTTGCGAGAGCTTCCGCCAACGACCCCGTTCCCGAACCCAGATCGAGAATCGTCTCGCCGCCCTTCAAGCCCAAGGCGGCAAGCTCCTCCTTGAAGAACGCCCTATAGATCTTCGACTTCGTCATCAATTCGATGCCAACACTCCGGTCCCTACCAAGGAGGTAGTCCGCCCAGAGCGCACGCACATCCACGTCAGGCTTCGGGAGGCGCGCCCGTTCTGCCCTGTGCCGCCTAGCCAGAGCGCCTAGGCTTGGCAATGCCGTTTCGATCTCACGACCAAGCGCCATCTTGGCAGCCTCGTTCGCGATGAGGCGAAAAATGTCAAATGCTTCGGTGCTAGTCCTCAGCTGGTGACCAGTCGGAACCTCGATAAAGCGGCGATTAGACGGGTTGCCGCACGAGAGCAAGTGGCGAACTCGGTCACCATCCATCCAGGCGTCATAGCGCCCATGGACCCAAGTCACAGGAGCTGTAATCGCTTCCATGTCTCGCTGGGCGTCGTCATAGGTCGCCATTCGGTTCGCTATCGCATCCAAACCTGTGCGATCAGCATCCATCAGAGTCCCTAGAATCTCTTGCTTCCCAAAGCGGACGCCCTGCTGAAGCCCCCGCGTGTAATCGATCCCTCCAGAGATCTTCTTCATCGCTGATTGCGAGTCTGGCGCGCCGACCACAGACACCCATCCACAGATTCGGCCGGCCGTATCCGACGCAGCTGCCCTGCGCCCCTCAGAGGACGCCGCACTAAAGGTGACTAGCACTGCTTTATCCACGCCGTACTCGGCCTCAAGGAAGCCAATCGTCGCCTGGACGTCCTTGACTGCCTGGGATCCCGTGTAGTGCAGGTATTCGCACCCCGGCTGCAGGCACTCGGGGTCGTTGTGAGACTCGCCACGGCGCCGGATGCCGTCGAAGCGGACTACGATTACCGGCTGACCTGCGCGCCTGAATGACGCAACTATTGTCGCAGCCAGCGGAAGCAGCGTCTCCTTCGTCTTTCCGAACGCCGGGGGAATGACAACCGCGGGTGCACCGCGCATTTCGCCCCAGGAATCAATGATCGCGCGAATCCGCTCGCCGTCATCCGTGAAATAGTCAACCAGCGGGATCGACGGAGGGTCGCCCTCTTGCCAGCCGAGCTTCCGCGATGCCGCGCGAGTAGCGATCTCAAAGGCACCGCCAGCAACGGAAAGCCGATCACGAAGCCTTCCGAAGGGTCCTCTGATGAAGATCCGCTCGCGCCGCTCCACGGGCAGCGGGCCACTCGCCCCGCCCAATGCCAGACCTAGCCGGATCCATCCTGGGTTCTTATCCGAGGGGCTGCAGTGCCTAACTTCGCCGAAGCGCCGTTCGCCAGATCGCTCACCAGAGAGAAAACGAACCTCTACAGGATCGTGCTTCTTGAACTCCGTGGAACGCTTCAGTTCGATGCCGAGGCCACCGCCGGACAAGTCTGCAACCAAGCCCTCAAGCGAATTGGAACTGCTGATCGCCAGGCTAACTCGGGTTGGTGCATTCAATGTCCTGCGGTCCGCGATACGCCGCTCGGATCGAAACAGAACGCTTGGAATCGCTACGACGAGCCGATTATCGCCCGAGTCATCCAGAATGTCGGAAGAGAAGAAATAGCCAGCACCCATCAGATCGAAGCTCAAGAACACCTGGCGGTCGTTCTGCTCTTCGAATCCTTCGGTCAAAAGAACAATCTGGTCGACGCCTATTGACTCAATCGTCGCTGCCTCTACAGCCAGCTGCTGATTCAGGCCGCGCCGCAGATGGCCACCTTCGCTGCAAAGTTTTTGCAGGGTGCCAAGGATCTCTTCGTGCGATTCGAGCGCCGCGCGGTTCAAGCGACGCAGATCACCGTCAGTGATCCGATCCGACTTGTTGAGTCCTTGCTGCAATCGATCTCGCCTTCAGCCTGCGAATCGGCCCCATTGGTCTTCTAGAGTGGTGCCGAAGGGCCCCAAAATCGCGCGGGGCGTTCCATCGCCGCGAACGGGAACCGGAAACTTGCCAGGTAGGTTACCAGAAATGTTTCACTCTTTGGCCATTTGCACGTGCCGCTAGTTGTGGCCATGGCGAGCCCTTTCGAGAAGCCATCGGGGCCATGTCGCGCACATGAAGCCCCCAATACCCAGCACGCCGAGCCTAAGCCGAGGAGAGGTCCCGCCGATAAGTGGCTCTAACTGGTCGAACACCGCATGCATCCCCCTCCGCAGATCCGAGAAGTTCATCACGCCGTGACCGCGGCCGATGGTGAAGCCCTGAGCCTCGTTGAGTGCGCCGTCATCGGCAGCCCGCAGGCCGCGGATGGCCCGGTGTTCCTGCTGATTCATGGTTTCACCGGGGATCGAGAAGTGTTTACCCGGGGCCCGCTGCCAGCAGCACTCTGCCGGCTTGGGGCCCGCGTCTACGTCGGCGAACTCAGAGGGCGAACGCAGGAGTCGAAAGACCGTACACCTGGTTCGATTCATTCCTACCTGACGCTAGACTGCCAGGCGTTCCTAGGCTTCCTTGCCCGCCGCGCAGATTCCGAGGGTGTGCACTTCGTTGGTCACTCGCTGGGCGGCCTTCTGGGATGCCATCTCCTTCAGCACGATGGTCTCGCATCCCTGACAACTATCGGCACACCGCTTGCTCTTCCGCGCTTCGCAGTACCCTTCCGGCGCCTCGCCCCTTTCGCAACCACGCTCCTACACGCGCTCCCCCGCTCTTATCACCTGCCCTGGAATCGCCTGCTTAACGCCATCTCGCCCCAGTTGTGCGCGGCTGACGCGTCTTGGCCCACACGCCAACTCCGGCAATGGGCGGGGCTTGCGAACCCACACAACGCGAACCCCGGTGCGTTGAAGCACGTCCTAGAGAACGCTCATGCCGAATCTCTCGCGCTCCTTGTCGAGCTCATCGAGATGCTGTCATCCGGCGACCTCCAGATCCGTGGGTCCGCCCCGCTCGAAGCCGTGCGCTCGTCTACAGTGCCCGTAGCTGCAGTAGTCGGCACCTGGGACTCACTCGCCCCGCCATATAGCGTCGCGGGGCTCGAGCACGGCAAGCACGGCGGGCCAAGACGTGTGATCGCAGTCCACGCTTCGGGGCATTTTGACCTCCCTTTGGGTCATCACATACCAGCAATCGCAGAACAGCTATGGGACTTCCTTTGTGATGCACAGCCCGAAGTACCGCGATCGATTCAACAAGCAGCCCGCGGCTAGACCTTCTCGCGTTCCACGATCCCAGGAGAGCGCGCCTTGCGGCCCGCCAAGGGCCATGCGCGGTCATTCCAGCTGCCTCGCCCTTATCTTGCGGCTTAAGAGCTAGCCACTCGTACCATTGCTCGCAGCCAGCGGATTCGGCCGACAAAACAGCGTGGAGGTTCCTGTCGCGACAAGGCCACCGCTCGGCGTCCAGACGCGGCCTTGGCAGCCTACGATTCCTTCGGCGGCGACGGGGGCGTGGGCTTCGCAGAGGAGCCACTCGGGATCGGGTGCGGCTGAGTGGAACGTGCAGGCCAGATCCAGGTTCGGCGCCAGGTACTCCAGGGGGCGCGGGCCATCGGAGGAGAAGTGCGGCGGGATGGCGCCGTTCCACATCATCAGGTCCATCCACATGGCGCTGCGCGCCGCATCCAGCCAGGGATCCGCGTGGAGTGCGGGCGTCTCGTTCAGGCGCATCCAGCAGTGCCAGGTCGGGTCGCCGGGGCCCTCGTGCCACACGACGGGCTTGCCCTCCACGGTCTTCCAGAGCGGGTACCACTGGTCGTAGTCGTCAGCGAGTTCCGAGAAGCTCTTCAACTGGTCTGCCGCCGGCACGTCCGGCGCCTGGGCGAAGTCGTGCTCGAAGCCCTGCATTCCGGCATCCACCGCCCAGACCTGGCCGGCGAGGATGGGCTTGCCTTCCTGCTCCATGCGCAGCCCCAGGGCGTGAGAGCGCCGGCCCCGGCGCAGGGTCTCGACGGAGATCTCCACCTGGCCGAAGCGGGCCATGGAGAGGAACGCGCAGGAAAAGCTGGCGGGGCGCGCCAGCGGTGTCTCCGCACCCGCAGCGCGGATCGCCACCGCGGCCACGTAGCCGCCCAACGGTCCCCACACCTCCCAATCCGCGGAAAGCTCGGCGCGATAGCGGCCGTCGGAGCCGGAAACCGCCGTGTCTCGGGCGAAGTCCCCTGCCATGGCCGTGCAGGATGGCAGAGGTCGGGGCAGAATGCAGACGTGCCCACAAGACGCGACTTCCTGCGCCAGGCCGCGGCCACGTCCGCGCTGCTTGCCAGCGGTGCCGGCCTGGGGTGCAGCGACGAAAACGCCCCTTACGAGGAAGACACGCGCTGGAGTGCCGGCGACGTGGCGCACCTGCTCCCCGCGGCGAGCCACGACCGCATCCTGCTCAAGGCCTCGTTCCAGCGGCCGCTGCGCGCGGCGCTCCTGCGCGTGGCCGGACGCGAAGTCGAGGGGCGCCGCAGCGACGCCACCGGACTGCACTACAGCTTCGACGCACGGGCCCTGGCGCCGGACCGGAGGCACACCCTGGAGCTGCGCGATGCCGCCGGAGACCGCCTCTGCGATCCCTGGCCCCTGCGCACCCTGCCCGCTCCCGACGCCGCGCCGCGCAGCCTGCGGATCCTGCTCTACACCTGCGCCGGCGGCCCTGAGCATTTCTGGACGCCGCGCTTCGAGGAGCCGTTCATTCCCATCGCGCTGCGCCGCCGTTTGCTGGCACGGGCGCTCTCCTTCCAGCCCAACGTGGCCATCGCCAACGGCGATCACGTCTACTGGGACCTGCACTCCAAGTTCGGCATCGGCATGGCCGGCTCGCCGCAGGCCTGGTGGCGCGCGGGCTGGTTCGACCAGGACGCGCCCGTCCTCGGCGGCGCCAACGAAGAGGTGCTGCGCGGCGCGGTGGGGCCGCAGATTGCGGGTCTCTACGGAACCCTCTTCCGCTCCACGCCCATGGTGTTCCTGCAGGACGACCACGACCATCTGGAAAACGACGAGGCGGACGAAGAGCGTCGTACCTTCCCGCCCACGCCCTTCATGCTCAACGCCGCCCGGGCAACCCAGAAGCTCTACTACCCCGAGCTCCTCGCCGGCCCGAAGCTTCCAGGAGCCTGGTCACGCGAAGGGCTGTCCGAGAGCTTCGGAACCCTGCGCTACGGACAGCTCTTCGAGGCCCTGCTTTACGATTGCCGCCGCCACCTCACCAACCAGAGCGACCCCGCGCGCAGCGACGACTTCTCCGGCTTCGTTCCGCCGGACATCGAGGCCTGGCTGCTGGAACGCACGCGGGGCGGAGCCACGCGCCACTGCGTACACATGCCCTCCACGCCCATCTTGTGGAGCGCCGGGAAGTGGGGCGAGTGGTACCCGGACGTGATGGACGAAGACGGCGCACTGCGCGCCGACCGAGAGAAACCGTACTGGCCCTCCGGCTGGAAGGCCCAGCACGATCGTCTCATCGGAGCGGCTTCGGCCCGTCGCGACCGCATCCCCCTCTTCGCCAGCGGCGACCTCCACGCCCTGGGCCTCGGCCGGCTCCACGGCACCGGCGATCTCGACCTGTCAGCCAACCCGGTCGTCAGCCTGCTAGTGGGCCCGCCGGGCACCGGAGAGATGACCTGGCCGTCGCGTTTCCGGGGCACCCCGCCCCTTCCTTCGAAGAGCGTCGAGGCCGAGGAATGGCAACCGGCCCTCGAGGCCAACGGCTTCACGATCCTCGACGTGACGCCCGACACGATGACTGTACGCCTCTTCCGCTGGAAGCCTGAGGAGGGTATCGACAACTTGGCCACCCTCGAGCCGTTTCTAGAGCGCACACTCGAACGGCCTGCTTGAATGTGACGTTCTCCAAGGGAAGGGTTCTTCCCAGAATCAATGTCTGGAGAGTCCAAGCGGCCCAGGAAACCTCCCTCACCAAGGGCACCCGCGATCATCAGGACGTCCCTGCCCGCGAAGCCAGGAACGGCGCGCTCTGTAAAGCTCTCTGATCTCAAGGAAGCGCTGCTACAAACTTGGCCGCGACCGCCTCGAACCCTCTCTCCGTGGGATGGAGTTCGTCGTTCCACCAGTCCTGGTAGTCAGCGTCGTCCCGGCTCAACGTGTCGCGCAGGTCGACGTGGCGGACATGTTCGAGTCCGGGCACCGCCGGGAGACCCTCGAGCATCGTGTTGAAGCGGTCGATCAGGCTCTTCACGATCTCCTTGCTCTCCGCGAAGTCCTGGTAGCCCTTCTCGCGGAAGCCCGGCTCCAGCCAGGGCCCGGGGATCGGTCCCCAGCCGCCCCAGAAGCCGCGTCCGTCGGGCACGGCGTAGTCGTAGCCGTGGAGCAGGATCGGGATGGGAATGCCGAGGTTGTCCTGGCAGACCTGGCTGACCGAGGTCAGCACCGTGACGTAGGCGTGCAGGATGCGGTCGTCCACGATGCCCGCCACGACCTGATCGTTCAGGCCTCGATTCGGGCTGCTGGAGTGGTTCAGGAGGACCGCGAACTCGTCGCCGGCCACATCGTTGCCACCGCCCGATAGCAGGATCGCCTCGGGGATCTTTCCGTTGCGGATCACCTTCTCGATGGCGCGCACCAGATCGGCGAGCTGCCCGCCGCTGTAAGCCATCTCCTCGATGGTGTCGCCCTTGTGGCTCACGGATTCGATGTCGTAGCCGTGGTGGTCCTCCAGCTCGTTGAGCACGTCGGTGAACGGGTAGTCGAACCACGAGTCGCCCTCGGCGATGAGCACCCGCGAGCTGGGCGGGCCCAGCTCGGCCCGCAGCTCGGCGCTGACCACAGGCTCCGCCGGCGCCACACCACGTGCCCGCGGGCGGCGCTCGGGTGCGGCCTGGCGCTCCACGGCGGCCCGTCGCACGGCTCGGCGTCGCCGCCGATCCTCCATCACACGCTCCGCCAGACGGCGTCCCTCTTCGCGCGCTTCGTCCGCTCGCTCGGTCATCTCGGCCTCCTTGTCCCGCGCCGGGACCCGACCGGCGCTGCCACCCGCATCGCGAACTATACGCGCCAACGATGGTCAAAGTGCCAACGTGACGACGGGCAGTCGCCTGTTGCGGTGGCACCGTCAAGCCAGCTTGCTCCGCACATCGATGATCGTGCATTCCGGACCGAAACGGTCGGCGGGCCTTGGGAGGAGTGCTCGTCTATCTGCGCGGCCGGCGCCTAGGCTTCTTGCGAGCAGTCTTCTTGCGAGATGCCTTGCGTGCCGGCTTGGCGGCGCGTGCCAGCTCCACCGCCCGGCGGGCGTCGAGCCGGCCCCAGCCGTAGAAGGGGCTGCGTCCGTTCTTGTAACGCCCGCCCGCCCGATCGATCTTGCGGGCGCAACGCCGCAGCAGATCCTTGACCTCGGGTGGAGTGAGCGCCGGGTTCTCCTCCAGCATCAACGCCACCACGCCCGCGACCCCGGGGCACGCGCTGGAGGTGCCGCCAAAGTCGTTGGCATAGTCGCCGTCTCGATCGCCCGGGGCAGCAGCGTTTCCCGAAAGTCTCCCGGGGTTGTAGCCCTGGGCGCCGCTGCGATCCGTGGTCCAGATCCCGGGCGTGCGCGGCTCCGGGGGGCCGGCGTCGTCGCTTGGAAACGCGCACCACACGGCTTTGCCATAGTCGCTGTAGACCGAGCGCTTGTTGCGATCGTTTGTCGCAGCCACGGCGATTACCGGCGGGTAGCTGGCGTAGCCGTCGTTATCGACAGACTCGTCCCCATTGCCCGCGGCCCAGATGACCGTGCAGCCCTTTCCGCCCCGGCCCCTGGTCATCGCGTAGTCGATGGCCAGGCGCGTCGAGTCCGGAATGGGCGCTACCTCCTTGTGCAGAGGATCCTGGGGGTCCCACCAGTCCCCGTCCGGCGGGCCCCAACTGCACGAGATGACGTCGGCGCCGTGATCGGCGGCCCACACGAAGGCGTCCGCTTCGTTCATGGAGCCGAGGCCCGAATTGAGCCGAATCGGCATGAGGCGTGCGCCAGGCGCCACGCCCGAAGCCCCGAAGCGGCCGTCGGCGCAGGCAACCCCCGCGCAGGCGGTGCCGTGGTCGTCGCTCTGCAGGATGCCCGAGAAGACCGGTCGCGCGTCGTTGCGCCGACCTGTCACGTCGCGGGGTGCCACGATCTTGCGGCGGCTGGAGAACTCCTCGTGATCCACGTCGACGCCATCGTCGATTACGGCGATCACCACTCCTTTGCCCTTGGACAGACGCCATGCCGACTCTACGTTGGCGTGGGCGTTGATCACCCGGCCCTTTACGCGGGTCTTGTGCAAGTGCCACTGCTGGGGGAAGGCGCGGCGGCGCGCAACGCGCCGCACCAGCTCCGGATGGCAAAGCTCCACCTCGGGAAGTGCCAGCAGGCGTTCGTAGAGGCGGAAGATGTCGAAGCCGATGCCCTCCTTGGCCCCCACGAACCACGCATTGCGCGCCTGCTTCAGCCGACGCTTCGGCTTGAGGTGGAAGCGGCGCAGCACGCGCTTCACGCCTTGCGCATTGAGCCGGGCGTCGAACTTCACGAAGAGGTTCTCGGTGTAGAGCACCGGATCCGGAGAGCGGCCCAACTGCAGGACACGCCCGGCGAAGGCGATGCCGGTCTCCTTCTTCAGGGAGCGACGGATGCGATCGCGTGTCCGGCGCTTGCTCCGGGGCGCTCGCACTCGCAGGACCTCCACGCCCACTTCCGGGAAGTGGGCGATGCGCTCGGTCTCGCCCAGCGCGCGGGCCACGGCGCGGGTGCGGACTGACCGGCCGATCGACGGGCCGAGACGAGTGCGCACGGCGATCAGGTCATCCGCCTCCCGAAGACTGATCTTCGTGCCGTCCTTGCCGCCGAATCGAACCGTGTACGCCACCGGATCCTCCTGCCGTGTATTCGGGAGTATGTTGCCCGCCGTAACTTCCTAAGTGTGAGATGCTTCACACGCGGCGTGGCGCTGTCAGCTCGTGACGTCCATCCGCAGGGTGCAAGCCTGCTTGCGCTGGCTTCGATTCAGCTCAACCGGCGCATCCCCTGGGCGTTGGGGCAAGCTCCTCAACGCCCCCCCCTGCGCAGGCTACCCACCCGCCAGCGGTGGGAAGATGGCGACGTCGTCGCCTTCGAGCAGCGTGAGGGACTCGCGGGTCGCGCGGTCGCGCTCGGTTTGCGCGCCGTTCACCAGCACCATCTGCGCCTGCTTTTCGTGGATCTCCAGGCGGTCCAGAAGTTCCTGAAGGCTGCAGTCGTCGGGGAGGTCCAGCTCGGCTCGGCCGCGTTCGGCGTCGGGGAGCTTGTCGCGCAGGCCCGCGAAGAGGCGGACCTGGACTTTCACCTGGACGATCCGCCCGTGAGCACGCCGTGGTGCGGGGTGCGGGCGCGCTTCGGCGCGACGGCGGGCCAGCGAAAGCCTCCGCCCGTCGATGCGCGGCCCGCCAGGAGCGTGGTGCCCAGCAGGGTCTTCGCGGCGCCGCTGGCCACGTAGGGGCGCCGCAGGTCGAGCGGGTTTTCTTCCAGATGGGCCCGCCACGGGCCCAGTGCCGCGCCGCTCTGCACCAGCCCCTTCAGCATGCCCACGTCGTTGAGCCCGGAGACGGCGTGGGTCGGTCCCACCAGGATGCCGCCGGCCAGGCGATCGCCTTCCCACACGTATTTGCGGTAGATCCCGTCCGCCGGATTCTCCACGCGGGTGACGTCGTCCTCGGACTCCCAGCGGCCGAAGCTGGTCGCCTCGAGGCCCTGCACGGCCAGGATGTTCATGGTGAGAGCACCGTCGTAGCGCACGTCCTCGCCCGCCATGTTCGCTGCGGCGACGCGCCCGTGGTCCACCGCCACGGGCTGGATGGCGCGAACCGTGCGTGCTCCGCCTTGCAGATCCGGTCCTTCGGCGACGTCTCCGGCGGCGTACACGTCGCGTGCGCTGGTCTGCATGCGGTCGTCCACGACGATGGCGTGGTTCAGGTCCACACCGGAGCCTTGCAGGAACTCCACGTTGGGCTGGATCCCGGTGGCGAGGAGCACGGAGTCGCACTCCAGGCTCTCGCCACCGGCGAGCTGCAGCCAGCGGCGGGCCCCGGCTTCTTCGATGCGCTCCAGCTCCACGCCCGTTCGCACCTGGATGCCCCGGGCTTCCAGGTGGCGTTGCACCAGTCCCGCAGAGGCCGCGTCCAGCATGCGCGGCAGGATCTGCGCCTCGCGCTCCAGGAAGCGGACCGAGCCGCTGCGCTCCGCCACCGCGTCCAGGATGGTGAAGGCGATGAAGCCTGCTCCCACGACGACGGTCTCGGCGCGGGGCGAGCCGAGCCAGGTGCGTGCGTGCTCCAGGGTCCACATGGGTACGGCGGAGTCCGCACCCTCTACGTCCGGCGTGCGCACCCTCGATCCGGTGGCCACGAGGCAGCGGTCGTACTCCAGCGCCGTGCCGTCGTCGAGCAGCACGCGGTGCTCCGCCGGCTCCAGCCGCTCTACGCGCCGCTCCAGGTGCACATTGACGCCGCGGTCTTCGAACCAACCGGCATCGGCGGTCAGGACGGCCCGCTCCTCGATGCTGCCCTGCAGGTAGTAGGGCAACACCATGCGCGCGTAGGCCGGCTCATCGCAGACCAGGGCGATCTCGGCCTGGGGGTCCAGCGCTCGCAATGTCTCGACGGCTGCCAGGCCGGCCGGCCCGGCGCCGATCACCAGATGTCGCACTGCTCCCCTTCCCTAGCCGCCGGGAAAGCCCCGCGCGCCCGTGAGGTGCACCGTCACTTTGTCCCGCTTCTCCAGCGGCGTATCCAGGCCCTGCAAGAAGGCCATGCTGCGCCCGTTCACCAGGATCCGCAGGTCGCGGTGGGGCATCAGCGGGTCCGCCATCGGGTCCTCGTAGAAGAGCACCGTCAACGCCTGCCCGCCGCGCTCCACCAGCTCGTCGAGCAGTGCGCGGATCGTTTCGGCGTCCAGCTTCAGCGCGTCCGCGCCGACCTTGCTGCGGAGGCCTCCCAGTAGCTTCACGTCGGCCATCGCGGCTACCCGATCCCCAGCTCGGCCAGCTTGGCCGACGTCGGGCGCCCGTCTTCGCCCCAGCCGCGCACCCGGTAGTACTCGGGCAGCATGCGATCCAGATGGTTCACCTGGCCCTGCGCCGGACCGGCTGGGATCGCGTCCTCGAGCATCCGCTTCGGTAGCTTGTCCTCGCTGGGCTCGATGCCCGCACGCAGGTTCCACATGCGCTCCAGATTCCAGATGCGCTCACCTGCGCGGATCATGTCGTCATCGGTGTAGGCGATGCCCGTGGCGGCGGCGACCAGCGGCGTCAGATCCGAGAGCGTGTTTCCGAAGGTCAAGAACACGCACAGCCCGGCGGCATCCACCGCGGTGGAGATGTTCTGCATGTCCACGGTGAGCTGCGCCTTGCCGTCGGTCGCGCGCGGGTCCATGGGCTCGGGCTCGCCCACCACCTCGGCGGACACGGTGTAGGCGCGCAGGTGACAGGCCCCGCGGTTGCTGGTGGCGTAGCCCAGGCCCATGCCCTGAAGAGCGCGCGGATCGTAGGCGGGGAACTCCTGGCCCTTCACGCCCATGAAGACCTCGGGGTGCCCGAACTTCTCGCCCATGCGCTTCGAGCCCTCGGCCAGCTCGTTGCCGAAGCCGCGCCGGTAGGCGGTGGCTTCGCTCATGGCCACCACCGCATCGCCGTTGCCGAAGGGCATGGGCATGCCGGTCTGCTCCTCGCTCAGCACGCCCTTCTCATAGAGCTCCATGGCCGCGGCGATGGTGGCGCCGAGCGAGATCGGATCCAGGCCCAGGTCGTTGCAGTATGTGTTCGCCTTGAGGATCGCATCCAGGTCGCTCACGCCGCAGTCGGCCCCCAGCGACCAGGCGTTCTCGTACTCGGGCCCCTCGGTGGCGTGACGCCAGTTGCGCGGGCTGGTGTGCAGCGTGTAGCGCCCGGCGCCCGCGTCGGAAATCCGCGACACGCGCCCGCAGGCGATGGTGCAGGCGAAGCAGGCCTTGTTCGCCGCCAATCTCGTTTCGGCCAGCTCCTCGCCGGAGATGTCCTCCGCCTTGTCGAACTGGGCCTCCTGATAGTTGCGCGTGGGCAGTGCGCCGTGCTCGTTGATGACGTTCATCAGCGCCAGCGTGCCGTAGGCCGGCAGGCCCTCGGAGGTGAGAGGCGCCTTGGACAGCACTTCCTTCTGCGCCCACTGGGCCGCCATCAGCGCAGCGGGGTCGGCCACGGGCACGCCGCCGGTGCCGCGCACGGCGATGGCCTTCAGGTTCTTCGAGCCCATCACCGCGCCGACACCCGAGCGCCCGGCCGCGCGGAACTTGTCGTTCACGATGGCGGCGTAGCGGACCAGGTTCTCTCCACCGGGACCGATCGAGGCCACCGAACAGTCGGCAATCCCCACCTCCCGGCGCAGCAGGTCCTCAGTCTCGAAGACCCCCTTGCCCCACAGATGCTCGGCGGAGCGAAGCTCGACTTGATCGTCCAGGATCCACAGCCAGACGGGCCGCTCGGCCCGGCCCTGCAGGATGAGCAGATCGTAGCCCGCAAACTTCAGCTCCGGTCCCCAGTGGCCGCCGGAGTTGGA
Source organism: uncultured delta proteobacterium (assembly GCA_947260035.1). GTDB lineage: Bacteria > Myxococcota_A > UBA9160 > UBA9160 > JAFDET01 > JAFDET01. Next base: position 22,920 of record CAMYOO010000012.1, read on the forward strand.
GGTGGTGATGCAGCCGGTCAACGGGCCCTTGGTGATCACCATGTAACGCGCACCGCACGACGCATTGGTTCCCGTGAGCGGACCGGTGGCGAAGATGAGCCGGTTCTCGGGCGCCAGGGCATCCACCTGAGGATCGACTTCCTCCCACAGGTAGCGGGCGCCCACGCCGCGCCCGCCCACGTAGTCGCGCGCCCACTCGGCGGGGAGGCTCTCGCGCTGGATCTCTCCGCTGGAGAGGTCCACGCGCAGCACGGTGCCGGTCCAGCCGCCGTCGCTCATGACGCCTCTCCTTCGATGGCGAGGCGATAGGCACCGTCCACCTTCTCGCCGAAGGGCCCCACCCAAGCACCCGGGTCCACCTCGTTGTGGACGATGGCTCCCGTGGGACAGGCATGGGCGCAGGCCGGATCACCGGCACACAGGTCGCACTTGGTTGCGGTGTCCTGCGCCTTGTCGAAGAAGATCGTGCCGAAGGGGCACGCGATCACGCAGAGCTTGCAGCCGACGCACACCTCGTCCAGCACTACCTTGGCGCCGCTGGCCTCGTCCACGTCGATGGCGTTCACCGGGCAGGCCTGCATGCACCAGGCCTCGTCGCACTGGAAGCAGGTCCACGGCGCGTAGCTGGCCTGTTCGTCGAAGACGTGCACCCGGATCACAGAGCGCGAGGGCTGGAACACCCCGGTCTGCACCCAGGAGCAGGCCAGCTCGCACTGCCGGCAGCCGGTGCATTTGTCCGCGTGGATCTCGAGCGCCTGCATGGCCCCTCCCTGAGTGGGGCACCATTCTACACGCCCCCCGCAGGGACGCGGCGTCTCGTTCGGAATTATCCCTTTGAAACAGGCGTGATACCCGGTTGACCTCGCGCTGGATGCGCCGCTTCTGGCCCCCTCCGGGAGCGGCCGAGTTCCGCCGACTCCAAGGCCGCGCGCGGCACTCTCCGTGACGCTGAGCGGGACCGACCCGTTGACATACGGGCAGGTGGCGCCAGGGGCCGGCCACGACGCTGGCGGTTCAGCCTCCGGAGAACACCAGCGGACCCCTCGACGATGCGTGGGTCAGTTGCCCATGGGCACGACGTCACGTGCCCGTTGATCGAGGTCCTCGTTCCCCTCGATCTCGGTCTGCGATTCCGGCGGAGCTGCGCAGGCACCTGCCGCGATGGCCGCGAGCAGGAGCAGGACCCCTGTGAAGCGTCGGATCATGATTTTCCCTCAAGCCTCGTGGATCGAGCGCGTTTGCTGACTCTATCACGATCCAGCCAGAGCGACGTCGTCCGAGACACCCGTTGACCGGTGACTCGTTACCAGCGACGCCGAGCGCAGGCCGATTCCTCGCGTCAGCGGGACAGATCGGGGGGGCCCGCCTGCTTCCCGGTCTGGCTGCACGGATCCAGGAGCTCATCGAGCCTTTCCGCGGGGAGGACCCCGCGCTCCAGACACACCTCGCGCAAGGTCCGGCCGCTCGCCCAAGCTTGTTTGGCCAGCTCTGCGGCCGCGTCGTAGCCGATCTCCGGCACCAGGGCGGTCACCAGCGACAGGCTCCGCTCGGCCAGCTCGGCCACCCGCTCCCGGTCCACCTCCAACCCCGTCAGGCAGCGCCGGGCGAAGACCTGAGAGGCCCGGGCCAGCAACGAGATCGACTCCAGCAGGTTGCGGGCGATTACGGGGATGTTGGCGTTCAGCTCGAGCTGGCCGCCCAGCCCAGCCGCGGCCACGGCGGCATCGTTGCCCAGCACCTGTGCCGACACCTGGATCACCGCCTCGCAGACGACGGGATTGACCTTGCCGGGCATGATCGAAGAGCCGGGCTGCACGGCCGGCAGCCGCAGCTCACCCAGTCCGGTCCGAGGCCCCGAAGCCAGCAGGCGCACGTCCCCGGCGATGCGCGCCAGCGACACCGCCAGCGTGCGCAGCGCCGCGCTGGCGTGGACGGCCGCGTCGCGCGCGCCCTGCGCCTCGAAGTGATCCGCCGCCTCGCGGAACGTCAGCTCGGTGCGCCGCCCGATCCGCGTCACCGCCTTGCGGGCGAACTGCGGCGGGCAGTTGAGCCCGGTGCCCACGGCCGTTCCACCGAGGGCCAGCTCCGCCAGACCTTCGTCGGCGGCCTCCAGCCTGTGGAGGCCCAGCTCGATCTGCCGTGCCCAGCCGCCGATCACCTGGCCCAGACGCACCGGGACCGCGTCCATCAGGTGGGTGCGACCCGGCTTCACCACGTCGCCCAGCTCCTCGGCCTTGGCGCGCAGCGTGGCCAGCAGCTCCTCCAAGGCGGGACGCAGCTCGCGGTGAATCTCGCGCCGCGCGGCCACGTGCAGCGCGGTCGGAATCACGTCGTTGCTGGACTGGCTCATGTTCACGTGGTCGTTGGGGTGGGGCCGGGTTCCGTCCCCCAGGATCTGCGCCGCGCGGTTGGCGATGACCTCGTTGGCGTTCATGTTGGACGAGGTGCCCGAGCCGGTCTGGAAGACGTCCACCGGGAAGTGCTCGCCGTGGCCGCCCCGGGCCACCTCGCGGGCCGCCTGGCGGATGGCGGCGGCCAGGTTGGGGTCCAGGAGGTCGAGCTCCCGGTTGGTGGCGGCCGCGGCCTCCTTCACGAAGCCCAGGGCCTGGATGAAGGCCGCCGGCAGGGGCCGGCCGCTGATGGGGAAGTTGTCGATGGCGCGCTGGGTGGAGGCCCCCCACAGCGCGTCCTCGGGCACTTCCACCTCGCCCATGGAGTCGCGCTCGGTCCGGGTGTTCTGAGGCATGCCCGCAAGGGTGCCTGGAGATTTGACCGCTGGCGACAGGTCTTGCACATTCCGGCTCTCAGACCCAGGAGGAATGCATGGCCGATCTGAAGGGCACCAAGACCCACGAGAACCTCAAGGCGGCGTTTGCGGGCGAGTCCCAGGCAAACCGCCGCTACCTGTACTTCGCCCGCCAGGCGGACATCGAGGGCTACCCGGACGTGGGTGGCCTGTTCCGCGATACGGCCGAGGCCGAGACCGGCCACGCGCACGGGCATCTGGACTACCTGAAGCAGGCCGGCGATCCGGCGACCGACAAGCCGATCGGCAGCACCGACAAGAACCTGGCTGCCGCCGTCGCCGGTGAGACCTACGAGTACACCGAGATGTACCCGGGCATGGCCAAGTCGGCCCGCGACGAGGGCTTTACCGACGTCGCCGAGTGGTTCGAGACCCTGGCCAAGGCGGAGAAGTCGCACGCCGGGCGCTTCCAGAAGGCGCTCGACGACCTCGAAGAGCTCTAGGGCACGGGGGACCGCGTGAAGGTCCCGCCTCCCGAGCTTCCCTCCGCGGAGTGGAGCTACGAGGATCCGAACTACCTGGACGCGGCGAAGCTCGAGCGCGAGCTTCGCCGCGTTGGGGAGATCTGCCACCAGTGCCGGCGCTGCCTGCCGCTGTGCCCGTCTTTCCCGACGCTCTTCGATCTGGTGGACGCCAGCGAGCGAGAGGTCGAAGGCGTCGCCATGGACGGCTTCGACCGCGTCAACGAGCTCTGCTTTCACTGCAAGCTCTGTTACAACCACTGCCCCTATACGCCGCCCCACGAGTGGGACGTGGACTTCCCGGCGCTGATGCGCCGCCAGCAGCTCTTCCGCGCCCGCCGCGACGGCACGCCGCTGGCGCGCAAGCTGACCACCCGCACCGACCTGATCGGCAAGCTCGGCAGCGCAGCGCCGCCGCTCATGAACCTCGCCAACCGCAATCGCATCTCCCGGGTGCTGATGGAGAAGACGGTCGGCATCCATCGAGACTGGGTGCAACCCTCCTACTACCACGAGACCGTAGAGCGCTGGTTTGCGCGGCGCGGCCCGCAGGGCGACGGCCGCAACGGGCGGGCGGTGCTCTTCACCACCTGCTCGGTCAACTACAGCGATCCCCTGGCGGGCCGGGCCGCCGTCGAGCTGCTGGAGCACGCCGGCGTGCGCGTGGACGTGGGCTACGACCGCTGCTGCGGAATGCCCTTCACCGACACGGGCGATCTGGAAAGCGCATGCAGCAATGCCCGGGCCAATGTGGCCGCCCTGCTGCCCCACGTGGAGCAGGGCGCCGTGATCGTCGTTCCGGGCCCCTCGTGCTCGCTGATGCTGAAGGAGGAGTACCCGAAGCTCCTGCCCGGCGATGACGGCGCGCGGCGCGTGGCCGAGGCCACCCGCGACCTGATGGAGCACGTTCACGCCCTGGCCAAGGCGAAGCACCTGGAGAAGTCCTTCGCCAACGCGCTGGGCAAGGTGGCCTACCACGCGCCCTGCCACCTGCGGCACCAGAACATCGGTTTCAAGAGCCGCGACCTGCTGCGCTGGGCCGGCGCCGATGTCACCCTGGTGGACGCCTGCTCCGGCGTCGACGGCACCTGGGGCATGCAGAAGCGCTTCCACGCGGAATCCCTGAAGGTGGCCCGCAAGATGATCGACACGATTCGCGAGGCCGAGCCGAACCACATCTCGACGGATTGCCCGCTCTCGGCCCTGCGCATCGAAGAGGCCCTGGGCCGCAAGGCAGTGCACCCCGTCGTGCTGCTGCGACACGCATTCGGATTGGGGGAATCTTGAAACCGCTGACTCTGGCCGACATCGCGCCGCGCACCCGCTACGAATCCCTGCGTCCCGACTTCCTCCTCAAGCTGATCGACCTGAAGGATCGCCGGCGGGTCGCGGTGGGCGACCGGGTGACCGTGGTCTTCGAGAACCGCGAGACCCTGCGCTTCCAGATTCAGGAGATGTGCCGTGTGGAGCGAATCGATGATCCGCGCGCCGTGCAGAACGAGCTCGACGTCTACAACGAGCTGATGCCCCCCTCCGGCGGCCTCTCGGCCACGCTCTTCATCGAGATCCCCCAGCTCGAACAGATCCGGGCGGAGCTGGATCGCCTGGTCGGCCTGGACGAGCACGTCTCGCTGCAAGTGGGAGACGCGCGGGTTCCCGCGCTCTTCGACGACAAGCAGATGGAGGAGGAGCGCATCTCCGCCGTCCAGTACATCCGCTTCCCCCTGGAAGAGACGCACCGCCTGCACTTCGCGGAGATCGACACCCCGGTCGTGCTGCGCATCGACCACCCCAACTACCACTTCGAGACGCCGCTCAGCTCACGGACGCGCAGGAGCCTGCTCACGGATCTGATGGACGAGTGCCCGGAGCTGATGTCGGAGGAGGAGCTGGCCGGGGGCGTAGCCGCGTGCGTCGAGGTGCTGGAGGAGAGCGACAGCGTGCGCGTGGTGCAGGTGGCTCCGGGCCACCGCATCGTGATGCCGCGCAGCCGGGCCGCCGACGGCGATGCCCTGGAGCTGGCGATGCTGCACGCTGCGCGCCGACACGCCGCGGATCTGGGCCCCGACGCCCGCGTCGAGCTGGAGAGCGCCGGCGAACGCCCGCGCTGGCACGTCCGCTCGACGACCCGCTAGTCGCTCAGCCGGTACTCCGAGGTGGGGTAGGACTCCACGCGATCCAGGTCCAGGAACGCCTGGCAGCTTTCGACCATGCGCTGGATGTTGCGTGCAAGCTTGGCGGGATCGTCCTCGGCGTCGTACCAGACCGCCGGGTTTCCGATCGCCTCGGCCGGGAAACCCTCTTCGACGATGCCCTCCCACGGCGGTGCATCGGGCGTGAGGCCTCGCACGACGACGTTGCGCACATAGGCATAGGTGCACTGGGTCTCCAAGGCGACGATCTTGTGCCGCTGGTGCCAGATGGAGATCCACTCGTCCCAGGCCAGGCGCTCGGGCCGCTCCAGCAGGGCCACCATGTTGACGCCCGGCGTGGGCTCGCCCAGCGGCGCTCTGCGCGTCGTGTTCACCAGCGGCACGGACTCCACCACCAGGTAGCCCGCCAGACGATCCGTGGCGTCGCCGAGCATTCCCTCACACGGGGCACGGTCGTCGGCGTTGTCGAGCCAGAAGGACACGATGCCGTCCGGGGGCGGATCCAGCCGGGTCAGCCGTTGGCCCAGCTTGTCCTGCACGTGCTCGTCGACCAGGCTGGCCGCGATGCGCTGGGCGCCGGCCTCGGCGAGCTGCTTGGCCACCGGCCCGCAGACCGTCTCCCGAAACGCCTGCGGCGACAGCCGGGAATCCCGCCACACCACGTAGACCAGCTTCTCCATGGTACGGACCCTAGCCGCCCGCGGGAGCGCGGCGCCAGAAGCGCCAGCCCCGGCGCCGCGGGCGCGGCGGGCGCGGCGGGCGGATGGGCCGCGGCACGACGCAGATCGTCAGCGCCGGGCGCGGGTCGTCGCCCCGGTTCTCGGTTCCGCGGTGCCAGCCGGAAGGCCGGCGCAGGATGACGTCGCCCAGCGCGTCCGACAACGCAGGTGGAGCATGCGCTCGGCCAGCGCCTCGAGCTCCGGGAAGACACCGCTCAGCTGGCGCTCCATGTTGCCCACGTGACCGGGCGCGCTGTCGGGCGGCCCCCCGCACGGCATGCTCACACGGCTCCAGGCCGTTGACGCGAATCCTGTCCGTGCAACCCACCGAGAGCCGGAAGTGCGCCGCGTCGATCCTGCCACCCACGGCCTCGGTGAGGTCCTCGCGAATCCCTCCCGGCCCCCGCGTGTTGTGCACGAAGACGGTTCCGTCCATGAACAGGAC
>CAMYOO010000013.1 GCA_947260035.1 uncultured delta proteobacterium
GACCGCGGTCAGGTGCAGGTGCTTGGCGGCTCGCCGCGCCGCGCCCGCGGCCGGATCGGCTACGTGCCCCAGCACGTGCGCTTCGACCTGGAGTTTCCGATCCGCGTGCAGGACGTGGTGCTGATGGGGCGTCTGGGCAGAGGCAGCGGAGCCCGTATCCGAGCCTCCGACCGCGACGCGGCGCACGCCGCCCTGGAGCGCGTAGAAATGCAGGAGCTTGCCGTGCGGCCCATCGGTGCGCTCTCCGGGGGGCAGCTCCAGCGCGTCTTGATCGCACGCGCGCTCTCTCAGCAGCCCGAGCTCCTGCTCCTGGACGAGCCCACGGCCAGCCTGGACGAGCGCATCGGCCGCAGCGTGTGGGAGCTCTTCGAAGAGCTTTCCCAGGAGATGGCGGTGGTGGTGGTCTCCCACGACATTGGCGCCATCTCGCGCTACGTGCACGGCGTGGCCTGCCTCAACCGCAGACTTCACGCGCACCCTTCCAAAGAGCTCACTTCGGACATCCTCGAGGCGACCTATGGCTGCCCCGTGGACCTGCTGGCCCACGGACACCCGCACCGGGTCCTCACCGAGCACGGGGAGTCCTGATGCTGGAGGCGCTCACCCTTCCCTTCTTCCAGCGCGTCCTGCTCGCCGGCTTGCTGGCCAGCCTGGCGTGCGGCGTGATCGGCACGTACGTGGTGGCCAAGCGCATCGCGTCGCTCTCCGGCGGGCTCTCGCACGCAGCCTTCGGAGGCGTGGGCCTCGGCTACCTGGCCGGCTTCCCGCCCATGCTGGGCGCCGCCGGCTTCGGGCTGCTGGCGGCGCTCGTCGTCGGCATCGCCCAGCGTCGACTCGGCTCCGGCATCGACACCCTGGTGGCCATGGTCTGGTCCGTGGGCATGGCGCTGGGGATCGTGTTCGTGGCGTTGGCCCCCGGCTACGCGCCGGATCTGATGAGCTACCTGTTCGGAAGCCTGCTGTTCGTGCCGTGGGACTACGTGATCGCGATCGGCGCGCTCGACTTGCTGATCCTGATCGCGGTGTTGCGATTCCACCGGGTCTTCGAAGCGGTCTGCTTCGATGAGGAGTTCGCAGAGGTCTCGGGTCTTCCCGCCGAGGGTGTGTTCCTTGGCCTGCTGGCGCTCGCCGCCCTGGCCATCGTCACCCTGATCCGCGTCGTGGGCGTGATCCTGGCGATCGCCCTGCTCACCATCCCCGCCGCGACGGCGCGACCCTGGGTGGAAAGCCTGCGAGCCATGATGCTGCTGTCGGTGACCCTGTGCGCGGTCAGCACCCTGGGCGGACTGCTGCTGGCCTACGGCCTGTCCCAGGGCGTTGGGCTCTCGGCCCCGCCCGGACCGCTGATCATCCTGCTGGCCGCGTTCTTCTACGTGCTCTCCGCGGGGGCCCGCGCGACCATGCGGCGCCGCCCGGTGGCCGCAACCCCCGCGGCATCGTAGCCTGGGCCTCGGAGGAGAGAGACGCCATGCCGATGGCCCTGGACGACGCGGCCCGCGCCTGGGAGCGGGTATTCATCACCGGCGCCTCGGGCTTCATGGGCGCCGCCCTGGCCGAGCGCTACCGCGCCGCGGGCGCCGAGGTGCGCGGAGTGGACCTGGCCCCCGATCCCGGCGCGGGAGTGGTTGGCGGAGACACCACCGAGCTGGGCGGCTGGGCGAAGCACGTCGAGGGCTGCGACCTCGTGGTGCACACCGCGGCGATCATCACGATGGAGGGAGACGCAGACCGCATGTGGCGCGTGAACGTGCTGGGCACGCGCAACGCCCTGGACGCCGCGACGGCGGCCGGCGCAAAGCGCTTCGTCCACGTCTCGTCCATCGTCACCTTCGGCTTCGACTATCCCGACGGGGTGGAGGAGCATTGGCCGGTCCGCACCAACGGCGCGCCCTACGTGGACACGAAGGTGAACGCCGAGCAGGTGGTGCTGCAGGCACACAGCGCCGGCGAGATTCCGTGCACGTTGGTGCGCCCGGGAGACATCTACGGGCCGCGTTCCACGCCCTGGACGGTGCTGCCCGCCGCGGCCGCACGTGCGGGCCTGCGCGTCCTGCCGCCCGGCATGGATGGCACGATCAACCCGGTCTACATCGACAACCTCTTGGACGGACTCATCCTGGCCGCGGCGGAGCCCGCCGCCGTGGGTCAGGTGATCACGCTGAGCGAAGGCTACGGCATGTCGGTGCAGGCCTTCTTCGAGAACTACGCGCGCATGGCCGGCAATGTGGGTCCGGAGCGTCCGGCCGTAGAGCTGGACACGGGCACCCTGGGCTTCCTCACCAAGTCGGGCCACTACTCCATCGACAAGGCCCGGCGCCTGCTGGGCTACGAGCCCCAGGTGAGCTTCGAAGAGGGCATGGCCCGCACCGAGCGTTGGCTTCGCAGCAACGGCCTCCTCTAGCCGCGGCTAGAAGGGGAAGAAGATCGGGGTTACCAGAAGCGTGGTGAGCCAGCAGAGGATCAACAGGGGCAATCCCACCTTCACGAAATCCATGAAGCGGTAGTTCCCCGGCGCCACCAGGGTCACCACCGGCGTCGAGACCGGTGTCACGAAGGCCGCCGACGCGGCGATGGCCACCGTCATCGCCAAGGGGTACGGAGACAGCTCCAAGACCTGCGCGGCCCGCACCGCGATGGGCGCCATCAGAACGGCCGTGGCCGTGTTGGAGAGCACCAGCCCCAGGGACGCCGTGAGAACGAAGAGCACGGTCATCATCTCGTAGGGGCCCGCTTCGCCGAGACCTGCCAGAAGTGCATCGACCAGCAGGTCCACGCCCCCGGTGGCCTGCAGTGCATCGGCCACCGGCAGCATTCCCGCGATCAGCACCACGCTGCTCCAGTGGATGCTGCGGTAGCCCGTGTCCATGCTGAGGCAGCCCGTATAGACCGCGGCCAACGCGGCCATCAAGACCGCCACCACCACCGGCACCACATCCAGCGCGGACAGCAGCACCATGGCCGCCAGGATCGCAAGTGCGATCGGAGCGCGCCGGCGTGCCGGGGCCACCACGTCCATCTCGCGAGGAAGCGTCAGGACGACGAAGTCGTGGGTCTCGCCCCGAAGCCTGCCGATGGAGTCCCACGCGCCCACCACCAGCAGCGAATCGCCGGCCTGCAACGGCTCGTCCACGAAGTCTCCCACGATGGCGCCCTTCCGGCGCAGGCCCATCACGTGCAACGTGTGAGCGGTGCGGAACCCGGCCTCCCGAAGTGCGCGTCCCACCAGACGCGACTCCGGGTGCACCAACACGACCGCCAGGCCCAGCTCCTGCACCCAGGCCGACTCGCTCGGGGTCTGGGTATCCAGCGGTTCCAGGCGCTCCGCGGCGGTCAATGCCTCGGCCCGGGCGGGCTCCCCCACCAGCAGCAGGACATCCCCCGCGTGGATCTCGACATCCCCCCCAGGAGCCGCCAGGAACTCTGCGCGCCCCCGTCGTGCTTCGCGCTCGATGCCGATCAGGCGCAGGCCGAAGCCGCTGCCGATCCCGGACGCTTGCAGGCTGCGACCGACCAGGCTCGAATCCGCCGGGACGCGCAGCCGATGCGCCATTCCTTCGAGGCCGAAGCCTTCCCAGAGGTCGTCCAGGGTGTGATCACCGCCCTCTGCCGGTGCCACGGCTCCACCGGGCAGGAGATGCCGGCCCACCAGCCACATGTACGCGACCGTCACGACGAGCACGCTGAGGCCGATCGGCGTGAAGCTGAAAAAGCCGAAGGGCTCGAGCCCCTGGCTGCCCAGCTCGGCGCTCACCACCAGGTTGGGCGTGGTGGCGATCAGGGTCAGCATGCCGCTCACCAGTGCCGCGAACGAGAGCGGCATGAGCAGGCGGCTGGCGTTGAGGTCGGTCTGGACGCCGATCGCCAGGACCACCGGGATGAAGACCGCCACCACGGCCGTGGAGCTCATCAGACTGCCCAGCAGTCCCGCGGTGAGCATCAGCAGCACCAGCAGCCGCGTCTCGCTCGACCCCCCTACGCGCAGCAGCCAGCCGCCGATGGCGTAGGTCACGCCCGTGCGGCTCAGCATCTCGCCCACGACGAAGAGAGCGGCCACCAGCAAGACCACCGGGTCGCCGAAGCCGGCGAGTGCCTCGCGTGGAGTCAAGGTGCCGGTGAGGATCAATGCCAGCACGACCAGGAGAGCGGTGACGTCCAGTCGCACGCGACCCGATGCGAAGAGCACGGCCGCGATTCCGAGGATCCAATGGCGGCTTCGCTGCTCACGGGGCCTGCTTAGCAAACGGCCCGCGGCGACGTCGACGCGAGCCGGTAGACTTCCCGCACATGAGCAAGGCATTCCGGTGCTTCTCGTTGCACGCTGTCCTGGCCGCCGCATGGGTCGCTTCCGCGGGCTGCGGAGACTGGCTGGCGCCGCCGCGCGAGGTCCCGTTCCCGGAGATCCGGCCCGAGCCCGCCTACGAAGCGCTGTTTCCCGCCTACGTCGAGCTCTGCGCCCTGAGCCAGATCCGCCCGCTGGACGGGCCCTTCGGAGGAAGCGCGGGACACGGCGTGATGTACCTGAAGGGTGCCTGCAAGGAGGAAGCGGCTCCCTACCCTCGCTTGCGGCGCTGTCGCCGCGCGGCAGCCACGGCCGACGACGCCGAGCACGGCGTCGGCGTGAGCGTCAATCAGGTCTTCCGCAACGTGAACTGGGTGGCGGTCCCGGGCAAGGCGCTCTTCTACCAGGGCCTGCTTCCGCCCGAAGAGCGCTTCACCCGGGAACGATTCGCCGCCACGGCCCAGGCGGCCATCGAACACGACGTCTACGCGGGGGTGGTGTTCCGCGACGACCCGGAGACGGGCGCGCCTCCCGCGCTTGCGGACTTCGTCACGAGCGACGGCCTGGGAACGGACTTCGCGCTGCGCCTGACCCGAACGCTCTTCTGCGCCCGGCTCCCGGTCACCCCCGAGATGCTGGACGAGATCGTCGACTTCCTCAACGACCTGAACCGACAGTACGCCACCGGAGCCGCCGACTACCGCTGGAGCGGCATCCACGACAACTGCGTGCACACGCTGCGAAACGCGCTGGCCGCTGCCAGCATATGGGAGCCCAAGTCCATCAACCTGATCAAGCTGCGCCAGCTCTTCCAGCTGGCGATCCCAGCCAACGAGGTCGCCACGCTGGCGCAGGTGGGAACCAACGGCCCCCTGGGCGACTTCGACGCCATCTACGGCGAAGACGCCTGGCGCACCGCGCTGCTGGAGTTCGGCTGGCTTCCCACCCGCCACGGCGCGCTGCTCTCGATCCTGCCGGTGCACCAGTCGAACGACCTGTACGACACGACCTTCCGCCAGCTGATCCTGGAAGGCCCCTTGGGCCGGGGCACGACCCAGCGGGTTCGCGAGCTGTTCCTCGACGAGCGGAACCTGGACCTCCGAGACAACCTGATCCACTTCCGCGCTGAGTACCAGCGCATCCTCGCCGGGCGCTCCGAGGCGGCACCGGAGGCCGAGCTGCGCGGTGGGCGGCGCCGGACCGTGCGTCGGCGCTACGAACGCTACATCGAGGCACAGCTTGCCGACGTGAGCAGCCAGATCGAGGAGCTGGCTCGGCGCAACGGCGCTAGAACGTCACGCGTAGCGACTCCAGGCGCCGGATCGCCGTAAAGGGAACCCAACGGGGGCGCTCGGCCAGGCGCAGCCCGGGCAGCCGCTCGATCAGCACCCCCAGCGCCTCCTGGCCCTCGACCCGTGCCAGCGCCGCACCCACGCAGGAGTGGAGCCCGAAGCCGAACCCGAAATGGCGGTTGTCGCGGCGGCCCACGTCGAACCGGTCCGCTTGCGGGAAGCGCCGCGGATCCCGGTTTGCGGAAATCAGGCTGAGGAACAGCGACTCGCCCAGGGCAAGCTTCACTCCCGCCAGCTCGAACGGCTCGTGCACCACGCGGACCACGCCGGTCAGCACCGGCTCGTAGCGAAGCACCTCTTCCACCGCCGAGGGTAGAAGCGCCGCGTCGCGCCGCACGCGTTCCAGCTCCTGCCGATGGCGGAGCAGCGTGTAGGCCGCAATCTGGAGCAGGCTCTTGGAGGTGTCGTGACCGCCGAAGAGCAGGTTCATCACCATGGCGATGAGCTCCTGGTGGGAAAGCCGGTCTCCCGCTTCCTCGGCCTGGATCAGCGCGCTCACCAGGTCTCTTCCCGGAGCGTGGCGGCGCTGGTCCACCAGCTCGGACACGTAGGAGCGAAGCTGCTCCACAGCGGCATCGACCGTGCGCCGCCGATCGGGCGTGAGCACCAGGGAGAAGCCCAGGCCAAGATCGCTGGTCCACTGGGCGAAGCGCGTGTAGTCCCCCTCCGGAACGCCGATCATCTCGGAGATCACCCGGACCGGCAGGTGGTGCGCGAAGTCGCGCACCAGGTCCATCGACCCCAGGCCCTGCACGCGGTCGATCAGCTCGTGGGCGATCTCGCGCACACGGGGGCGCATGCGAGCCGCCGTGCTTGGGGTGAAGGCGCGGCCCACCAACGCGCGCAGCCGGGCGTGATCGAACCCGTTCTGGGTGAACAGCATGCGCCCGACGAAGTCGTGGAAAGGACCGCCGTCCAGACCCTGCCGCGCGAACATCTCGGGCCGCTGGGACGCGAGTCGCGGATCGCGGAGCAGCGCGTCCAGCTCCGCGTAGCGCAGGACCGACCAGCCCTCGCCGTTGCCGTCTCGCGCCAGGGCGTGGCGCTCCCGGGCCTGGGCGAGGACCGAATGGAGATCCTGCCAGGCCTCCGGAGAGGTCAGGTCCAGGGTGGCCCAGCCCGCCTCCTGACGGCGGGCCTTCATCTGCAGTAGAGCCACGCGGTACCCCCGGATCAGCGTATGGCGCCAGCATCCCCGCGGCTGTGAAGTAGTTCACACAGCGGGCAAAGCAGACGACCCCCGGGGTAAGATCCGTGCCAGCGGAGGAACGCCATGGAGATCCCGAAGCGGGGCTGGAGCCGAGAGCAGGTATTCGAGCAGCTGGAGCGGTTCCGCGAGAACGACACGCCCTGGCGAGAGGGACGGACCTGGGCCTACGTGTACGACCCCGGCCGCGAGGCCGAGGGCGTCATCAAGGACGCCTTCGTCAGCTACCTGTCCGAGAACGGCCTGGATCCCACGGCCTTTCCCAGCGCCCTGCAGATGGAGAACGACGTCGTCTCCATGGCGGCCCGTCACCTGAACGGCGATGCGGACGTGGTGGGAAACTTCACCAGCGGCGGCACCGAGAGCATCATGCTGGCGGTCAAGGCGGCCCGGGACTGGGCGCGCGAGCATCGCCGCGGCATTCAACAGCCGGAGATGATCCTGCCGGAAACCGCCCACGCGGCCTTCCAGAAGGCCGCCTGCTACCTGGGTGTGAAGCCAATCATCGTGTCGGCGGATCCGGACAGCTTCCGGGCCGACGTCGACGCCGTCCGCGACGCCATCACCGACAACACCGTGTTGCTGGTGGGATCCGCCATCTCCTACGCCCACGGCGTGGTGGATCCGATCCGCGAGCTGGGTCAGCTGGCCCAGGAGCGCGAGCTGCTCCTGCACGTGGACGGTTGCATGGGCGGATTCCTGCTCCAGTACTTCGCTCGCCTGGGCGCGCCGGTGCCCGACTACGACTTCCGGGTGCCCGGTGTCACGTCGATCTCCATGGACCTGCACAAGTACGCGTTCGCGGCCAAGGGCGCCTCGACGATCCTCTACCGCGACAAGAAGCTGCGCAAGTACCAGATGTACGCCTGCTCCAACTGGACCGGCTACACCGTCATCAACCCCACGGTGCAGAGCACCAAGTCCGCCGGGCCCATCGCCGCCGCCTGGGCGGCCCTGCACTTCATCGGTGACGACGGCTACCTGGAGATCACCCGCGCGGTGAAGGACGCGACCGACGAGATCGTCGCGGCCGTGGACGCGGCCCCCGACCTGCGCTTGCTCGGCCGTCCCGAGATGAACCTGCTGTCGTTTGCATCGGACAGCGTGAGCGTCTTCCACATCGCCGACGAGATGAAGGAGCACAACTGGTACGTGCAGCCTCAGCTCGCCTACGGAAGCTCGCCGGAGAACATCCACCTCTCGATCAATCCCGAGAGCGTGCGCTGGGTGGACGCCATGCTGGCGGACCTGCACGAGTGCACCGAGAAGGCGCGGCTGCTGCCCTCGGGCGAGCTGGCGCCCAAGATCCGCGAGGCGTTCGGCCACCTGAACCCCGAAGACCTGACCGAGGACGTCTTCCAGGGCCTGCTGGCCATGGCGGGCATCCAGGGCAGCGGCTTGCCGGGGCGCATGGCGGAGATCAACGAGGTGCTGAACGCCCTGCCCGTCCCGCTGCGCGAGCGCCTGCTGGTGGAGTACCTGAACGAGCTCTTCCGGCAGCCGGAGTCCAGCTGATGTCGGAGCTGGACGACCTGGACCGCAGCCACGTCTTCCACCCCTACACCTCGATTGCAGAGCAGCAGGCGTCCGGCCCGCGCATCCTGGCCCAAGGCAAGGGCGTCTGGCTCCGCGACGCCGAGGGACGCGAGCTTCTCGACGCCATGGCCGGCCTCTGGTGCGTCAGCGCCGGCTACGGCCGCGACGAGATCGCCGAGGCCATGGCCGAGCAGGCCCGGCGCCTGGCCTACGCCCACGGATTCCTGGCACAGGCCAACGAGCCGGCCATCCAGCTGGCCGCGCGCCTGGCCGCACTGACGCCCGAAGGCCTGGACCGCGCCTTTTTCTGCAACTCCGGCTCGGAAGCCAACGACACCATCGTCAAGCTGGTCTGGTACCACTGGAACCTGCGCGGCCGGCCCCAGAAGAAGAAGATCATCGCGCGACACGGCGCCTATCACGGCGTGACGCTGGGCGCGACCAGCCTTTCGGGCCTGCCGTACATGCACGCGCTCTTCGATGCGCCGCTGCCGCGCTTCCTGCACACCGCTCGGCCCCACTTCTACCGCGATGCCCAGCCGGGCGAAGACGAGGCCACATTCGCCGTGCGCCTGGCTGCCGAGTTGGACGCGCTGATCGTGGCCGAGGGACCGGACACCGTGGCCGCCTTCATCGGCGAGCCGCTGATGGCGGCCGGCGGCGTGATCCCGCCCCCCGACGGCTACTGGGAAAGCGTCCAACAGGTGCTGGCCCGCCACGACGTGCTGCTGATCGCCGACGAGGTGGTCTGCGGCTTCGGCCGCCTGGGAACGAACTTCGGCTCGCAGCGCTTCGACCTGCGTCCGGACTTCATGACCCTGGCCAAGGGGATCACCAGCGCCTACTTCCCGGTGTCCGCAGCCATGGTGTCGGAACGCGTGTGGGACGTCCTCGCCGACGCATCGCCGGAGCACGGTAAGCTGGCCCACGGGCACACCACCAGCCTGCACCCGGTGGGCGCCGCCGCCGCCTTGGCGAACCTGGACATCCTGGAACGCGAGGGACTGCTTCGGCGTGCGGCCCAGGTGGGCCCGGGCTTCCAAGCGCGCCTGCGGGAAGCGGTGGGTGCCCACCCGCTGGTGGGCGACGTGCGCGGCGAGGCGCTGATCGCGGGGGTCGAGCTGATGGCGGACCCCGAGGCCCGGATCCCGTTCCCGGCCGAGCAGAGAGTCGGCCTGCGGCTGCAACGGCTCTGCCTCGAAGAAGGCCTGGTGGTCCGCGCGCTGGGAGACACGCTGGCCTTCTCGCCGCCTCTCTGCATCAGCGAGGAGGAGCTGCAGGAGGCCGTGCGCCGCTTCACCCGCGGTCTGGATCGCCTCTACGCGGAAATCCCAAGCGCGTAGTCCGCTTACCGGAAAACGGACACCTTCGTCGCGTGCGCACAGCGTGGCCGGCCGATCGTTTCGCTACTCTGGCGCCGCACCCCATCCCCCGCTGAGAGGTCGGCCGTCCCATGTCGCCGGGCTCGATCGCGGGCGTTCACCGGCGCCACCGGCGCCGCGCCATGCGCCGCTGCGCGGCCGGCGTCACCTGCTACTGATCCGCCCACCAACGCCGAGATCTCCCCACCCCCGGGGATTCCTCATGAACCCCGGGGTCCTGGGCCGCGTAGTACGTCGTGAATGCGCGCGCGGCGCGTGACGTCCCACGGGGACGCGCAGGGGAGATCGCATGCGAAGACCGATCGTCTGGCTGCTGGGAGGCGCCCTGTTCCTGATTCCGGCGACCGCGCAGGCGGACGAGTGGGACAGCCGGGATGTGGAAGCGGCGGAGCGCTACCGCGAGACCGAGCGCGAGCGGGCCGCCCGCTACCGGGAGAGCATCGCCAGCCGCAGCCGGCCGCTCGCCCGCGCACCGCGTGACGAACGCCCGCGGCCGGTGGCGAGCGCGCCGAACCGCACGGGCAACGCTCCCTTCTGGTGGGACGGTCTGGTGCGGGCCGGTGTGGCCGAAGAGGATCTGCGCACCCTGAGCGGGTGGATCGACGGGCTGGGCGCCTGGGCGTCGTTCTGGCAGAGCGAGATCCAGCCGCGCTGGCAGCAGTGGCGAGACCAGCCCGAGCCCGCACCGCCCCGCGCGGTGCAGCGGGCGGATCACAACGACGACGCGGCGCCGCCCTTCCTCGAAGCCCTGGGTGCGAAGCTGGTTCAAGTCGTGCTCGCCGAAGTCCGGCACGAGGCGCAGCGGGCACAGCAGGATTAGCGGGATTCGCCGGATGTCGCGACGCACGCTGATCACCGGCGCCTTCTGCGCCGCACTGCTGTGGACCGCGTGTGGCTGGGTTCCCCATCAGCGCCTGGGCGAGCGCTTGCTGGCCGCGCCCTCGCAGGTCTACGGCCGGCCCCTGGTGCTGGCAGCGGGGATCCGAGCCTCCCGCAATGCCGTTTCCACCCACCTGGAGCGCGCCGGCTACCGGCCGACCCGGGCGGCTGATGTAGGGCCGGGGGAGTTCCGTCTCGAGAAACGCCGCTGGCGCATCGGGCGCCGCGCGTTCGACTATCCGGACGGGACCGAGCCCGCGGGACTGATCCACGTCGAGGTCGATGCCGGCGGCAGCGTGCGCGAGGTCATCGGTCCCGACGGGGAAGCCCTGGAGGCCGCCTTCCTGGAGCCCGAGCCCATCGGCACGCTCTTCGGCGAGAGCACCGAGGACCGCGTCCTGGTGCCCATGGATCAGATTCCGCGGCACGTCGTGGATGCGGTGCTGGTCACCGAGGATCGCCGCTTCCACGTGCACCCCGGGATCGACCCGATCCGCATCGTCGGCGCAGCGCGCGAGAACCTGAGGGGCGGCGCGATTCGCGAGGGCGGCAGCACGCTGACCCAGCAGCTCGTGAAGAACGCCTACCTCTCCCCGGAGCGCACCTGGAGCCGCAAGCTGCGCGAGGCGGCACTCGCGCTGTTCATCGAGCTCCGCTACACGAAGCAGGAAATCCTCGAGGCCTACCTGAACCAGGTCTACCTGGGGCAGAACGGGGGCCGCGGCATCCACGGTGTCGGACGCGCGGCGCGCTTCTACTTCGGAAAGGACGTTTCCGAGCTGTCGGTAGCCCACGGCGCATTGCTGGCGGCCATCATTCGCGCGCCGAGCGCGCTCTCGCCCTTCCGGCATCCCGACCGCGCTCGCGAAGGACGCGACCGGGTGCTCGACCGCCTGCTCGGGCACGGCCGCATCGACGCCGACAGACACCGCCGCGCCCGCTCCGCGAAGCTGGGCGTGCGCCGCGAGCCGAGGGCCGAGCGCCCGGCGGGCCACTACTTGGAGCTCGTCCGAACCCGGCTCGAAGCCCGCTTCGCCGGCGAGGCGCTGGAACGCGACGGCCTTCGCATCTTCACGACCCTGGATGGCAGCTTCCAGCGTGTGGCGGAGAAAGCCGTCCGTGACGAGGTCCGGCGGCTCGAGCGCGGCTACCCGTTGCTGCGCCGCCGCTCGTCACCGCTCCAGGCCGCGTTGGTCGCGCTCGATCCCACCAGCGGCGACATCCTGGCGCTGGTCGGTGCCCGAGACTTCGAGGCTTCGCCGTTCGACCGCGCCACCCGCGCACGGCGGCAGCCGGGGAGCCTCTTCAAGCCCGTGGTCGCCCTGGCGGCGCTCGGCGCAGACGTATCCCCCCCACTGACCCTGGCCAGCCGGCTGGAGGATGCGCCCCTCACGCTCCAGGTGGAGGGCAAGTCGTGGACGCCGGCGAACCACGACGGGCGCCATCGTGGGCCGGTCAGCCTGCGCGCTGCGCTGGAAGACTCGCTCAACGTGCCCATCGCGCGGCTCGGCCTGGAAGTAGGCTTGGTTCGCGTCGCCGACACGGCCAGACGCATGGGCATCGAGAGCCCGCTGCGGCCGATCCCCAGTCTCAGCCTCGGCGCGTTCGAGACGACGCCGCTGGAGATCGCGTCGGCCTACGGCGTGCTGGCCTCGGGTGGCGTGCGCACGAGCCCGCGCACCACGCTGGGCGTGGTTCGGCCCGGCGGGCGCGTGCTCTACGCTGAAGCCGTGCGCCGCAAGCGGGCCTTCGGCGCTGCCGAGACCTACCTGGTGAGCGAAGCGCTGCGAGGCGCGGTTGCCCGCGGAACCGCCAAGAGCCTGCCCAAGCTCGGCGTGACCGGCTCCTGGGCCGGCAAGACCGGAACCACCAACGATTACCGCGACGCCTGGTTCGTGGCCTACTCACCCGATCTCGTGGTCGCCGTGTGGGTCGGCTTCGACGACGGCGCCAGGGTGGGGCTCACCGGCGCCCAGGCCGCCCTGCCGATCGTTGCCCGCTTCGTGCGCGGCGCCTACGGAAAACACTCGCCCCGCGAGCGGCCGGTTCCCGACGGAATCCAGTTGGCGAGAATCGATCCGAGCAACGGCCGCGGCGCCGGCCGCGACTGCCCCGGCCACGACGAGGTCTTCCTGGCGGGCACGGCTCCCACCACGCGCGACTGCGGATCCCCGCCGCTTCAGTGGGCCCTGCGCGCCCTGGGCCGCTAGCGCGCCGGCGCTATCTTAGAGGCCTCACCGATCGCGAGGCCCAGGATGATCGCAGAAGGAACGCGCGCTCCCGACTTCACCCTCCAGGATCAGTTCGGCCGCAAGATCTCGCTCGCGGACTTCCGGGATCGGCAGCACGTGCTGCTGCTCTTCTATCCCCTGGATTGGACCCCTACCTGAAGCCAGGAGGTGCCCGGCGTCGAAGCGCTCCTAGCGCGCTTCCGTGCCGCCCACACCCAGGTCCTGGGTGTCAGCATCGACAGTGTCCACTGCCACGCCAACTGGGGCCGCGACCTGGGCGGCGTCTCCTTCCCGCTGCTGGCGGACTTCCATCCCAAGGGCGCCATGGCCGAGGCCTACGGCACCTACCTGGCCGGAGCCGGCCTCACGGATCGGGCCACGGTGATCGTGGACAGCGGCGGAACGGTCCGCCACGCCTCATCGGTGACCCCCGCCGGCGAGCGAGACCCCGAGGAGCTTGCCTCCCTCTGCGAGCAGATCGACCGCGAGGCAGGCACGCCCACCCAGGCTGCAGCGGAGCCCCAGGGACTGGGCCCCGGCGCGGTGCTCTACGTGAAGAACCACTGCGGCTTCTCGCGCCGCGCCCGCGTGGCCGTGGACAACGTGCACGCCGCGGACCTGGCGCTGCGCAACGCCAGCGACGACGCCCAGGCGCTGGATGCGCTGCGCGACGTCAGCGGCGCCGAGACCGCACCCTGCCTGGTGCTCGACGGAAGCCCGGTGGCGGAGTCCGACGTGATCGTGCGCAGCCTGGCCGAGCGACTCGCACCGATCTGATCAGTCGTCGCCTTCCCCGAGCGACGCGACCGCTTCGGCGCACAACCAGGCGCGCGGAGCGGCTGCGTCGTCGCTCAAGCCCAGGTAGGCCTTGCCCCCACGCGGCAGCTCTGCGCCACAACGCGTGCAGGGTACGGCCTGGTTCAGGACGACCTGGTTCCACGCCTGCACCCGCGCCAACCGCTCCGCCGCGTCGGGAAGCGGCTCCCCACACGCCGCAACGTCGGCCTCCTGCGACTCGCTCAAGCGCCGCACATCGCGCCCCACGTGCTGCGCCAGGCGCGCAGAATCGCTCACGATCTGATCGACGTTCGCCACCACCCCGTCCACCAGCTGGAAGGTGTCCTCCAGCAGGTGCCGGATGATCTGGGAAACCGTGGTGCGCTGACGGCGCGCCTCCTCCTTGAGGGTGGTCTCCAGCTTCTCCGGCCCCCGGGTCTGGATCAGGCGGTCCTTGCGCTCGCTCACGCGCCTTCCTTGGGCGTGTCGTCGGCAGCGTGCTCCTCCAGCAGCTTGGAGGCCAACTCGGTCACGCGGTGGTTGACCTCGCGGATGGTGTCATACACCGCGCCGATGGAGCGGTCCTGGATCCTGCGCACATCGGCTGCGGTCTGCTCGAACAGGCCGTTGCGGGTCATCACCTCGAGCGGCAGATCGGCGATGGCACGGTGGATCTC
Source organism: uncultured delta proteobacterium (assembly GCA_947260035.1). Classification (GTDB taxonomy): domain Bacteria; phylum Myxococcota_A; class UBA9160; order UBA9160; family JAFDET01; genus JAFDET01. Next base: position 14,321 of record CAMYOO010000013.1, read on the forward strand.
CTCCACGCTGGTCGCCCCCTTGTCTACGACGTCCTGGATCATGTCGGTCAGCTTCTCGTCCCGGGCCATGGCGTCCTCCTCTCGGCCGCTGCGGCGACCGTTCGTCATACAGAATGTAATACAGAATATTACAGTCGCCGCAACACCCACGGGGCGCGCCCAGGGCCTGTGCCGCTCGGGCAGACCTCCGGCAGGCGATAGACTCCGCCCGTGACCAGCTTGCTCGAGCCGGCTCGCGAGACGCCGATTCGCCACGAGACCGACGTGTTGGTGGTCGGCGGCGGTTCCGCGGGCGTGGCCGCTGCGGTGGCTGCCGCGCGCCGTGGCGCCGACGTAATGCTGGTGGAGCGCCACGGCTACCTGGGCGGCCTGGCCACCGGCGGGCTCATCATCCTGCTGCTCAGCCTGGACGACGGCCGCGGCAGGCAAGCGGTGGCCGGCTTGTGTCACGAGGCCGTCGGGCTCCTGGATGCCCGAGGCGCGGCCTTCCATCCCGGCCCCGACGAGTGGGGCAGCGAGGATCCTTCGCTGGTCGAGCGCGACCAGCGCTGGGGCCTGGTCTGGGGGCGCGCGCCGCACCGGGTCCGCTACTCGGTGGCCTACGACCCCGCCATGCTGAAGGGCGTGCTCGACGCGATGCTGCAGGAAGCCGGCGCGCGCGTGCTGCTCCACGCCTGGGCCTGCGAGCCGATCCTCGACGGAGACCGCATCCAGGCCGTGGCCTTTCAGAGCAAGGCGGGACGCTTCGCCGTGCGCGCCCGCGTGGTGATCGACGCCACCGGAGACGGCGATGTCTTCTTCGGGGCGGGCTGCGCCCACGAGTCCGAGCAGGTGCTTCCCTGGATGTGGTTCACCGCCGGCGGCGTCGATGTGGATCGCGCCCTGGCCGCAGGTGCCGGCTGCTTTCAAACCATCGGCCCGGGCAAGGTGCTGTTTCCGTGGGGCGCGATCGAAAAGGTGGGCCGCATCGACGCGACGCGGCCCGAGGACCTGACCCGCGCCGAGCTGGAGTGCAGGCGCCGCGTGCTGGCTGAATTCGAGCGGCTGCGCCGCGAAGTGCCCGGCTTCGAGGACGCGCATCTGTGCGAGGTGGCCGACCAGCTGGGCATCACCGAGAGCCGGCGCCTGCTGGGCCGCCACGTCCTGACCCGCAACGACATGGACGTCGTGCTGCCCGACGCCGTTGCCGTGACGGGTCACTGGACGCAGTACGGTGCGCTCTACCACATTCCCTACGGCGCCCTCCTGCCACGCGAGATTTCGAACCTGCTGGTGGCGGGCCGCTGCATCTCCGCCGACCACCGCGTTCACCACGCCACCAAGGAGATCCCGGCCTGCATGGCCGCGGGCGAAGCCGCCGGTGCGGCCGCAGCCCTTGCCGTGCAGACGGGCATCGACCCGCCGGCACTGGACGTCGCGGCCCTGCGCAGCTCTCTCGTCGATGGCGGCGCCATCGTCTCCCTGGAGCCGCTGGCGTCCTAGCCCCTCTCCCGGCCGCGAACGCAATACGCGTGCAGACAGGGCTGCAACCCGCCAAGCCCGCGAGCGAACGAGCCGTCGGTCTGAAGACGGTCGCCCTATTCCTGCCACAGCGTGCCTCGAAGTCACCCGACGAACGCCTCGGGCCGGCCCGAATCGCTGCCTAGCCTCCGGGCCAGACAAGGGAGGTCAGCATGGCGACTCCGGAATCCGATCTTGGCAAGGCGAGCACGATACTCCAGAACTCCGAGCTTATTCGGGTCCTTATCGTGGCATTCCTCGTGCTCGTCCTGCAGATCCCGATCCTGCTGATCCACAAGCAGATCCTCGCGCGTCAGGCCACGCGGGACGAAGCCGTCCACGAGATCACGAGCCGTTGGGGTGGCGAGCAGCGCATCTTCGGTCCGGTCGTGCGCGTGCCGTGGCGAGAGCGGCGCGTCGAGATGGGCGCGGGCGGGCGGATCCGTGAGACCTGGGTCCAGCACCAGGCGACGTTCCTGCCGGAAACCCTTCACATCGCTGCCGACGCCCAGGCGGAGACCCGCTACCGGGGCATCTTCGAGGTGCCCGTGTACCACGCCGAGGCCCGCGTGAGCGGCGCCTTCCGGCCCATGGACTTCGCCGACTGGGACGTCCCACCGGACCAGATCCTCTGGGAGAGAGCCGAGGTGCTGCTGGCCGTCTCGGACACCCGCTCGCTGCGCGATCACCCCGTGCTCGTCTGGGACGGCGCATCCATCCCGTTCGAGCCCGGCGGCCAGGGCCTGCCGGACTGCGGCGACGTCCTGACCGCTCCCATCCCCGATCTGCGCGCAGGCGAGCCGGGAACTTTCGAGATCGATCTGCGACTCGGCGGCGCAACCCGCCTGAGCTTCGCTCCCGTCGGCGACACCACGGCCGTGGAGCTGTCTTCCAACTGGCCCGACCCCAGCTTCCAGGGCCGCTGGCTCCCCAGCGAGCGCAGCGTCGGCCCGCAGGGCTTCGAGGCGAGCTGGCAGATCTCGCACCTGGGCCGCGGCTACCCGAGTCGCTGGCAAGACGGCGCGATCGACGCGCTGCCTCTGCGCCAGGCCGAGTTCGGCGCAGGCTTCCTGGCGCCCGTCGACCCGTACCGGATGGCGGAGCGCAGCGTAAAGTACGAGCTGCTCTTCCTCGCCCTTCCCTTCCTGGCCATCTGGCTCTTCGAAGTGCTCGGCGGGCTGCGTGTGCACCCGATCCAGTACCTGTTTCTGGGCGCGGCGCTCTGCCTCTTCTATCTGCTCCAGCTCTCCTTGGCGGAGCACCTCGGCTTCGCCCTGGCCTACACGCTGGCCGGAGGCTCCGTCGCCGTCATGGCCACCCTCTACAGCAAGGTAATGCTCGGCGCCGGAAGCCGAGCCGCCATCATCGGGGGCCTGCTCGTCTCGCTGTATGTGTACCTGTTCGTCCTCCTGCAAGAGCAGGACTACGCGCTGCTGCTGGGCTCCGTGGGCCTCTTCATTGCCCTGGGTGTATCCATGTGGGTCACGCGGCGCATCGATTGGTACGCGCTCGAGGGAAGATCAGCGCGCTCGTGATGCACCGCCGGCGGACCCGGGCGGCGCATCGAGCAACGGCAGCAGTCGCCGGATCGTACCGGCCAGGTTGCTCTCGTCTCGGCGGAATGCGTTGTAGGCCATGGAGTCCAGGGCCGTGTGCAGCTGGCAGGCCAGGATCCGCTCGGCGAAGTTCGCGAGATCGGCGCCCGCGTCGGCGCCGCGCCGTCGCGTCTCGCGCAGGACCACGTCGGGATCCAATCCCGCGTGCCACGGCGACCAGAACACCAGCCAGGCGGTGTCGTAGAGGAAGTCGCCGACCAGCGAGTTCCCCCAGTCGATGGCGGCCGAAACCGTCCCATCGAGGCAGAGCACGTTTCCCGCCAGCAAGTCGGCATGGACGGCGTGGCGAACTCCCTCCGGGCAAGCCGCAGCCACTTCGGCGAGTCGCGACGCGGCATGGTCGAAGACTCCCGAGGCTTCGGGATCGTTGCGCAGGAACGACCGCCACCCTGCCAGCCGGGGGTTCTCCTCGTCGTGGACGATGCCCAGCAACGCCTGCGCCCAGCTATCGTGAAGCGCCCTCCCCCGGCTCGGCCACCAGCCGAAGCCGCTTTCGGTGGGTGGAGCAGCGGCGCGAATGGCGTCCACGGTGTCCAGCAGCGAGGGCAGCGCCCTGCGCAGCTCCGCCTCCGGCAGCGCATCGATGGCTCCGCCTTCGGCCCACTCGGAGATTGCGTAGGCGTAGGCGTCGAACGCCTCGCCGATCTCGAGCACGCGGGGCACCGGAAGGCGGGGTGCGTAGAGCTCCGCGGCCCGCTCGTCCTTGCGGAAGTCCTCGACCTGGCGCCCGAAGCGGACCACGCGCCGCCGGCCTTGCAGCTCGAACGCGAACGCCGTCGACCATGCCCCGGCGCCGATGCGACTGACGCGCTGGACCTGGCCGCGCGCTGCCAAGAAACGCTGCACCTTCTCAGAATCGATCGGCATGGCGGCTCCCGGGTAGGATCTGGCCGTGCGCCTCCATCAGCCTCTCCCTACGGTGCGGGCTGGGGCTCGAGGAGCCGCTCGCAACGCGTTGGCTCCCCCTTCGGATCCCGGAGCCAGCGCCAGGACTGACGCAGACGCGTCGCCCCGGTGACGTTCTTGAGCAGCGCCGCCGTGCTGCTCGTCACGAGGCTCCCCTTGTCCGTGCTGACGGCCGGCTTGCGCAACGGTCCCGTGACCTCCACGGTGGCCGCCGTGCTCAGCAAGCTGGCTCGGTGTGGCTTGGGGAGCAAGCGCAGCTGCAAGCCAGAACTCATCGATACCCGGCTTTTCATCATGGTCGGAGATGCGCGCCTTGCCGGCGATGGCACCGATATGGGGCGGATTGCGGACCAGCGGACCCAGCGCGCGAACGTCCTGAAAGCCGAATTCGGACATCAATGCGAAACCGCGCCGCCGGATCAGATCCCTGACATCCCCGGTCAGATGAAACCACGCCTCGTCTTCCTTCCCCGCATGTACGTCCAGCTCCGTCACACCGAGCCTGCGCCCCTCCAGCTTCAGGAGGCCCCCCCCGTGCACGGGCCCCAGCTCGGGGAGCTCCCGCTGTAGCGCAGGCGAGAAGACCGCAAGGTGCGCTGCCTCCAATTGAACGCGCAGCTCGGTGGATCGGACGCCGCCGGCCTCCTGGGTCGAACCGCGCCCGCTGACGCGCGCTCCAACCAAGTCCCCATCGACCTCGATGGTGCTTCCCGGATCCCCGGGGCGAAACTCCAGGCGCTCCACTTGCGCCTCGCCCCGGGACTCCAGCGGATCGCCGACCTCCAGCCCCTCGACGTGCAAAGCCACTGGAACTGCGGAACGAAGCCTCGCCGGTCCGCTGATGGTCACCTGGCGCCCGCTGGCCGCCGAGGCCAGCGGCGCCAGCAGGCCACGGAGCTCCACGCGTCCGCGGGTCGCCGCGATCGAAATCCCGACGATGCCGAGCGCTGCAAACAACGCCGCGCCGATGAGGGAGCGTCTGGTCACGTGGAGTCCGGATGATTCTCGCACGGACCCCCGGAACTCGAAACGCGCCGTCGCCGGGGCCTGCGCCTGGGCAGGCCCCGGGCGGCGGTCGGCTACTGGGCGACTGCGGCCCGCGCCTGCTGGAGCGCGTGCTCCAGCGCCATGTCATCCGGCTTCATCTCGTGCGCCTTGGCGCAGGGTTCGAGGGCGTCGGCCCAGGCACCCTTGGCCGCCAGCTCGCGGCAGCGCGCCACCGGGTCCGCCGCGGCCTCCACCTGGGCCGCCGCATCATCCACCTTCTGCTCCACCTTGGCGGCCGCCTCGCCCGCCGCAGCGCCGGCGGCGGCGGTCGCTTCGGCTGCCGCCTCCTTGGCCTGGGCCGCGGTCTCCTTGGCCTCGTCGCGGCTGCAGCCCGCAGCCATCGAGAGCGCGAGACCGAGCGTCAGAATGCCGAGAGTCGCAATGGTCTTCTTCATGGGGATCTCCTTCCAGGGGGCCGTCATCAGCCCTGGGCCGGGATACGCAGGATCTGGCCCGGATAGATCTTGTCGGGGTCCGTCAGCATGGGCTGGTTCGCCTCGAAGATCTGCGGGTACTGCATGGCGTCGCCATAGTAGTGCTTGGCGATCTTCGAGAGCGTGTCGCCCTTCACCACCCGGTGATACTGGCTCTCGGGCTCCGGAGTGGCGACTTCCAGCTGATCGTCCACCTGCGCGATGCCCTCGGTGTTGCCCACCGCCAGAATGGCCTTCTCTCGCTCGGCCTGGCTGGCCGCCTGTCCCGTGACGACGGCCTTGTCGCCGTCCACCTTCACCTGCAGGCCCTGCACCGAGAGGCCGAGATCCTGCACGCGCTTGCTGGTGGCCTCGGCCGCGGCCTTGGGGTCGTCGGCCTTCACCTTGTCGAGGAGCGACTCACCGGCGTCGCGCACGAAATCAATCAAACCCATAGGAATTCCTCCTGGCTCAAAACTGGGGTTTCTCGAGCGGAGGAAGCCTAGCCCTCCACCCGCCCGGCGGATGATCTCCGCAGAGGTTCGTTGCGGTGAGCGCACGATTCGTGACGGAATCTTCGGCCATGGTGACCTTCGCCGCGGGGAACCCACCCCAAAAATGCTGCGAGGGCCGCGCCGATCAGTTGTGCGCGAAGATCTCCAGGAAGCCCGCTTCCGCGTCCTCGCTGCCGATCACCAGAATCTCCGCCTCGCTGGGGAGCGGCACGAGGGGGTCCGGGTTGACCTGGATGTCGTCGCCCTGGATCACCGCAACGATGCTGACCCCGCTGCGTTCGCGCACCCGAGCCTCGGCCACGGTTCGTCCCGCCAGGCTCTTGGGCATGGGCAGCTTGAAGAGGTCCAGCCCCTCCGCCAGCATCAGGATCTCGCCCCGCTTCAGCATGTTCAGCATGGTGTTGGCGCCCATCGACGCGTAGGACATGACGAAATCGGTGCCGGCGCGATGCAGGGTGGCCACGTTCCGATCGACGGAAGCCCGGGTGATCACCTGGACGTCGGGGCGCAGGCGCCGGCAGTAGATGGTGAGATAGACGTTGAGGTCGTCGTCGTTGGTGGTGATGATGACCGTCGGCGTCTCCATGATCCCGGCCTTCTCGATCACCGCCATCTCGGCGGCACTGCCCAGCACGTGATGCTTGGAGTTCGGGACGAGGGCCGGGTTCTTCTCGACGATCCGATAGTCGATTTCGCGTTCCGCCAGCGCACGGCCCGTTGCCTGGCCCACCCGCCCTCCCCCGAGGATCAGCACCGGGGCCGCCGACACGTTGTAGATGACGAAGAGCTCGTCGTAGCGGAAGAGCTGATCCCGCGTTCCGGCCAGGACGAGCACCGTGTCCGCCGAAATCCGCGTAGATCCCAGCGCCGACTCGAAGCGGCCGCGCTCCCAGACGCCCACGACGTTGAGCCCCGTGATCTGGCGCAGCCGCGTTTCAGCCAGCGTCTTGCCCACCAGGGGCGTGCGGGCCGCCGTCGCTTCGGCGATTGCGAGCGGGCCGAATTCGCCGATCGTGTGGCTCATGGCGTCCGCGCCGATGGTGCGCCGCGCCAGAGCCTGACCCAGCTCTTCTGCCAGCTGAAGCACGTGGGTGCAGCCCGCGAGCCCCAAGATGTCCACTGAGGCCGGGTCGTCCGCGGTGGCGATGATCGGAACATCGGGCGCGACCCCACGTACCGTAAATGCCGCGTTGGTGTTGGTGAAGTCATTGCAGGTAGTGGCCACCAAACCGGCCTGCGCGGCGCGGACGCGATTCCACGATTCCGGGTCGTCCAGCTCGCCCACCGCCACGCGCAGCCCCTGGTCGTGAAGCTTCCCGGCTTCCTCCCGATTCGGCACCAGCAGCACGTAGTCGATCTGCCGGTGCTCCAGGCGCTCGATGAGCGCAGCGACGACTTCGTCGTAGTGGGTGAAGATCACGTGATCCGCAGTGTCTTCTTCGAGCTCGCGGGGCGCCCGTGCGGCCGCCTGGGCATCCATCCAAGGGGCCCAGAAGAACTGGATGACGATGAACGGGAAGAGCACCAGAAGGAAGACAGTCCCCGAGATCAGAACCACCATGGAGAAGAACCGACCCAGGTCGGTGTGGAACGTGATGTCTCCAAACCCCAGGGTGGACATCACCGTAAGCGCCCAGTAGAAGCCCGTGAACCAGGTGTGGTCCTGCCCTTCCATCGCCATGATCACGTGGAAGAGCACCGCGAAGATCGACACGATCAGGGCGAGCGCGAAGAAGAACAGTCCCAGCACGCGCGCGTTTTGCTGAACGGGACGTTGGCGCAGAAGCGCGAGAAGCTGCGCGACGAGGAACCTCACCTTGGGGAGTGTACTGCGAATACGGCCGCGCGCGGTGCCTCACTCCGATGTCGGCCGGCCCAGCGCGGTGTAGACGGCGTCGAGCAGCGCCCGGGTGCGGGGCGTCTGCCAACGCTGCCCCGGCCGCGAGGAGAGGAACGCGAACGATACGCCGGCTGCGGGGTCGGCCATGCCCAGAAGCCCCCCATAGCCGTAGTGCCCGAAGGCCGCTTCGCTGGGGCCGAGCTTGCGCTGCGGCATGGGAAGCTGGAAGCCCAGGCCGAACCGCGAGGGCCGGCCCAGGATGAGATCCTCGCCGTCCGAGTGGATCTGCGTGGCCTCGCGCAGCAGTCCGGGGCCGATGAAGTGAGCCCCGTCGGGCCCGCCGCGGAGCAACCCATCGTAGAGCCGGGCCACGCCCCGGGCCGTGGCCTGGCCGTTGGTTGAGGGAACCTCAGCCCGCAGCCAGGCTTCGCTGCCCATCAAGCCCAGCCCGGACAGCCCGGGCGGGTTGAAGTAGGCATGCCAGATCATGGTGTCGCGCTCGGCATCACCCGTGGGCGGAAATGCCTTGGCCCACTGCTCGGGCTCTCGGAGCACCACGTTCGGCGCATCGACCTCGGCGACCCGGCCGTGGTGCTGCTCCGGCAGCCCCCAGAAGAAGTCCGCATCGAGGGCATCGCCGAGGATCCGGCGCAGGGCCTGGCCCGGGGAGCATCCGGTCGCGCGGCGCACCAGTTCGCCGACCAGGAAGCCCCAGGTGCCCACGTGGTAGCCGTGGGCGCTGCCGGGCTGCCACCAGGGCGCCTGGGCCGCCAGGGCCGCGCACATGGCGGGCCAGTCCAGCCACGCGCCCTCGGCCAGGCGGGGGCGCACCGAGGGCAGCCCTGCCTGGTGACAGAGCAGGGTGCGCAAGGTGACCTCCTCCTTGCCGCCGGCCGCGAACTCCGGCCAGCGGACCCGGAGCGGCTCGTCCAGGACGAGAAGGCCGCGTTCGACCAGGGTGAGGGCGAGGATCGCCAGTACGCCCTTTCCGACCGACCAGGCGTTCACCAGCGTGTCGCGCTGCCAGGGCCGCTGTTGGGCGAGGTCGCGATGGCCGCCCCACAAGTCCACCACCGCGCGACCCTCGACGTGCACGCACACGGCCGCACCCAGCTCGCGGTGCTCCTCGAAGTTGTTCGCGAGCGCGTCCCGGACGCCCGCGAAGGACGGATCGCAGTGGCCGTCGATACGCGTCATGGATGGCGATGCTAGCGCCCTGCGCCGATCCCCAGGCGAACGGGCCGCCGCCGGCCCCTCTGCGCCCCTGCTCTGCGCGGGGCGCCCGGCGCAGGCGGAGCCCGGCTTGCACCCCTAGAATCCGGCTCTCTCCGGGAGATGCCCATGCAAGAACCCCATCGGTTACGGCGTTCCCTGCTCTTCGTGCCGGGCGGTGATCCGCGCAAGCTCGAACGCGCCTCAGGAGCCGGCGCGGATACGCTGATCCTCGACCTGGAGGATGCCGTGGCGCCGGAACACAAGGAGCGCGCCCGCCTGGAGGTGGCGCGTTGGCTGCAGGCCCGACCCCGGGAAGGTGCCGAGGCGGCCGTGCGGATCAATGCGCTGGGAACGCCCTGGTTCGAGGAGGATCTGGCTGCGGTCGCCGGATCCGGAGCGCAGGCCATCGTGCTCCCCAAGTGCGAGGGCGCACGGGGCGTGACCCAGGTGGCGGAAGCTCTCGACCGCCTGGAGCGGGAGACGGGCTCGGCGGCGCGCGTGCGCCTTCTGGCTCTGGTGGAGAGCGCCGCCGGCGTCGTCCGGGCCCCCGAGATCGCCGCGGCCGGAGCCCGCCTGGATGGTCTCTGCTTCGGCCACGCTGATTTTTCGCTCGACCTGGGGCTCAGCGAGCCCGATTCATCCGAAGGCGTGGTGCACCACGCCCGCTGCGCCATCGTGATTGCGGCGCGCAGCGCCGGCGTGGCGCCCGTGGACAGCGTCTGCCTGGACGTGCGCGACGAGGCGGCCTTTCGCGCCGACGCCGAGCTGGGCCTGCGTCTGGGCTTCGACGGAAAGCTCTGCATCCACCCGACGCAGGTGGCGCTCGCCAACCGCGTCTGGACGCCCAGGGAAGAGCAGATCCAGGCCGCGCAACGCGTCCTCGAAGCCTGGCTCGAGGCCCAGTCCAAGGGCGTGGCGGTATTCGCCCTGGACGGCAAGATGGTGGATGCCCCGGTGATCGCGGTCCACGAACGCGTGCTCGAGCGCGCTCGCCGCGCCGGCGTCTTGAGCGACTCATGACGCAGCAACAACGCCGCGCGGTGGAGAGCCCCTACTTCGAGGACCTTGCCGTTGGCCAGGTCTTCGAGGATGCGCCCTCGGTGACACTCACCGCGGGTCACGCGGCCATCGAGGCGGCGCTCACCGGCGACCGGATGCGCCTGCCCCTGGACGCGCACCTGACGCGCAGCGTGACCGGCCGCGACGAAGCGCTGGCCCACCCGAATCTGGTCTGCAACATGGCCATCGGCCAGACCACCACGCCCTCCCAGCGCGTCATGGGGAACCTCTTCTACCGCGGCCTGGTGCTCCAGCGGCCCGTCTTTCTGGGCGACACCCTGCGCACCACCACGCGCATCGTCGCCCTGCGGCAGAACCGCGCCCGGCCGGGGCGTGCGGCCAGCGGCATGGCGGTGTTCGAGATGCACGTGGAGAACCAGCACGGCGAGACGGTCCTCCACTTCTGGCGCTGCCCGATGCTCCCCTGCCGCGACCCCAAGGCCGAGACCGGGCGGCAGGACTCCTTCGATGCGATCCCCTCGGAGCTGGACCTGGATCGTGTCCGGGCCTGCGTTCCGGCGAACTGGGACCTGGACGCCTTCCGGCACGCGGTTCCGGGCGGACACTTCGCCGACCTGGAGGTGGGCGTCACGCATGTCATCGAGGCTCGCGACACCATCACCGCCGCGCCGGAGCTGGCCCGGCTGACCCTCAACGTCGCGGGGGCCCACACGGATGCCGGCGCCAGCGTCTACGGGCAGCGTCTGGTCTATGGCGGCCACACTATTTCGCTGGCGGCGGCCCAGATCACCCGCGCCCTGCCCAACCTGGTGACGTTGCTGGCGTGGCGAAGCTGCGATCACACCGCACCCGTGTTCGAGGAGGACATCCTGCGCAGCGAGGTGAGCGTGGAAGCCGTCCACGCGCTGGGCAGCGGAGGTCTGGTGGATCTTCACGCACGCGTGTTCGCCGAGCGCAGCGAGCGGGCGCCGGAACCCGGGCGCGACGTGCCGGTGCTGGACTGGCGCGTGATCGCGCTCATGGCCTAGCGCGTTGGGCGCCGGGCACTGCAAGGAGGAAGCATGATGCACGGAATCCTGGACGGAATGCGCGTCGTCGAGGGCTCGGCTTTCGTCGCGGCCCCGTTTGCCGGCATGACGCTGGCGCAGCTCGGGGCCGACGTGATCCGCTTCGACCCCATCGGCGGCGGCCTCGACTTCCAGCGCTGGCCCGTCACCCTGGACGGCCACAGCCTGTTCTGGGCCGGCTTCAACAAGGGCAAGCGCTCCATCGCGGTGGACATCCGATCCCCGCGCGGCCGCGAGATCCTGACCCAGCTCATCACGGCGCCGGGCCCCGACGCCGGCCTGTTCGTGACCAACTTCCCCGCCCGCGGCTGGCTCGACTACAGGAACCTGAAGAGGGACCGCGAGGACCTGATCATGGTCAACATCGTCGGCAACCGCGACGGGAGCTCGGCGGTGGACTACACGGTGAACCCCGGTGTGGGATTTCCGGCGGTGACCGGCTCCAAGGACAACCCACGGCCGGTGAACCACCTGCTGCCGGCGTGGGATGCGATCACCGGCCAGATGACCGTGGCCGCGCTGCTCGCCGCCGAGCGGCACCGAAGTCGGACGGGCGAGGGTCAGCTCATCAAGCTGCCCCTGACCGACGTGGCCCTCGCCATGCTGGGCAACCTGGGCAAGATCGCCGAGGTGAGCATCAACGACGCCGACCGCCCGAAGGACGGCAACTACCTCTACGGCGCCTTCGGCCGCGACTTCGAGACCCTGGATGGAAAGCGCGTCATGGTGGTGGCGCTCACCCGCTCCCAGTGGCGAGCCTTGCGCGAGGCAACGGACCTCGGCCCCGCCTTCGACGCCCTGGCGAAACGGCTGCACCTGAACTTCGACAGGGAAGGAGACCGCTATCGAGGCCGCCGGGAGCTGGCGCGCATCCTCGAGCCCTGGTGCCACACGCGCATGCACGTGGAGATCCGCGAGCGCTTCGACGCCTTCGGCGTCTGTTGGGGCCCCTACCGCACGATCCGCGAGGTCGTGGAGAAGGAGCCCGACTGCTCCCCGGAGAATCCGATGTTCTCGGTGGTGGATCAGCCGGGCATCGGTGCGTACGTCTCTCCGGCCTCGCCGCTCCAATTCGGCGCCACCGATCGCCTGCCCGCGCGCCCGGCGCCGGCTCTCGGCGAGCACACCGACGAGATCCTCCTCGATGTGCTCGGCATGAGCCCGGGCGAGGTGGCGAAGCTGCACGACGAAGGCGTGGTCGCGGGCCCGAAGGAGAGCTGAGGCGCCGGGCGGCGTTCGGGCTCAGGAGCCCCGCCGCGCCATCGCCAGCGCTACGAGGCCGGCTCCCAGCAGCGCGGCAGCCGCGGGCTCCGGAACCGGCGCCCCCTCGATCCGGAAGGCGCGGTTCTCGAAGGCCGGAAAGTCCAGGTCGTTCCCGGCAGTGTCGGCCTGTTTGGAGGCATCGAGCCCCGCGCCCGGATTGTCCACCCGGGCCACGGTCGTGCTGATGTTGCCCGTCACGCTGTTGTGGATCCCCAGCCAGTACTCCACACCCCCGGAGAGCGCGATGTTGAGGCCGCTGACCTCGAACCGGTACTGGCCGGCCGGCCCCGTGGCCGTCAGGACCGCCACGCTGGTTCCCGACGCGACGGGCAGAGATGCGAAGGGGTCTGCGGCGAACAGGGACCAGTCGGTCGCGACGTAGTTCGCCGGCCCCCCGGAGCTGAACCAGTCCGTGTAGTCGAAGCCGGTCATGGCCGAATCCGCAGCCAGGACGAAGTTGTCGTAGAAGGTCCAGTCGCCGTCGCCTCCGCAGGAAAAGGAGATCCCGCTGTCGCAGCGCCCGTCCGCGGCGGGGTCATTGACCGGGCCGTTGTCGTAGAGGGTCACGGCGCGCGCCTGGCTCGCCCCGAGCATCAGGACACAGACGGCGACCCACACGCGGGCCGGCAGGCTTCGACGATGCCTCATGCCCCTGCGTGTCGGCGCTCCAGATCGTGAGCTGAACCGGCTGGTCGGACGGAGCCCTGGAGCCTTTCTGCGGTAGGCTTTCCCACACGGCAGGCCTCTGCCGCAACGCGAGAGGATTTCGATGGCCACCGACCCGCCCGCTGCTTCCGGCTCCGGCTCGCCCCCGCCGCGTTGGTTGATGAAGGCCTTCACGCGCACCCACGTCTTGCTGCACCGGCTGACGGGAGGCCGGCTGTTCAACAAGCTGAGTGGCGACGAGGTGTGCTTCGTCACCATGACCGGCGCGAAGAGCGGCCGAACCCTGACCATTCCCCTGATGTACGTCCCCCACGCAGAGGGTGTCTTGCTGGTGGCTTCTCAAGGCGGCGCACCGAAGAACCCCGTCTGGCACCGCAACCTGGTCAAGCATCCGGACATCCAGGTGAACCATCGGGGCCGCCGCATGAAGCTTCGCGCGCGCCTGGCGACGCCTGAGGAGAAGCCCGCCCTATGGCCGGTCTGCGACCAGCACTACGCGCCCTACGCCGAGTACCGGGAGCGCACGGACCGGGACATCCCGATCTTCGTGTGTGAGCCCGCATCCTGATTCCAGCCGTCGCCGCGCTTCGCGCCCGGGCGGCCCGGCGGCTCACTTCCTGCGCAGGCGCCCCAGCAGACCCTTTGACTTCTGCTCGCGCATCTCGAGAAGGCGTAGCTCCTGGAGCGCCGGATGGCAGTCCGGATCGACCTTCGTGGCCTTCCGGAACATCTTGCGCGCGTGCTCGGCATCGTCGATGGCCTTGAAGATGCGGCCCAGGTAGACGTAGGGCAGAGCGCGCTTCGGTGAGAGCTTTACGCCGCGCGCGATCTGCTCGAGGGCCTCGCGCCGCACCACCTCCTCGTCGGGCTCCTTGAGGTAGAGCGCCCAGCCCAGGTGCGAGATGTACTCGCCCTCTTCCGGGTCGAGATGCGTGGACATGCCGAAGGCCTCCACTGCGTCGTTGTAGCGCTTGGCCCGCAGGTAGCGCTCGCCTTTCCGGAACCAGCCCTCGGCCTCCAGGGCCCGTTCAGCCTCCGCCTGCGCCGCGCGCGCCTTCTCCTCCTCTCGCCGCGCGGCCGCGTAGCTCGCCCGCGACTCGGCGTCCTCGAGATGCCGATACGCCGTGGTGACGCGTTCGCGGATCTGCTCGACCATCTGGGCCACCCGGGGATCCTGCGCCGGCGGACCGGCTACCCCCAGGGCCTCGAGCTGCGCGTGATAGGCCCGACGCACCTCCTCATCCGACGCCTCTTCGGCCACCTCGAGCACCGCGAAATCGTCCTGCTCCGCGAGTACGCCAGCCAGACAGGAGAGCTCCGCGGCGCGGCGCACGGCGTCGCGATCCGCGGGCGACGGGGGCGCCGGCGCGGAAGCATCGTCCTCGGCGCTTTCCTCGACCTCCACGAGCTCATCCATCAGCAGCAGGATGGGCTCCAGGTGGAGCTCGGCCGCCCGACCCAGCACGAGCGCGTAGAACGCGCGCGCATCGATCTCGCTGGAAGCGACGATCTCGGCGACGGTCCGATCGCCCTGCATTCCCAGGAGCGTCTCCCGGATCTCGGGCGCGAGCGAGCTGTCCGCGAACAGGTCTTCCAGGTCCTCATCCCCCGCCCTCGACACGTAGAGTGCGCCGCGCCGTGCGAGCTGCAGGCCCACCACCTCGCGGGAGGAATGGCGCAGGATGCCGTCGAGCAGCAGGCTCTGAAGGGAGCGCGCGAGTTCGTGCGCCTCGGACCCCTTGAGCTTCTTCCCCGGCAGCAGGCGGTAGCTGCCCGTGGTCCAGCCGAAGGTGCGAAGCAGCGGCTCCTCCGCGTGCTCGAGGAGGGCCGTTGCGATCTCCTCTTCACTCAGGACGTCCATGCCCGCGAGGACGTCGCGCGGGCCGCCCGCGCCGACGAAGAGCTGACCTACCAGCTCCTCGTGCTGCTCGCTGCTGATGCGCCCCGTTCGCACGAGGAAGTCCTCTACCGTCTCCTTGCCCCCGCTGGCGCTCACCGCCGCCGGGCTGCCGTTGCGGAGGTGGATGCCCACGCGGTCGTCGCCGCACCTCAGGATGACCACGCCGCGGTAGCCCCGGGCGTGCAGTCGGTACAGAAGCTCGGGAACGAGCAGCTCGGACAGCTCGCCCTGCGGGTTCAGCTCGTCGGAGGCGGAGCCCGCCGTCCAGCTGGTCTCCTCGCTCGTAGCGCCGAGCGCGCCCTCGATGCCGGCGACGAGCTGCGAGACGGTGACCGGCTTGGTGAGGAAATCGCAGACCCCCAGCTCGAGTGCGCGTCCGTAGAGCGCCGGGGTCCGGCCTCCGCGGGTGACTACGACCACCGGAACGGGCGGCCGGTTCTGGCGGCCGATGCGGCAGACCCGCTCCAGCAGGTCGAGACCGTCGGACGTCGCCAGCGCGGGCTCGATCAAGACGAGATCCGCCTCGCCCGAACGCATCCGTCCAAGGGCTTCGTCCGTGTCCTCGACATGCGCCAGCTCGAGCCCGACCGGCTCGAGCCGCTCCGACAGCTCGGCGCAGAGTTGCGGCTCGTCGTCGATGTACAGGATGCTGTTCGCCACCGCATCGTACCTATCGGTGACAAAGCCCCTTGAGCTGAGAGCTCACAGGTGGCGCACTGCCGGTGTCCTGCCGGCGCCGTGCATGCTGACGATGCATTGCCTGCCGGTTCCGGCACCCCGACGGCGCGAAGCTGTGGAGTTTGTCGAAACGGGACGTTGCGCGTGGGCTCACGGACCCAGCCCTGAAGCGCTGCCGGGAGTGGCCGGACCCCATCTCGCTCGCTCCGTCTGGTAACCTTCCCGCTTGATGGCTCCTGGAGCCCACCTACAGTTGCCCCAGGTCGGCATCACCTACTCCGGAGGGTAGAAGCGATGAAGACAGTCAGGCAGGTGCTGGCCGGTAAGGGACATGCCGTCCACACCATCGGCCCTGAGACCCCCGTCTTCGAAGCGCTCCAGAACATGGCTGGCGAGGACGTCGGGGCGCTCGTGGTGGTCGAATCCGGCGAGCTCATAGGGCTCCTTTCCGAGAGGGACTACGCGCGGAAGGTGATCCTCCAAGGCAAATCGTCGAGGGACACCCCGGTCCGGGACATCATGTCCCGGCGCGTGCTGTGCGTGAGCTACGACCAGCGAATGGACTCCTGCATGGCGCTCATGACGGAGAATCGGGTGCGCCACCTGCCGGTGCTGGAGAACGAACGACTCGCCGGGCTCATCTCGATCGGAGACGTGGTGAAGGCGATCATCGAGGATCAGCAGTTCACGATCGAGCAGCTCGAGCACTACATCAGGGGTACCCACTAGCGCGGCGG
>CAMYOO010000014.1 GCA_947260035.1 uncultured delta proteobacterium
CAGGAGCAGCTGCTGGAGGCGCTGCTCGGGGAGCGCGAGCGAGGCGCCCACCTGCTGCTGCTGGAGCCGCTGGCCGGCCCCATCAGTCCGGGGTGGAAAGACAGGCAGCCTCGTTTAGCAGGAGCCGGCGAGGCGGCGCGGCCACTGAAGCGCAGCCTGGAGCTGCCCGCCTGGATCGCGCTCATGGACAAGGCCGCGGGTCTCTCCCATCGGCCCCTCGGCGCACGCGTGCTGCTGGGCTAGACCGAGCCGGCGATCAGGGGGCCAAGGCTCCGCCGACGAAGGCCACGGCCTCGCCGCGCCGGGCCTGGAGGTCCTCGGCACCGGCAGCCTCGCCCTCACCCAGAGCCGGCTCCAACAGCAACGCGCCCAGCACCATGCGCGTCGCGCGCGGGCCGTGGATGGCCCGCACCGTGCCGGCATCCTGTGCGCGGCGCAGCCAGCCGGCCAGCGCGGTGAAGAGCCGCACCGCCAGCGCGGGATAGGTGCGTCGCCCCGGGCGACCCGCGCCTTCCAGCGCGCGCGGATCCATCAGCACGCGGAGCAGGAAGCGGGCTTCCTGGGGCCTGACGGCGAAGCGCTCGGCCAGCGCCCCCACCACGCCCAGGAATA
Source organism: uncultured delta proteobacterium (assembly GCA_947260035.1). Lineage (GTDB taxonomy): Bacteria > Myxococcota_A > UBA9160 > UBA9160 > JAFDET01 > JAFDET01. Next base: position 613 of record CAMYOO010000014.1, read on the forward strand.
CGTCGAGCCGCGGCGGATCGTCTGCGGTCAGGGGCTCCAGGCACGGCAGCAACCCCTCGCCGACCCGGTCGAGGGCGCCGTGGGCGATCTCGCCCTTGCCGCGGAAGTGGTGGAAGAGGCTGCTGTTGTGGAGCCCGACCCGGGACCCCAGATCGCGCAGGGTGACCCGATCGAAGCCCTCCTCGGCGAAGAGCGACAGAGCCTCCTGGACGATGCGATCGCGCGAGATTCGTGACATGACACCTCCCAAGCATGCGCTTGGTGATATCAAGCAATTGCTTGCTTTGTCAACCGCTTCGCCAGCGACCTGCGCATTCCGCCAGGGCTGTCCCCTCCCGACAGCGTCCCGGAGAACCATCTTTAGCCGGCCGCGGCACTTCGCTCGCCTGCGGCTCGCTGCGCAGCACCGATCCCCTCCCGACCGACGCTTGCAGGACTGTCTACGGGATGCGGGAGTCCGGCCTACGTGACGGGCATCACCCGTCGGCGCTGGCTACGGCGGCGTCGATGGCTTCGGGGAGCGTCCGGGCGATCAGCTCCAGCTCCTCGTCGTCGATGATGAAGGGCGGGCCCATGCAGACCACGTCCCGGGCAGGCCCGCAGCCACCGGGGTAGAAGAAGACCCCGCGCAGCAGGCCCTGGACCACCACGCGCATGGCCATCCCCACCTCGGCCGGGAAGGGCTCCAGGGTCTCGCGGTCCCGCACCAGCTCGACTGCCTGGAGCAGCCCCAGCCCGCGCACCTGGGCCACGTTGGGGTGCTCCTCCAGGGGCTGCAGGGCCTTGCGCAGCCGCCCGCCCAGCTCGGCGGCGCGGCTCACCAGATTCTCGCGCTCCAGGATCTCCAGCACCGCATCGGCCGCCGCGCAGGCGGACGGGTGACCGCCGTACGTGTAGTACATGAGCTCATCGCCCTTCTCCGCCAGCGGCGCCAGCACGGCTTCGCTGGCGAAGACGGCGCCCAGCGGTGCGTAGCCGCCGGCCAGCCCCTTTCCGCCCACCAGGATGTCGGGCACCACGTCCCAGTGCTCCACGCCGAAGCGCCGGCCTGTGCGGCCGAAGCCGGTCATTACCTCGTCGGCGATCACCAGCACGCCGTGGCGGCGGCACACTTCGACCACGGCGGGCCAGTACTCCGGCGGCGGATCCACGGCTCCCGCGGTAGAGCCCACCACGGGCTCGGCGATGAACGCGGCCACGGTCTCCGGCCCCTCGCGAAGGAGCACCTCCTCCACCGCCTCGGCGCACGCCACCCGGCACTCCGGGTACTCCCGACCCAGCGGGCAGCGCAGGCAGTAGCAGGCCGGAGCCTTGGGGAAGTCGAGCAGCAGCGGGCCGAAGGGCGCGCGCCGCTTCTCGTGGCCGCCGGCGGCCAGGGTCGCCAGCGTGGTGCCGTGGTAGGAGAGATCGCGGCCCAGGATCTTCCAGCGTTCGGGCCGCCCCGCAGCAACGTGGTGCTGGCGCGCCAGGCGCAGGGCGGCGTCCACGGCCTCGGAGCCGCCGCTGGTGAAGTAGACGCGAGCCAGGTCACCGGGCAGCCAGCGATCGATCAAGCGCGCCACCAGCCGCTCTCGCTCCTCGGTGGCGAACACGGGCACCGCGTAGGTCACGCGCTCCAGCGTTCGGGCCATGGCGTCGATCACCTCGCGGCGCCCGTGGCCCACGTTGACCATGATCGCGCCGCCGGCCGCATCGAGGATGCGGCGTCCCTGGGTCGTCTCGAGCCACGCGCCCTGGGCACGGGCGATGGAGAGCGGCGGCCCGTGGCTGCTGGGAACGAAGTTGAAGCGGGACTCGCTCATGGCGTCGGCTTCCGGTTGCTGACGTACACCCAGTGGGGTCCGCGCCGGCGCTCGACCGGTTCGCGCAGGCGACCCTCGTGCACTCTCTGCGCCACCGCGCTGGACGCCGGGTTCTCCACGTGCACCAGGGAGACGATGCGCGGGTAGTCGGTGCGGTGCATCCCCCACTCCAGGCAGGCACGCCCCGCTTCGGTCGCGAGGCCCCGGCGCCGCTGGTCGGCGCGCACGTGCCAGCCCACCTCCAGCTCGGACACGCCCTCCACGTCCTGCAGGGTGAGGCCGCAGTCGCCGACCAGCTCGCCCGACTCCTTGAGCAGCAGCGCCCACAGGCCGAATCCGTCCCGCGCGTAGCGTTCCAGGTTCTGGCCGACCCAGACTTCCACGGCCTCGCGCTCCGCCAGGTGCGGGTACCAGTGTCGCGCGTAGTCGTCGTCGAATACGTCGAACACCGCCGCGGCGTCGCCGGGGCGCAGCTCGCGCAGCAGCAGGCGCTGGGTCTCCAGGACGGGAGGCACGCCCCAAGCGTACTGAAACCCCGGCGCTCAGTCGGCCGGCGCGTCGGGATCGACGCGCAGCACCGTCGCCACGTCGTTGCGCAGCAGCAGGGGCTCCAGCAGGCCGCTGCTGTAGATGTTGCGCACGTCCCCGGCGGCATCCACCAGGAAGATCTTCAGGACGTGCTGGATCGCGTCGGGCGCCACGTCGGGTCGCGGCACCACGCGCTGGCCGAAGTCGTCGAGCACGGGATCCAGCGCACCCGGGTCGGACGCGGTGAGGAAGTCCCAGCGGCCGCGGGGCTTCAGGTTCGTGCGAAGCTGGTCCATCTGCTCCGGCGAATCCGCCTCCGGGTCGAAGCTCACCGTCACCAGCCGAACGCGCCCGGCCAGGGACGGCGTGTCCGCCAGCAGCCGGTCCACGCGCTGCAAGACCGCCAACGCCAGGGGGCAGGCCTCGTGACAGCGGCTGTAGACGAAGGAGATCAGCGCCGCTTCGCCAGGGGCGATTCCCAGCACGGGCGCGCGCTCGCCGGCCGAATCCACCAGCCAGTGCTCGGAGACGTGCTGGATGACCGGTAGCGCGTAGCTTCCGGCCGGCGGAAGCTCGTACAGCAACGGCGGAGTCGGCGGCGGCTCGTGGGCGGGCGCAGCCCCGGCGGCGAGCGTCAGGCTGGCCGCCAGCGCCGCGATCGCCCGGCGCCGCATTAGGAGCCCGACCCAAGATGGCGTGCACCGGCCCGGTCGTCGAGACGCCGCGCTGGCAAGGCGTGCGACCGAGCCATAGCCGTAGCTACGGCGCAGGGAGCGCAACGCAGCCAGCGCGGATGGATCGGCGTCCGGACGGTGTGCTCCATCTTGGGTCGGGCTCCTAACGGGCGCGGGCTACGCGCCCGGCCTCCACCGGCGCGTCGCCGAAGCGCATGATGTGCGGGCGCCCCAGCTCCAGCGCGCGGAAGTCCACCTCGAAGGTCGGCGTGAGCTTCGCGCCGTCCCAGGTGAAGGCCTTCAGGTACTGCTCGTTGGCGGGGCCGGTCTTGTCCCAGTTGGCCAGCAGCGACGACGTGAAGTAGACGCGCTTTCCGTCCCAGGACTGCGACACCATGTTCAGGTGCGAGCCGATCTTTTTCTCGTACACCAGCTTGGGGCTGCGCGGCTGGGACACGTCGAAGACCCGCGTGGTGCCGTCCATGAAGCTGTCCACGAACAGGTACTTGTCGTCGGAGGACAGGCTGATGTCGACGGGCAGGGGCGGATTCGCCGGATCGCCGATGGGCGCCAGATCCACGGCTTCGAAGGTGCCGTCGGCCTTGCGGAAGATGCCCCAGAGCCGCCCGGTCAGGGCCGCGGTGGTGAAGGCGTAGTGATGACGGGGCTGCAGCGCCCAGCGGATCTCCAGCGGCGCCCCCGGAACCTCCAGCACCTGCAGGGGCTTCATGGCGTGGTAGTCCCAGACGACCACGCTGTTGCCGAAGTTCTTCATCGCAGCCTGGTCGTTGATGAGCTTCGGCAGCTCCGTCATGTAGTTGTTCTTGCCGGTGAACGACGAGGTGAGCATGCGGTTCAGCGCCACGTTCACCCGCGCGTCGTAGCCGTAGGGCGCCTCGTCGGGCATCCAGGTGGTGCGGATGAAACGGCCTTCGTTGCTGTACTCGGCGATGCCCGTGCGCCCGCCGCGATCGTTGGCATTGGACAAGCCGGTGATCAGCATGCGGCCCGGCAGGGCGTAGAAGGTGTGGGGTCCCACCACGCCGCCGCTGGCCTCGACGAAGTCGTCGATCTTTCGCACCAGCTTGGGGCGCGCCGGGTCCGTGGCCACGTCGAACACGAAGATCGCGCTGGAGTCGAGACCGCCCAGCCAGAGCCTGGAGCGGTCGTCGTTGAGGCCCCCGTGGTGCGCCTCGTGCCGGCCGCCGACCGAGAAGACCGAGACCACCTTGCCGTAGTCCGGGCTCTTGGGGTTCGTGCCGATGGTCACGAGCTTGTCCGACTCGTCTCCCCAGCCCTTGACCCCCAGGGTCCACACGTAGACATAGTCCTCCTGTCCCGTCACCTTCGGCAGGTACGGGGACTGGCAGGTCTCGTCCGCGCGGGCGCCGACGGCCCCCAGGACCAGGATCGAGGCAATCGCGACAGCGGCGCTGCTACGCGGCAGTTGCATGGGAAACTCCTCCTCTTCGCGGGCCGTATCGTACCATCGTCCCAGGCGTCGTGTGACGCCGAGCACCAGCATGCCCGAACTGCCCGACGTGTCGCTCTACGTAGAGCACCTGGAGCGCCGACTCCGGAATCAACGACTCGAGAAGGTCCGCATCGCGAGCCCCTCGCTGCTGCGCACGGTGGAGCCGGCTCCCGCCGCCGCCGAGGGCCGCGCCCTGGAACGCGTTTCGCGTCTGGGCAAGCGCGTGGTGCTCCACTTCGAGGCGGACCTCCACTTCGTGATCCACCTGATGGTGGCCGGCCGATTCCGCTGGAAGAAGCCGGGAGCGGCCGTGCCGCGCCGCCTGGGTCACGCCGCCTTCGACTTCGCCCCCGGGACGCTGATCCTGACCGAAGCCGGGACCAGGAAGCGGGCCTCGCTGCACGTGGTCGAGGGTGCGCCGGCCCTGGCCGCCCTGGACCCGGTTGGGCTCGAGGTGCTGGAGTGCGACCTGGAGCCTTTCGCGGCGACGCTTCGCCTGCGGAACCACACCTTGAAGCGCGCGCTCACCGACCCGCACCTCTTCTCCGGCATCGGCAACGCCTACTCCGACGAGATCCTGCACGCGGCGCGGCTCTCGCCGGTGCAGCTCACCGCCAACCTGGACGACGAGGCGGTGGAGCGGCTCTGGACCGCGACGCGGGACACCCTGGCGGCCTGGCTGGAGCGGCTGCGCCGGGAGACCGGCGAGGCCTTCCCGGAAAAGGTGACCGCGTTCCGCGCAGGCATGGCGGTGCACGGCCGCTATCGCAAGCCCTGTCCCGTCTGCGCGAGCCCGGTGCAACGCATCGTGTACGCCAGCAACGAGACCCACTACTGCGCCACCTGTCAGACCGGCGGTCGCGTGCTGGCCGATCGGGCGCTCTCCCGGCTCCTCAAGAAAGATTGGCCGCGTAGCTTGGAAGAGCTGGAGGCGCGCCGCGGCGGGCGCTGAACCGGTACCCTGCCCAGCATGCTGCACCGCCGCATCGCCGTCGCCCTCCTGCTCTGCGCCCTTCTCCCAGCCGGCGCGGGCTGCCGACGCATCGAGGAAGCCCCGCCCGCCGACCCTGCCGAGACGGCAAGCCCGGAACCGGAGCCCGGGGATCCGGACATGCCGCCCCACGCCCGGCCGGACCTGACCGAGGCACTGCGCGCCGACCGCGACGCCCCGCGCAGCCCCGCCGACGGCGGCGGACGGGCCTGGATCGAAGGCGACGCCAACGCCACGGCGCAGACGCCCGGGCGCTGGACCGTGATCTACGAGGCCGGGCCCCTGGGCGTGGCGGAGGGCGGCGCCGTCTACCTGATGACCTCGCCCTTCTGGGGCTGGAGCACGCCCCAGACTTTCGACCGGGATCTGCACGGATACACGGAGGTGACCACCTCCGCCGCAGGCTTGACCCTGGAAGCGGCGGCGGTGGACGCCCAACTGCTGCAGGTGCGCATCGGCGGACGCGCGCTCGCGCCCGGCGAGCGCATCCGCTTCCTGTTCGGAGCCAGCGAAACGCTGGCGGGCCCCGATCGCTTCGCCGAACGGGACGAGCGCTTCTGGGTGGCGGTGGACGGCGACGGCGACGGCGTGCGCCGGATCCTGGACGACTCCCCGCGGATCGACGTCGCGCCGGGTGCGCCGGCACGCCTGATCCTGACGCTTCAGAGCACCGCCCGGCCCGGCGAGCCCGCGCGCCTGGTGGCGGCCTTGCTGGACGCCAGCAGCAGCGCGGCGCACTTCGACGGCGACGTGACGCTCGACGCGCTGCCCGAAGGCCTGACGGGTCCCACGCGAATCGCGCTGCGAGGCGGAGTCGGCGAGGCAAGCCTGGCGGTGAAGGCCCGCGGCGTCTACCGGCTGGCGGGACGCAGCGGAGCGTTCGAGGCCGTCAGCAACCCCCTGGTGGTGGATGGCGCGGCGCCGCTCCTGTGGGCCGATCTGCACGGCCACTCCCAGCTCTCCGACGGGACGGCCACGCCCGAGGACTACTTCCGCTACGCGCGCGACGTGGCGGCGCTGGACGTGGTGGCGCTGACCGACCACGACCACTGGGGCGTGCGCTTCCTGGACCAGCGCCCGGAGCTCTGGGAAGCCATCCGCAGCCAGGTGCGGGGCTTCCACGCGCCCGGCCGCTTCATCACGCTGCTGGGCTACGAGTGGACGAGCTGGATCCACGGCCACCGGCACGTCCTGTACTTCGGAGACGAAGGGAGCATCTACAGCTCGCTGGACGAAGCCACCGACGACCCGCGCGAGCTGTGGGCCGCGCTGTCCGGCCAGCCGGCGCTGACCTTCGCCCACCACTCAGCCGGCGGCCCGATTCCGACCAACTGGGCGATTCCTCCGGATCCGGTGTTCGAGCCGGTGACCGAAGTGGTTTCGGTGCACGGAAGCAGCGAGGCGTTGGACGCGCCCGGCTCCATCTACTCGCCGATTCCCGGCAACTTCGTGCGCGACATCTTGAACCGCGGAATGCGGCTGGGCTTCGTGGGCAGCGGCGACTCCCACGACGGGCACCCCGGGCTCGCGCACCTGGAGTCGCCCTCGGGCGGCCTGGCCGCCATCCTCTCCCCCGAGCGCACCCGCGACGGCGTGCTGACCGCGCTGCGCGCGCGGCACAGCTACGCGACCAACGGCCCGCGCATCGTGCTGCGTGCGCGGCTGGCCGGCCACCCCATGGGCAGCGTCGTGCCCCACTCCGCGCTGCGTGACGGTGCGCTCCTGCAGGTGGCCGTCTTCGCCCCGGGTGAGGTCCGGCGGGTGGAGCTGGTGCGCAGCGGCGCGCTGAGCGTGCTCTGGGAGCAGGAAGGCCAGCGGGACGTGTCGTTCGAACTTGCGCTGGACGATCTGGCGCCCGGCGAGTACCTCTACCTGCGCGTCGTGCAGCTCGGCGGCGGCGCCGCCTGGTCCAGCCCTTTCTTCGTCGAGTGAGGTAGACGTGGCGCGGCTGCATGTCTTCGAATTCGAGGATCTGAGCTGGTTTCCCGGACTGCTGCGCGCCCAGATGACCGACTACCTGGTCTACGCGGTGCGCCTGATCCGGGGCTTTCCGTCCTACGCGGCGTCGCGACTGGCGCCGGTGCTCCACGCTCGGGGCCAGCGCCGCATCGTGGACCTGGGCTCGGGCAGCGGCGGCGTGATGCCCGAGGTCATCCGCGCCCTGGCCGACGAGCAGGGAATCCAGGCGGGAGCCCTGCTCACGGACCGCTACCCCCATGGCGCAGACAGCGCAGAGATACGCGAAGAGCCCACGGGCCGCGTCGACTTCCACCCGGATCCAGTCTATGCCACCCACGTCCCCGCGGATCTCCACGGCGTGAGGACCCTGTTCCTCTCCTTCCACCACTTCCGCCCGGAAACCGCCCGCGAGATCCTTGCAGACGCGGTGCGTGCGGACTCGGGCATCGCGATCTTCGAGGTCACCGAACGCCGGCCGCTCGCGCTGCTGGCCGTGCCGTTCATTCCGATCGTGGTCCTGCTGCTCACGCCCTTCATGCGCCCGTTCCAGTGGAGCCGGATCTTCTTCACCTACCTGCTGCCGGTTCTCCCGTTCCTGATATTCTGGGACGGACTCGTCTCGCACCTGCGCACCTACTCGGTCGCCGAGCTGGAGCAGCTGGTTGCGGAGCTGGATGCAGAGGACTGGCACTGGGACGTGCGCCGCGAGCGGGGGCCGGGCATGCCCGCCGCATGCACCTCGCTGGTGGGCTACCCGCGCGCGGATCAGGCGCCGGAGTCGGCGAGCAGCACCTCGCGCTCGTAGTCGGCAAGGCTCTCGTGCGCCGCGAAGCGAGGCTGCCCGCACGCCGTCGCGCGATCCGGACGCGCCGCGGCGCCGCTGCGCTCGAGGAGCGTCTCCACCAGGCGCCGCAGGGCCAGCAGGGGCTTGGCCTCGCCCTCGACCAGACGACGCGGGTCGAAGCGATCCGAGCGCAGGCGCACGGCCTGAAGCGGGCGCTCGCCGCCCTCGCTGAAGTTGAGCGCCAGATCGACCAGCAGCACCGGCCGCTCGCGTCCCGGAAGCCGCACGGCCGCAGCCGACACGGCGTCGATCTTCTCGAAGCGCAGCCGGGTCTTGCCGCGCCCATCCACCTCGAGGGAGAGCGAGTCCTCGCGCAGGCGCAGCGGGACGGCCTCCATGGCGCGCAGCGGGCGCAGCAGCGGAGCCGGCGCCTCGAGCGGCGGAACCTCGAACGACGCAGGCTCTTCCTGCGCAGCTTCGCCCTCCGGTGCATCGTCCAGGGAGATCGTTCCCCAGTCGGTGCCACCCACCTCCTCGGAGACGGGCCCGACGTCGGAGCCCAGCGCGCCAGGGTCGAAGGTGTCGGGCTCCACGCCGGCGCCCGGGTCCGAGCTCTGGGGCGCAGCCACCGGCGGAAGCGGCGGCTCGGCCGACAGCGTCTCGGGCGGCGCGGATTCGCCCTCGGGCGCCGCATCGTCCAGCGGCTCCAGACTGGGGTCCGAGAACTCCCGCAGAGCCGATTCCTCATCGAGCCCCAGATCGTCCAGGTCCAGGCCGTCCAGGTCCACGTCGTCCAGGTCCAGGTCGGCCGAGTCGGCGTCCCGACCCGCGGGCTCGATGATCTCGCTTTCGGCGGGCACGCCGGTTGAGGCCTCTTCCGGCTCCAAAGGTGCCTCGCAGACCGCGTCCAACTCCATGGGATCGAGTGTGGCCCCGTGCACCTCCGCGGCGGGCGGCTCGGGAACGTCACCCACCTCGTCCAACAAGGCCTGGGCCTCTGCCGCCTCTGCGGGCGCGGCGCCTTCCAGCGCCTTGCGGGCCGCCTCGCCGCACAGCCGCGGGTCCAGAGGCCGGGCGGCGCGCGCCAGGCGCAACGCCACCGTCGCGTTCAGCTCCGGCGACGCCAAGCCGCGCCGCAAGACCTCGGTCGCCAGGTTGCGATGGCCCTGCTGCTCCAGCGCCTGCGCCAGCCGCAGGGCCAGCACCGGCTCGACCGGCAGCCCGTCGCCGCGCTGGGCGAACTCCATCCAGTGCTGCACGGCCAGCTCGGTCTCCCCTGCGCGCACTTCATCACGAACCAGGCGCAGCAGGACCGGGGCGGCCTCGTCGGCGCGCCCCAGGGCCACCGCTTGATCCCAGTAGACCTGCGCCGCCTCGCGGTTCTTCGGGTCGCTGCGCACCACCCGCTGAAGCTGCGCGAAGGCTTCTTCGGTACGGCCCTCTTCGGCGGCCTGCATGGCGGCCTCGACACCCTCGTTCGAGACGCCTCCGATCTTGCGGTCCACGACACCGTCCATCCAGCGCTCTTCGATGTGCGCCACACGCAGGCCCAGCGCCACCAACGCACCGAAGGCGAAGCCTCCCACGTGCGCCCAGTAGGCGACGCCGGCGCCACCCATGGGATTGATCTGCTCGGTGAGCCGGGCCGACAGGAACTCGCCGCCGAACCAGAGCGGCAGCATCAGCCACGCCGGCGCCGAGAAAGTGAAGCCAAAGAAGACGAACCAGACCAGGTAGCGCAGCTTCGCGCGCCAGAAGCGCACCAGGAAGGCGCCCATGCAGCCGGCCACCGCCCCCGACGCGCCCACCAGGGGCGTCTCCAGGTGCGGGAAGCGACTCATGAAAAGGCCCGCGCCGGCCAGGCCGGCCAGCAGGTAGAAGCTCAGGAAGACCGGACGTCCCCACTTGTCCTCGATGAAGGGACCGGTCAGGAACAGCAGCAGCATGTTGCCGAGCAGGTGCCCCCAGCCACTGTGCAGGAACATGTACCCGAATGCCCCGGCGAGCGTGGGGTGGGCGTTGATCAGGCCCCAGCGGAAGAAGGGGTGGAAGGCTCGGACGGCCGTGGCTTCCTCGACCTGGGCGTCGAGCTCCGTTTGCTCCTTCTGGCGCTGGAAGCGCGGCGGCGTCAGCAGGCCCGCCTGCTCGCGCAGGTCCAGCAGCCCTTCGCGCTGCTCCTCCCAATCCGAGCCCAGGTAGGGTTCCAGTGCGTCGGGAGGCATCAGGTACGGGTGCTCGGCGAAGTACTGCACCGCCTCCTTGATCTCCAGCGTGTACTGACGGGCGATGTCGCGATTGGACGACTTGGTGACGAGGAAGACACCCAGGCAGGCCAGCATCAGCGCGTACGTCACCCACGGGTTGCGCCGCACGGTGCCGGTGTCGTGCCCGATGGGAAGAAGCATGGATCTCCGCTCCCGAGAAGAGTCCTCACCTGAACGGCTTTCCCCCCCGCGATCTGAAGTGGTATGGAAGAGCCGGTGAAGGGAATCCCCCGCATCTCCGTCCTGATGCCGGTACGCGACGCCGCCGACACGCTGAGCGCCTGCCTGCGCAGCCTGCAGCGCCAGTCGTTCTCCGATTGGGAGTGCGTCCTGGTGGACGACGGATCCCGGGACGCCAGCTTGGCGCTCGCGCGCGCGGCCCAGGCCCGGGACCCGCGCATCCGCGTCTGCGCGGCGGAGCGCCACGGAATCGTGTCGGCCCTGAATCGGGGGATCGACTTGTGCCGCGGCCCGCTGGTGCTGCGCATGGACGCCGACGACCTGATGCACCGCGAGCGCCTCAGCGCCCAGTGGCTGGCGCTGGAGGCCGAGCCACGCCTGGCCGCGCTGGGCTGCCACGTGCGGCTCTTCCCGCGCCGGGACCTGCGCGCCGGGAGCCGCGCCTACGAACGCTGGCTGAACCGCATGACGGGTCCTGCCGACGTCGAACGCGACGCCCTGATCGAGTGTCCGCTGGCCCACCCCGCGCTGGCCATCCGGCGCGACGTGCTGCGGGAGTACCGCTACCGCGACGTCCCCTGGGCGGAGGACTACGACCTGTTGCTGCGCCTGCTGGCCGACGGCCGGCGCCTGGGTGTGGTGCCCCGCCGCCTGCTGCTATGGCGCCACGGGGCGGAGCGGCTGTCGCGGAACGACCCGCGCTACGCCTTGCCGCAGTTCGTGGAGTGCAAGGCCGCGTTCCTGGCCGAGGGCTTCCTGGCAGATGTGCCGGGCTACGTGCTCTGGGGCTATGGAGATACGGGCCGGGCGCTGCGCCGGGCCCTGGCCCGCCGCGACCGCCACCCGGAGCACATCGTCGAGCTGCACCCGGGACGCCTCGGGCAGACGATCCACGGAGCGCCCGTGGTGCCCCCCGCTGCGCTGCGCGAGCTGCCGCGGCGCCCGCTGGTGGTCTCGGTGTCGGGTGAGGAGCCGCGCGCATTGATCCGCGCCGCGCTCGCCGCCATGGGCTTCCGCGAGCTGCACGACTTCGTCGTGGCCGCCTAGAACTCCGCGTAGCCCGGAACGCGCGGAAACGGGATCACGTCGCGGATGTTGGCCATGCCGGTGGCGAACTGGACCAGGCGCTCGAAGCCCAGCCCGAAGCCGGCGTGGGGAACGCTGCCGTAGCGGCGCAGATCCAGGTACCAGCCGTACTCCTCGTCGGAGAGTCCCGCCTCGAGAATGCGGCGGCGCAGCAGGTCGACCCGATGCTCGCGCTGCGCGCCGCCGACGATCTCGCCCACGCGGGGCACCAACACGTCCATGGCGCGGACCGTGCGCTCGTCGTCGTTGAGGTACATGTAGAACGCCTTCACGGAGGCCGGGTAGTCCGTCACCACGACCGGCCGGCCGATCTTCTCCTCGGCCAGCCAGCGTTCGTGCTCGCTCTGCAGATCCATTCCCCAGCTCACGGGATGCTCGAAGCCCTGCCCGCTCTGCTCCAGCAGCGAGATGGCGTCGGTGTAGGTCAGGCGCTCGAAGTCCGCGTCGACCACGTGCTCGAGCCGCTCGATCACACCCTTGTCGATGCGCTGATCGAAGAAGGCCATGTCGTCGCCGCGCTCGTCCAGGATCCGGCGCAGGACGAAGCGCAGGAAGTCGACGGTCAGCTCCACCAGCCCGTCCAGCTCACAGAAGGCGACCTCGGGCTCGACCATCCAGAACTCGGCGAGGTGGCGGCTGGTGTTGGAGTTCTCGGCGCGGAACGTGGGTCCGAAGGTATAGACGCGCTCCAACGCCAGGGCGGCGATCTCCGCCTCGAGCTGGCCGGAAACCGTGAGCCGCGCCTCGCGCCCGAAGAATTCCTCCCCCCCTTCGAGGACGAACATCTCCCCGGCGCCTTCGGCGTCCGAGGTGGTGATGATGGGACTCTGCAGCAGCACGAAGCCGCGCTCGTCGAAGAAGTCGTGGATCGCCCGGGCGGCCGCGTGCCGCACCCGCAGCACCGCGCCGAAGGTATTGGTGCGCGGGCGCAGGTGCGCGATGGTGCGCAGGTACTCGAACGAGTGGCGCTTCTTCTGCAGCGGATAGTCGTCGTCGACGCCGCCCACCAGCTCCACCCGGGTGGCGTGAACCTCGTAGCGCTGCCCCTTGCCGGGCGACTCGACCAGCTCTCCTTCCACCTCGACGGCGCAGCCCGTACCCAGACCGGACACCACGCTCTCGTAGTGATCGAGCTCCGGCGAGGCCACCGCCTGGATCGTGGCGAAGCAGGAGCCATCGGAGATCTCGAGGAAGCTCAGGTTCTTGGCGTGACGCGCGGTGCGCAACCAGCCGCGCACGCGAACCGCTCCCCCGGCGCTCGGGCGAGCCATCAGCTCGGACACACGCGCCACGGACGCGCCGTCGCTCACGCCGCACCCCGGAGTTCGGCCAGGAGCTTCTCTGCCCGGTCCAGAAGACGCGTTGCGGCGTCGGGCACGAACGTGGACATCAGCACCTCGTAGGAGCGCTCCGCGCCGGGCTCGCGGAAGTTCTGGAGATGCGGAAGGTAGCGGAGCCAGCCGTTGGCGATCCCGACCACGCACGCGTGAGGCGACGCCAGGCGCTCGCGCCACGCGCGGCCCACGTCCACGGTGGGCTCCAGGGGCAGTCCCAGCAACACCGCGTCGCCCAGCACCAGGACCTGCACCTCGACCTCGGGCTCCAGCCCTCCCGCGAAACGGGCGGCGGTGCGATCGCGCAGGTAGCGGCGCGCCCGGGCGCGGCGCGTCCGGCACTCTTCGGCGGGCAGGTCGCGGGTGCGCTCGCCGGTGAGGGCGAAGAGCTCGCCGGTGCCCGCGTCCGAGTCGGGCGGCAGATCGAGGGCGGCCAGGGCGTCGCGCCGCCCGGCCTCCAGGGCGGCGCGTGCCGCCTCGGGGCCGTCCTCGGCGCCGTGCACCGGCAGCGGGAGCCGGGCCGAGGCCGCGGCCAGCGGCGCGTCCGCATGGGTGGTGATGCCCAACGCGGTCTCGGCGACCGCCGCGCCGACTTCGCGTCCCAGGGCCTGCATCTCCTCGAAGCTCGCGCCCAGGCTCTGCCCATCCACGGCCAGGTCCATGACGCCGCGCGTGCGCGGGTCGACGTCGGCGTGGGAGGCCGGCGCAAACAGGGCCAGGGCGCCCGGCAGCGCCTCTTCCACGGTCCGGCTCGCGGCGCCCGGCCAGTCGGCGGAATAGTCCAGGTTGTCGTGCCCCAGCACGGTCGGGTGGCAGCCGTGCAGATAGAGCACCGCGCGTGCTGCGCCGGCTGCATCGTCCACGCGCACGACCACGACGCCCGGATCCAGGGGCCCCGCGGCGCTGCGCCGATTGCGGCCGATGTGCGCCTCGCTGCGCCCTACGCCCAGGCGCGCTGGAGCCGCCTCGGCCCAGGCGCGCTCCCCAGCCTCCACGGCGGCCTGCAGAAGCGGCTCCACGTGACCGGGCGCCGCGGCGCCGAGCAGCAGCACGGCCAGGCCCGTGTCGGGCCCCGAGTGTGTATGCGTGCAGCCCACCAGGATGCGCTCGGCGGGAAGCGAGGTGCGGGCGGCCAGGCGTGCGCGCACCTCGTTCGCCTGGGCCGGCGCCATCAGACACAGGTCCAGCTCCAGCAGCATCAGGTCGCGCCCGGAGCCCGCGCCATCGGCCAGGTAGAGCGCCCGCGCGTAGAGCGGATCGTGCCGTCCGGAGGCGCTCCCCTGGCGGGCCCCATAGCCCATCATGGGGATGCCGAGAGGGGGATCGAGGGAAATTCGCGTTGCGCCGGCTCTGAGGCTCATGGCGTGCATGATGGACAAAGTGCCGGGGGAGTGACAACCTCCGGCGGTTGCCAACGGAGGCCAGCGTGACGGACGAGCGGGTTCTGGACAAGCGGCGGCAGGCCCTGGAGGAGGAGTTCTTCCAGCGCGAGAACGAGCGTCTGCGCGAGCAGCTGCGCGAGACCGAAGAGATGATGGAGACCAGCCGCGAGCTGCATCGGGTCACCGGCATCGACGACTTCGACGTACTCGTGAGGCTCGCCCAGCTGGGCGTCAAGGCCGACACCCTGGCCGCCATCACGCTGGTACCCCTGGTGGAGGTGGCCTGGGCCGACGGCAGGCTCCAGGAGCGCGAGAAGAAGGCGATCCTGGAAGCGGCGCGAGACGCCGGCATCGACCAGCGCCACCCGGCCTACGAGCTCTTCTCCAACTGGATGATCCACCGGCCCGCGCCGAAGATGGTGGACGCCTGGACGGCCTATATCCAGGGTCTGGCGGAGAACCTGGACGACAGCCAGCGCGCATCGCTGCGCGACAAGCTGATCGGACGCGCCCGCGGCATCGCCGAGGTGGCCGGCGGCTTCCTCGGCCTGGGCAGCAAGGTCTCGCCGGAAGAAGAGGCGGCGCTGGGGATGCTGGAGCGCGCATTCGAGCGGGCGACCTAGGGCGACGAGCCACCCGCCAGACCGAGGCCACGCAGGGCCTCGCGAATCTCGTCCAGGATCGCCGGATCGTCGATGGTGGCCGGCACCGCAAACGGCTCGCCATCGGCCATTCGGTTCATGACTCCGCGCAGGATCTTGCCGGATCGCGTCTTGGGCAGCCGCTCGACGATGCACGCCTTCTTGAAGGCGGCCACGGGCCCGACGTGCTCGCGCACGCGCGCCACGACCTGGCGCACCACATCCTCCGGCGCCGAGTCGCAGCCGGCCTTGAGGACGAGCAACCCGATGGGAGCCTGTCCCTTGAGGGCATCCGCCGCCCCGAACACGGCACACTCGGCCACGTCCGGATGCCCCGCCAGCACCTCCTCCAGGCGTCCCGTGGAGAGCCGGTGCCCGGCGACGTTGATGATGTCGTCGGTGCGGCTCATGATCCAGAGGTAGCCGTCCTCGTCGATGTGGCCCGCGTCGCCGGTCTGATAGAAGCCGGGGAAGCGCTCGAGATACGAGGACACGAAGCCGGCGTCGTTCTCCCACAAGGTGGGCATGCAGCCGGGAGGCAGCGGCAAACGGACCACCACGTGCCCGGTCTCGCCAGGACCGCGCTCGCGGCCGTCCTCATCCAGCACGCGCACGTCGTAGCCGGGCACCGGCAGGGTGGGCGAGCCCGGCTTGACCGGTAGCGCCTCGATGCCGAGGCAGTTGGCGGCCATGGGCCAGCCCGTCTCGGTCTGCCACCAGTGATCGATCACCGGCACGCCCAGAGCGCGCTGGCACCAAGCCACCGTATCGGGGTCCGCCCGCTCGCCGGCGAGAAACAGCGTGCGGAACGCGGACAGATCGTGACGCTTGGGCAGCTCCGCGTCCGGGTCTTCACGCTTGATGGCGCGCAGCGCCGTGGGCGCCGTGAACAGCACGTTCACCCGGTGCTCTTCGGCCACGCGCCAGAAGGCCGCGGCATCCGGCGTGCCCACGGGCTTCCCCTCGTAGAGGATGCTGGTGCAGCCGTGGAGCAGGGGCGCGTACACGATGTACGAGTGGCCGACCACCCAGCCGATGTCCGAGGCCGCCCAGAAGACGTCGCCCGGCGCGACGTCGTACACGTTCCGCAGACTCCAGCAAAGGGCGACGGCGTGCCCGCCGTGGTCGCGCACCACGCCCTTGGGCACGCCCGTCGTACCCGACGTATAGAGGATGTACAGGGGATCCGTGGCCGCGACCTCCACGCAGTCCGCCGGCGCGGCGTCGTCGAAGACCTCGCCCCAGTCCAGGTCGCGCTCGGAATCCATCGCAGCACGGGCCTGGGGGCGTTGGAGCACCACGCAGCGCTCGGGCGGCACGTGACTGGCCGCGATGGCCGCATCCAGCAACGGCTTGTATGCGACCACCCGATTGGGCTCGATTCCGCACGAGGCGGCCAGCACGAGCTCCGGCCGCGCGTCGTCGATGCGCTTGGCCAGCTCCTCGGCTGCGAACCCCCCGAACACCACCGAGTGGACGGCGCCGATGCGCGCGCAGGCCAGCATGGCGATGACCGCCTCGGGCACCATGGGCATGTAGATCAGCACCCGGTCGCCCTTCTCCACGCCCAGCGCAACCAGCCCACCGGCCGCACGCGCAACCCGGTCCAGCAACTGTGCGTACGTAAAGGTCGCCGCAGCGCCGGCAACCGGGCTGTCGTAGATCAGCGCAGCCTGCTCGCCGCGTCCGGCGTCCACGTGGCGATCCAGGGCGTTATACGCGGTGTTCAGCGTGGCGCCGGGGAACCAGCGCACGAAGGGTGCGCGCGAGTCATCGAGCACCCGATCCCAACGCCGGAACCAGTGCACCCCCTCAGCCGCCTCCCCCCAGAACCCCTCAGGATCCCTCAGCGAACGCCCATACTCCTCACGAATGCCACTCATGCCGAAACTTTACTGCACAGGGGGACGTTCCTGCATAACTGCACCGAGTACCACTCCTGCATTCGGGGACGTTCCTGCACAACTGCACTCGGTACCAGTCCTCACAGGGGTGGCACTGCATGCAGTTACGCAGGAACGTCCCTGCGTGCACTGCGTGCAGGAGTGGTACTTTGCGCCGGGGGTCAGCGGCGGCGGGCGGAGTATTTGCTGGCTTCGGGTTGGCGGCGGCCGCACCAGGGGCAGAAGTGCCAGGAGCGTTTCGAGCCCGGCCAGCGGCAGCGGGCGCAGCGGTCGGGCAGGTCCGGATGGCTCCAGGGGCGGCCGGGCTTGCGCTTGCAGATGGGGCAGTAGCGCATGAAGACCTGCAGCTCGCCGGCGCAGCCGCGGCGCGCGCAGTGGCGCACCGCCTTGGAGTCGGGGCGAGGGCTTCGACCGTTCGACTGGAAGCGTCCCTTGTAGCACCACGGGCAGTAGCTCCACTCGGGCCGCACGCCCCGCTCGCACTCGGGGCACACCAGGGGGTAGCTCGAGACATCGAGGAACGACTGCTCGGCGGCCCCGCACCAGGGACAATGCCGCATCGCCTCGGCGATGGACCCGCTGCACTGGCGGCACTGGTAGCGCATGCCCAGGGTGCGCCCGTGGGCGCGGCCGAAGTGCTGGGCTTGGATGGCCAGGGCCGAGGGAGCCTCGCGCTTGCGGCGCCGGCGGCGAGGACGCGCGGGCGCCGCGTCCGCCTCCACCTTGCGGAACGCGGCCTCCAGCGCCTCGTGGAAGGCCACGGCATCCGGGTAACGGCGCCGCGGCTGGAACTCCATGGCCTTGCGCAACACCTTGCGCACGGGTTCAGGAGCCTTGGAACGAAAGCGGGCATACCCGTCGAGCGGCCACTCGAAGGGCCAGCCGGGCCGGACCCCGGTCAACAACTCGTAGGCGATGAGGCCCAGGCTGAAGACGTCGGAGCTCATGGACGGCTTGCCGTAGGCCTGCTCCGGCGCGATGAAGCCCAGCGTCCCCGCCTCGGTGTAGGTGGCGGTGGAGCTCTTGGCGAACCGCGACACGCCGAAGTCGCACAGCGCCGCGCGGCCATCGGGCAGGATCAAGATGTTCTCGGGCTTCACGTCCCGGTGCAGGATGCGCTTGCGGTGGGCGTGGGCCAGCCCGGCGGCGGCGTCGCGGATCACGCCGAGCGCCACCTTCGCCGAGCGGCGCGCCTTCGGGTACGCATCCAGGTGGGTCGTAGCCAGATCCGTAGCCATCACGAAGCGGCCGTCGATCCAGTCGGCGTTGCGGGCGCCGACGATGTTGGGATGCTCCAGACGCGTGGCGATCCGGGCCTCGTGCTCGATCTCGGCCCGGCCCCACTCGGCCACGACCCCGGCGTGAGCCACCTTGAGCGCTACCGGCCGTCGCTCGACGAGGTCGGCGGCCTTCCAGACGTCTGCAAAGCCTCCGCTGCCGATGCGCGACTCGAGCCGATACTTGCCCAGCAACGAGCCCCGTCGCAGGGCACTCTTCTCGCGTTGAACCAACCTGACCTCTCCGCATCGAGAGGTACCCGAGAAGGCCTACCCCGCACAACCCCTCAGGCCGGGTTCACCTCCAGGTACTGGACGCTGAAGAGGCGCTCCGGATCGGTCCAGCACGCGACCACGCTCCAGCCGGCGCCCTGCGCCAGCTCGGCGAACTGATCCAGACCGTACTTGTACGAGTTCTCGGTGTGGATGCGCTCGCCCGCGGACAGCGAGACCAGCCGCCCGGCGACCCGAACGATCTGGTCCCGGACGCTCTCCAGGTGCATCTCGATGCGGCCCTCGTCCTCTTCGTAGAAAGCGACGTGCCGGAAAGCGTCGGGTCGAAAGTCGGCGCCCAGCTCGCGGTTGGCCCGCACCAGCAGATTCTTGTTGAAGGCCTCGGTCACGCCCGCTGCGTCGTTGTACGCCCGGTCCAGGGTCGCGCGGTCCTTGTGGAGATCAACGCCCAGCAGCAGGCCGCCACCCTCGCCCGAGATCTCGGCCACGTGCTCCAGGAAGGAGGCCGCCTGGGGCCGCGTGAAGTTCCCGATGGTCGAGCCCGGGAAATAGACCGATACGTGGCGCGCGGGCCGCGTGGGTGCGGGAAGCGCATAGTCGCCGGTGTAGTCGGCACAGACCGGCAGGACCTCCAGGCGGGGATGAAGGCCGTGGATGATCCTGGACGTCCGCTCGAGCTGCTCCCGGGAGATGTCGATGGGCACGTAGCCCGCGGGCTCTTCGAGGTGGTCCAGCAGGATGCGGGTCTTGAGGCTGGCGCCGCTGCCGTACTCCACCAACAGGCAGCGTTCGCCCAGGCATCGCGCCATCTCCTCGCCGTGGGTGCGGGTAATCTCCAGCTCCGTGCGGGTAGGGTAGTACTCCGGCGTCTCGCAGATTTGCTCGAAGAGCGCAGCACCGCGCTCATCGTAGAAGTACTTGGAAGGAATCGACTTGGGGAGCTGCTGGAGACCGCTCAGCAGGTCGTCCCGAAAGGACGCCTTGGGCGATCCGAAGTCCAGCACCTCCGGAACCGAGGCCTGCTGCTGCATGGCGCTCGAGTATAGCCGGAGTGGCGGTTCGTCCAGGCAAAGGCGCTTGCGGCTATGCTGGGCGGATGCGTCCGCTGGTAGGCGTGGCCGCCGGCGTTTGCGGAAACGCCACGGGCACGTCGCGCATCGAACTCAGGCTGCATTACACCCGCGCGTTGGAGGAGTCGGGAGCCTTGCCGGTGGTGCTTCCGGTCCAGGCCGACCCCGGCGACCTCGTCCAACGCATCGGCGGCCTGGTGGTTCCCGGCGGGCCGGACTTCGTCCCGCCCACGCCCTACCCCGCCGAGGTCGAGTTCGACGCCGCCCTGCCGGATCAGCAGGCCTTCGACGCCGCCCTGATCCGCGCAGCGCTCGAGCGCGGCATCCCGTTCCTGGGCATCTGCTGGGGCATGCAGCTTCTGGCCCACGCGCTGGGGGGGACGCTGCACCACCATCTGCCCCTGGACCTGCCGAACGCCCAGCCGCACAATGCCGCTTCCCGCGATCTGGAGCACGGCCTGCGCGTGGAGCCCGGCAGCCGCCTGGCCGGACTGCTGGGAGCCGAGCTCGATCGCGTGAACAGTCGCCACCACCAGGCGGTGGCCGATCCCGGACCAGCGCTGCGCGTCAGTGCACGCGCCGACGACGGCGTGGTCGAGGCCCTCGAACGCCCGGATGCGCCCTTCTGCGTGGGCGTGCAGTGGCACCCGGAGCGCATGGACGCGAGCCACCGCCGCGCGCTCTTCGGCGGCTTCGTCGCGGCCTGCCGGGGCTGAACGAGGTACCCTGCCGCGCCCGGAGGTTGCATGCGGACGCATTGGCTCTCGATCCTGTGCCTGGTCGTGGCCTGCGGGGCGCCGGCGCCGGAGATCCCCTCCTCGGGCGAGACCTACGACGTGCGGATCCTGCGCGACAGCTGGGGCGTGCCGCACATCTTCGGCGTCCGGGACGCCGACGTGGCCTTCGGCCTGGCCTGGGCCCACGCCGAGGACGACTTTGCCACCATCCAGGAGTCGCTGCTGCTCTCGCGGGGCTCGCTGGCGGCGGTCCAGGGACGCGACGCGGCGCGCTTCGACTTCCTCTCGCGCTGGCTGCAGGTGCAGGAGGTGGCCCGTGCGGCCTGGGAACGCGACCTCTCCCCCGAAGCACGCGCGGTGGCCGAAGCCTATGCCGACGCCATCAATCGCTTCGGACAGCACCACCCGGAGCAGGTGCTGCCGGGCGTGTTGCCCGTCAGCGGCGTCGACCTGGCGGCCGGGTTCGTATTCCAGAACGCCGCGTTCGTGGCGGGCGGCCAGCTTGCGCGCCTGCTGGACGAGGAGCGCGATCTGGAGCAGGAGAAGCCCGAGCCGCCCCGGGGCTCGAACTCGCTGGCGGTGGCGCCCGGCCGCTCGGCGGACGGACACACGCGCCTGGCCGTGAACTCCCATCAGCCCTGGACCGGTCCGGTGGCGTGGTACGAGGCGCATCTGCGCAGCGACGAAGGCTGGGAGGCGGTGGGCGGCGTCTTCCCGGGATCGCCGGTGATCCTGCACGGCCACAACCGTCATCTGGGCTGGGCCCACACCGTCAATCAGCCCGACCTGGTGGATGTGTTCCGGCTGGAGATCGATCCCGAGGATCCGAACCGCTACCGCTTCGACGACGAGTGGCGCGAGCTGGAGCGCCGCGAGATCCCGATCCGCGTGCGCCTGTGGGGCCCGTTCCACTGGACCGTGAAGCGCGAGGTGCTGGCATCGGTGCACGGACCCGTCGTGCGCCGCAAGGACGGCACCTTCGCGGTGCGCTTCGCCGGCATCGGCGAAGGCGGCATGCTCGAGCAGATCTACCGCATGAACCGCGCGCAGAACCTGGACGAGTTCCGCGCCGCCATGCGCCTGCACCGCGTGGCCATGTTCAACACGCTCTACGCCGACGAGGCGGGCAACGTCTGGTACGTCTACAACGCCAAGCTTCCCCTGCGCGCCGACGGCCACGACTGGGGCGGGGTGGTGGACGGCAGCACCTCCGAAACCCTGTGGAGCGAGTACCTGCCCTTCGACGCGCTGCCCCAGGTGACCAACCCGGCCTCGGGCTTCGCCCAGAACTGCAACAGCACGCCCTACCGGACGACGGACGGGACCGACAACCCGCTCGAGGACCGCTTCGATCCGAACCTGGGCGTCGAGACACGCATGACCAACCGGGCCCTGCGCGCCCTGGAGCTCTTCGGCCCCGATGCCTCGATCACCCGCGAGGAGTTCTTCGCGTACAAGTTCGACATGGCGTACTCCCAGCAGTCGGACCCCGCCGCCTGGGTGCGGGAGCTGCTGGAGGCGGACCCGCCCGAAGATCCGGAGCTGCGCGAAGCCTGGGATCGCATCGCCGCCTGGGACCTGGGCGCCGAGCCCACCAACCGCGGCGCAGCCATCGGGATCCTCACCCTGTTTCCCTACTGGAACGCCATGCGCCGCGGGCTGGAGCCGCCGGCGCTGCTGGAGCTTCTGGACGACGCGGCCGCCACCCTGCGCGAGCATCACGGTCGGCTCGACCCTCCCTGGAGCCAGGTCAACCGGCTGCGCCGGGGCGAGCTGGACCTGGGCGTGGGAGGTGGTCCGGACATCCTGCATGCCGTCTACGCCGAGCCCACCGAAGACGGTCGGCTGCGCGGCGTGGCCGGCGACTCCTACGTGCTGATGGTGGAGTGGGGGCCCGGCGGCGTGAGCTCGCGCAGCATCCACCAGTTCGGCAGCGCCACCCTGGACGCGAGCTCACCCCACTACGCGGATCAGGCCGTGCTCTTCGCCAAACGCATGACCAAGCCGGTCTGGCTCGACGAGCAGGAGGTGCGCGCCAACCTCATCCGCGAGTACGTCCCCGCCGGCGCCACCCCCTAGCGCTCGGGGAGCTCCTGGGTCGAGAGGCAGAAGCCCTCGCCCTGGAGCCAGCAGGTGTCGTCGTGGGCGTGCTCGTCGCGCCGCAGCGAGCGGACCCTGCGGACTCCGCCGCCTTCGAAGGCCCGGGCGATGCGCTTCTGCATCTCGGGATCCCGCCCCCCGAAGAGCGCCGGGATGGCGACGCCGTCGATGAAGCGGGCCTCGAACCCCGCATCGTGCTTCACGAGTCGCAGAACCTGCCCGGCGTGATCGCGAATCACCCGCGCGGTGACGCCGCCGGGAATCCGCGTTCCCGTAAGTGGGAGCACCAGTCGGCCGCCCACGGCCAGCGCGTCCAGCCAGGAGCCCGGCGGATGGGTGACGCCGCCGCACGCCAGGATCGCGTCCAGCGGCCCGTCGAGCGGATCGATCCCGTCGCCGTGAACCACCTCCACCTGACGCACCCGCCGCAGGTTGCGGCGCGCCCGCTCGGCGAGTCGCGGCTCCAGCTCCAACGCCCGCACGCGCCCCTCGCTCCCCACCAGCTCGGCCAGGATGGCCGTGTAGTAGCCGCTTCCGCAGCCCACCTGCACCACGTGATCGCCGGGCCCCAGAGCCAGGGCGTCGATCATCTTCGCCACCAGATAGGGCGAGCTGTTGTTGATGAAGCGCGAGACGTCCAGCGCCAGCGAGCAATCCGCGTAGACCTGGGCAGGATCCGCGTCCGCCGTGGAGTGGTAGCCGTCGATGCCGAACAAGAGCCAGGGACCCCGGTCCAGGAAGCGCTCGCGCGGCACGCTGGCAAAGGCGTCGCGAAGCCCCGGCGTGCGCAGATCGAGCGCCTCCGCGAGCTCATCCGCGAACCGGCGGCGGACCTCGTCTAACCCCACGCTGGGAGTCTATGCGCTGGTAGGCGACGGTGCAGGTACAATCCAGCCTCGCTCGTCAGGGGGACACATGGGAGAGGATCGGGACCGCCGCGCACTGGGCCTGCTCGGCGCGGGTGCGGCGCTGGGAATTGCGCTGGCCGCATGGGGCCTCGCCGGCTCCGGCAACGCACCGGGCGACTTGCCGGAGGGCGCGATCGCCGTGGTCAACCAGCAACCGCTGTCGGCCGAGGCCTTCGAGCGCTTCGCCGGGGCGGTGGCCGGGGAACGACGCAGCCAGCTGGGCGCCGACGAGCGCCGCAGGCTGCTGGAACGCATGATCGACGAGGAGCTGCTCTTCCAACGCGGGCTCGAGCTGGGCCTGGCGCGCCACGAGCCGACCGCTCGCCGCTCGATCGTGTCCGCGCTGATCGCCAGCATCGCCAGCGACGCCGAGGCCGAGGAGCCCGACGAGGCCGCGCTGCGCGCCTTCCACAGCGAGTCCAGCGAGCGCTTCACTCGGCCCGGGCGCCTTTCGGTGCAGGTGGCCTTCGTGTCCGCCCGCGGCCGCCCCGAGAACGAGAGCTACGAGCGCGCTGCGGAGATCGCGCGTCGAGCCAGGGCCGGCGAGCCGCTGCCCGACGTCGCCGCGTCGCTGGGCGACACCGCGACGGCCCCGCTGCCGGGCGGGCTGCTGCCGGTAGAGACCCTGCGCCAGTACCTGGGTCCCACCACGGCCGTGGCGGCCGAACGCCTGGAGCCCGGGGAGGTGAGCGATCCCATCCGCGGCGTCGGGGGCTACCACGTGGTGCGGCTGGTGGCGCGAATCGAGGGCGCCGTGGCGCCCTTCGACGAGGTCCGCGACCAGGTGCGTGCCGAGTACCTGCGCTCCCTGGGTGAGCGCGCACTGGCCCGCGCCATCGACGACCTGCGCGCGGATTCTGCGATCCGCATCGACGATGCCAGGCTGGACGCACCATGATGCGCGCGCTGGCGCTGGCTGCGTTGACGTCCCTGGTCGTGGCACTGCCTGGAGCAGCGCTCGGCCACGGGCGTTCGACCTCCATGTCGTCCTGGGACATCCGAGACGCCGGGCGGCCCTCGGCGCAGGTGCGCGTCCAGGCACTCTGGCTGGACCTGCAACGCGCACTGCCCGAGCTGGGCGGACTGACGCCCGGCGTCCTGGCCACACGGCCGGATCTGGCCGCTGCCGTGGATGCCTACCTGACGAGCCACTACCAGCTCCGGGTGGACGGAATTGCGTGCGCGCACGCGACACCCCGCGCCTCGCCAGTGCCCGACGCCACCCACGTGGCCCGACGCTGGCGCATCCAGTGCTCACTCGCCGGCGAACGCTCGCTGCGGGCCGCCGGCTTCACCGAGGTGATGCCGGCCCATCTGCACCTGGCCCGCCTGCGCATCGACGAAGCCCCGCCCCTGGAGCGCGTCTTCGTGCTGGCCTCCCCGCTGCTCGAGCTGGACCGTGCGCATGGCTCGGAGCTGCCCCGGGCCAGCTCGTTTCGGGAGTTCGTTCGCCTTGGGGTCGAGCACATCGCCACCGGCTGGGACCACCTGGCCTTCCTGCTCGCGTTGCTCCTCGTCGGCGTGACCGTGTGGGAGGTGACCACGGTGGTGACCGGCTTCACCGTCGCACACAGCCTGACCCTGGCGCTGGGCGTGCTGGGCTGGGTGCGCCCCCAGGCCGGCGCAGTCGAGGCCCTGATCGGGCTCTCGATCGTGGTGGTGGCGCTGGAGAACACGGCGCTGACGGTTTCGGCGCGCGGGCGGCGCACGATCCTGTTCGCGCTGGCGGCACTGTTCGCCGCGTCCACGACCGCTGCGCTGGCGGGTCGGGTCGCGATCCCCGCCGCGGCGCTGGCCGGCATCGGCCTCTTCTCGCTGTGCTACTTCGGCCTGCTGTCGCGGGTGGCCCGGCCCTTCCGGCTGCGCTGGCTGCTGGCCTTCGTGTTCGGCCTGGTCCACGGCTTCGGCTTCGCGGGCATCCTCACCGAGATGGAGCTGCCGGCCAGCCGCCTGGCCCCGGCGCTGCTCGGCTTCAACGTCGGTGTCGAGCTGGGCCAGCTCGCCATCGTCGCGGTGGCCTGGCCCTTCCTGCGCGCACTGCTCCGAGGGCCCCAGGCCCGCCGGCAGCTCGTGGTGCAGGCCGGCTCGGCGGCGGTGCTGGCGGCGGGGATCTTCTGGTTCGCCTCGCGCGCGCTGGCTTCCGGCACTCCCTGAGAGCGCCTGGCGGCTGAAGCCGCATCCCGGTTCGGCCGAGTTACAATCGGGTGATGTTCGAAGCAGCCGAGCTCGGGCGGAAGGTCTCGAAGGCGGAGTTCCAGCGTCTGGAGCCGGAGCTCCGCACCAAGCTCCTGGAGACGCAACGGGTCGACACCCGCGGCATCACGACGTCCGCCTTCTGGGACGAGACCGACGAAGAGCGTGAGCGTCCGACGGCCTGGCGCTTCTGGCGCTGCATGCCCGAGCGGGGCAAGATCGGCATCTTCTTCGGCTCCTGGTACAGCGAGCCCATCGTCGAGCGGGCCTTCGGCGAGCTCTCCAAGGGCGAGTTCGAGCTGCACCTCGACCGCATCGCCTCCCTGGAGCGCATGCTCTCGGCCGACGGCGCCCTGATCCTGAAGCTCTGGTTCCATCTCTCCAAGAAGGAGCAGAGCAAGCGCATCGACGACGATCGCAAGAAGGAAGGGCGCAACACCCTGGACGTGTCGCCCTTCACCAAGAAGTTCGCCAAGCGTTTCGACCAGTTCGCCGCCATCTCGGAGCGCGCCATCCGCCGGACGGACACCGGATCGTGCGCGTGGCGCGTAATCGAGTCCACGAACCGGCGCTACCGCGACCTGGCCACGGGCTTCATCCTCCTGGACGCCCTGCGCCGGCGTCTGGACAGCGTGGCCGCGACGCCCGAGCCGCCGGACTCCCAGGAGATCCAGATTCCGGACCTCGAAGCGGCGCGCGTCACGATCCTCGACCGCGTGGACCTGACGGAGCGCATCGAGCCGGAGGCGTACAGCCGCGAGCTCAAGTCCCTCCAGGCCAGACTCAACAAGCTGTCGTGGAAGGCCTGGGAGCGCAAGCACACGTGCGTGGCCGTCTTCGAGGGCTGGGACGCCGCCGGCAAGGGCGGCGCCATCCGCCGCGTGACCCGCGCCCTGGACGCCCGCCTGTTCCGCGTCGTGCAGGTCGCCGCGCCCACCGACGAAGAGCGAGCCCATCACTACCTGTGGCGCTTCTGGCGCGGCCTGCCGCGGGCGGGCCACATCACCCTCTACGACCGCTCCTGGTACGGTCGCGTGATGGTCGAGCGCGTCGAAGGCTTCGCCCGCGAGGAAGAATGGCGTCGCTCGTATCGGGAGATCAACTCCTTCGAGGAGCAGCTCTGCGAGCACGGCATCACGCTGCTCAAGTTCTGGATGCATATCAGCCCGGAAGAGCAGCTGCGCCGCTTCCAGGAGCGCGAGCAGACGCCCCACAAGGCCCACAAGATCACGGACGAGGACTGGCGCAACCGCGAGAAGTGGGACGAGTACCAGGCCGCCGTGAACGAGATGGTCGCGAAGACCAGCACCAGCGAAGCGCCCTGGACGCTGGTGGCGGGCGACGACAAGCGCCTGGCCCGGGTCCAGGTGGTGAGGACCTTCGTCGAGGCGTTCGAGAAGGCGCTGGACTAGAGGTCGGGCCTAGGCCGCCAGCGCGGTCGTGGTGTCCGCAGGCGCGTGGCGTGCCTCGAGACGCGTGCAGCGCTTGCAGGTCGGATACGCCACGGTGCCGGTGATGGGATCCAGGACCGTGATCCGGTTCGCCATCCAGCGGTCCAGGCGGATCCCGCACAGGGTGTGCTCGGAGTCGCGCCGCACGTGGTTGCGCCCGTTGGGAGCCAGCCCGCGGCGCGCGGGTCGCGTGAAGTGGGTGAACCAGTTCATCACCCGGTAGGTGTCCCCGAGCTGGGTTCAGGTGGCGAAACGGGGCGAAAAAGACGGAGCTGCGCGACGAATGCGCGGCGCTGGCCCCCGCGGGGCGAGATCTCGGCGGCGCAGGCGGTCGCGCGAGAAGCCTCCGCTGCGGGTATCGGAGGCCCCCCGGCGACCGGGCGGCGCCCAGGCGGAGAAGTGAGGGCCCCCACCGCCGGGCTCGGACAGCTTGGAAATCCGCGTTTCCGATTCAGGGCCGGACCGTGCGGGTCAGACGTTGTTCGAGGACGCCTGTCGGGAGTTGGAGTACCCCACCCCTCACGGCCTGCTTGGCCAGCGGGGCTGCAATGGTCGTTCCAACTTCCACGAGGCCGGGAGCGGGCGGCAACCGCCCCGCACCTGGCACGGCAAGGCACCGTCCCAGCATGCAGATCGCGCTGCCTACGGCCCTGCGAGCACGACACGTGCAGCGAAGGATCGGCGGTAGGCACCTGCCCATGCTGGGCAGCCGACCGCTACTCCGGGCGAAGGTCCCCGGACCAACGGGTCCAAGCGAACCGAAGCGACTTTGCGGACTCCCGGCGTCGAGCCCGCTGCGGACTGCTGTAGAGTCGAGCGGTGCCCGCTTCGAAGCTGATCGTCTACGGCTCGGAGTTCTCCTACTTCACCGGAAAGCTCGAGGCGTACCTGCGCTTCAAGGAGATCCCCTACGAGTGGCGCCCCATGACGGCACGGGACTTCCAGCGCACGGCGCGGGAGAAGACCGGCGCCGCGCAGATGCCCGCGGTGGAACTGCCCGACGGGCGCTGGATCACCGACACCACCCCGATCCTGGCCTGGCTGGAGACACAGCATCCCGAGCCCGCCGTGATTCCCCGCGACCCGCTCCAGGCCTTCTTCAGCCGCCTGCTCGAGGACCATGCCGACGAGTGGTTGTGGCGGCCGGCGATGCACTACCGCTGGAGCTACGCCGAGAGCCGCAACCTGCTCAGCGAGCGGCTCGCGCGTGAGATGGCGATCGACCTGCCGGTGCCTCACGCGCTCAAGGTGAGACTCATCCGCCGCCGTCAACTCCACAACTACGTGCGCGCGGACGGCGTGGACGCCCGCACGCGCGCCCACGTCGAAGGCTGCTACACGCGCACCCTGGACCAGCTGTCGGCTGCGCTGGAGCAACGGCCCTTCCTGCTGGGCGAGCGCCCGAGCCTGGCCGACTTCGGCTTCATGGGCCCGATGTTCCGCCACTTCGCCCTGGATCCGACACCGGCGCGGATCATGCTGAAGCGCGCACCGGCGGTCTGGGAGTGGGTGGCGCGGGTCTGGAACGCCCGGGCGAGCCGCGCGGCCGGGCCCCTGGCCGACGGCGTGCCCGCGGAGTGGGAGCCGATCCTGGACGAGATCGGCGAGACCCACCTGGAGCACATCTGCGCCAATGCCGAGGCCTGGAAGGACGGCCGACGCCGCTTCGACGTCGCGATCCAGGGCGTGGCTTACCGGCGGCTGCCCACGTCGCGCTACCGGGTCTGGTGTCTCGAGCGCCTGCGGGCACACTACGCAGCCCTTCCCGAGCCGACCCAGGGCGCGGCGCGCGCGCTGCTGGAGAAGCGCGCCTGCTGGGAGCCGCTCTGGCGCGTCGACGGCGCCGCGTCCGGCCTGGACCCCAAAGACCGGGCGCCCTTCGCGCCGGGCCAGCGGGTCTACCCCGCCTGAACGGGCGGCGAGCCCGCGTCGGCTCAGCCCCGCTTGGTTCCCTTGCGCTTCGATTCGGTGGGCGGGTTCTTGGCCACGAAGCGACGGCCCTCCACCAGCTTGAGCAGGTCGAAGGAACTCAGCACCCCAACCACCTTCTGCTCGTGGGTCACCACCACCCGATGAATCCCGTGGTTGCGCATGATACGCGCCGCGATGCTCACGTCGTCGTACTTGGGCACGGTGTAGACCTTCTCGGTCATCATGCTGCTCACCGGCGCGCCGTCGTTCACGTCGCCCACCAGATCCGAGGCGGAGACGATGCCCACGGGCTGGCCGTCACTGCCCACCACGGGCATGGCCCCGATCTTGTTGCGCTCCATGACGTGGCGCACGTGAGCCACGGTGGTGTGGGGCTCGGTGGTCAGGACAGACTCCGTCATCAGCTCGTGGACCTTGACGTTCATGGGGTCTCCGCTGCTGCGCCGTCGTCGATCATCCGGCCAGGGGCCGGATCACGTTCTCGGCAAAGCCTTCGAGGTAGGCGCGTTTCTGGTCCAGGCTAGACCCGGCGCCGACGGTGTAGGTGAAAGGGTAGGAAACGGTACCGGTCATGCCCCGCGCTGCCAGCCGGGACAGGCTGTCCGGATCCGGCGGCGTCGTGAGCGGGACCAGCGCGTCGAAAGGCTCGCCTGCACGACCGGCCTCGCGACGCAGGCGCGCCAGCTCCTCCAGGAACCCCGCCGCCTCGTCCGGAGTCTGCCCGGTGCCGATCCAGCCGTCGCCGCGCTGGGCGGCTCGGCGCAACGCCGGCCGGCTCAGGCCACCCACCCAGACGGGGACGGGCTTCGCGGGAGCCGGGCTCATCTGAAGCGTGTCGAAGGCGAAGTGCTCGCCGCGATGCTCCTCGGGCCGGCCGCTCCAGACCTTGCGCAGCACGTCGATGGCCTCGTCGTAGCGGCGACCGCGCGTCTCGAACGGCACGCCCAGGGTCTCGAACTCCTCGCGGATCCAGCCGGCGCCGGTTCCCAACACGACGCGATCGCCCGACAGCACGGCGGCGGTGCCCACGCTCTTCGCCACCTCCAGCGGGTGACGCAGGGGAAGGATGTAGACCAGCGTGGCGAAGCGCAGCCGCTCGGTCGCCGCGGCCATGGCGCTGATGGTTGCCCACGGATCGGGGAACGGCGTGGCGCCGTCGAACCCCGGGCGACCGTCTGCGGCGTAGGGGTAGCGGGATTCCAGGCGGCCGGGAAAGAACAGGTGATCCGAGAGCAGCACGCCTTCGAAGCCCACCTCCTCGGCGATGCGGGCCGTCGCGATCAGCTGCTCCGGCTCCGTGAACGCGAGGGACTGCCAGAACTGCATGGGACTCCTTGGCTTGCAGGCCTGGCCAGATTAGAACATGTTCCATTCGCCTCACAGGGAAGGATCCATGCGTCGACGGCTCGCGACTGCGGCGCTCGCTGCGCTCCTGCTTCCGGCGTGCGCCCCGGCACCGCCGTCCATCGACCTGTCCGGACCGTTGGCGGACTGGCCCGTCTACGGCGGCGACGAGCGCGGCGCACGCTGGTCCCCGCTCACCCAGATCAATCGCGACAACGTCGAGCACCTGGAAGTCGCCTGGCAGTACCACCACGGCGACGTCTCCGATGGCAGCGACGGATCGACGCGCACTTCGTTCAACGCCACGCCCATCGTCGTGGACGACACGCTCTACTTCTGCACGTCGTTCAACCGGGTGATCGCGCTGGACGCCGCCAGCGGTGAGGAACGCTGGAGCTTCGACCCGGTCCAGCAGACCACACGCCTGCACGGCCCCTACCCCCGCGTGTGTCGCGGCGTGGATCACTGGCACGATCCCGAGCGCCGGCCGGGACAGGCCTGCGCCGCGCGGATCTTCACCGGGACCCTCGACTCCCAGCTCATCGCGCTGGACGCCGCCACCGGGAAGCCCTGCACGGACTTCGGCGTGAACGGGCGCGTCGCGCTGCGCGAAGGCATCGGCGAGGCCCCGGACTGGGAGTACTACCCGACGTCGCCGCCGCTGGCGGTGCTGGACGTGGTGGTGGTGGGCGCACTGGTGGCGGACAACGAGCGCGTGGACGCGCCGGCCGGCGTGGTGCGCGGCTTCGACGCGCGCAGCGGCGCGCTGCGTTGGGCCTGGGATCCGGTCCCGCCGGGATGGCAGGGACGGCCCACCAGCGCCGAGGGCGAGTTCACCGCCGGCACGCCCAACGTGTGGGCCCCGCTCTCGGCGGATCCCGAGCGCGGCCTGGTCTTCGTGCCCACCGGCAACGCCTCGCCGGACCACTTCGGGGGCCAGCGCCAGGGTCTCGATCACTACTCCAGCGCCACCGTCGCCCTGGATGCGCGCACGGGCACGGTGGCGTGGCACTTCCAGACGGTGCACCACGACCTGTGGGACTACGACGTTCCAGCCCAGCCCACGTTGCTCGACTTCCGG
>CAMYOO010000015.1 GCA_947260035.1 uncultured delta proteobacterium
ATCATCACGGGCCTGGGCGGCGTGGTGCTGACCAGCGAAGATGGCGGGCTCACCTGGCGCTACGGCGACTCGGGCGTGAAGCAGGCCCTCTACGCCCTGTCGCCGCACGAGGAGCGCGCGCTGGCCGTGGGCTACCGCGCCGCCATCTACGCCAGCGGCGACGGCGGCAGCAACTGGAACGAGCGCTCGATCGATTGGGGCGACAACCCGCCGACGCACCTGCCGCTACTCTACGACGTAGGCATGGCGGACGGCCAGCGCGGATGGATCGTGGGCCAACTCGGCACGATCCTGCGCACCGAGGACGGCGGCCAGACCTGGACGCCTCAGCTCAACGACAAGCAGGCGCAGGGCGTCCATCTCTTCTCGTTGAACACCATCGATGCCAATACGGCCTGGGCTGTCGGCGTCTGGGGAACCCGCATCTACACCGACGATGGAGGGCGCTCCTGGCAGGACCGTTCGCTGACGGTGACCACGGAGCATCCCCAGTACGTCTGGCTCACCGCGCCCGAGCAGGAGCGCGTGCGCAACGGTGAGATGGTCTTCGAGGACGTGGGCCTGAACGACGTCTACTGCCGACCCGCGCCCAGCCAGCGCTGCTGGATCGTCGGAGAGTTCGGCTACATCTTCTGGTCCGACGATCGGGGCAAGAACTGGACCCCCGCAGAGATCGTCGGCACCGAGAAGATCCAGCCCATCACGTTCCCGTTCGACGACTCGGAGATCTCGGAGGAGGACGGCGAGCGGGTGAAGGCCTTCGTGGAGGTGATCCTGGCCCAGGAGCACCTGAACGTCCTGATCGAGGCCTACGGCTCTCCGCGTGAGTTGGCCCAGTTCGGTGGCGAGGACGATCCTTCGGGTCTGTTCGACCTGCTCGACTCCCGGGCCGTGGGCGTGCGCGCCATCATCGAGGAGACCGGGATCCTCTCGGACCGGCTGCGTATGCGGGGCACCCCGCCCTGGGACTACGAAGACTACCTGGCGGACGACCCGGGCTTCCTCAAGCGCTACCTGGACGGACGCAAGGATGTCCAGGGAAGGGTCACCGTCGACATCGCGCAGAACCCGTACCTCTTCCGGGTTCGCTTCGCCGACGACATGCACGGCATCATCACGGGCCTGGGCGGCGTGGTGCTGACCAGCGAAGATGGCGGGCTCACCTGGCGCTACGGCGACTCGGGCGTGAAGCAGGCCCTCTACGCCCTGGCACGAGGAGCGCGCGCTGGCCGTGGGTGAAAAGGGGCTGGCGCGCGAGTCTTCCGATTTCGGGCGAACCTGGGGTCCGCTGGAGGACGTCGTGATTCCCGAGGTGTTCACCTTCATGCGCGACGTGGCCTTCGATCCCTCCGGTCGCTTCGGCATGATCGTCGGCCAGCGAGGCCTGGTCATGCGCAGCAGCGACGGCGGTGCGCGCTGGGAGAAGGTCCTCCCGAAGCCCAAGGTTGCGTCGGTTTCTGCGGAGCACTGACCGGTCGGTCCACGGGTATTCTTAGGCGGCCGAGCCCCTACGCTCGCCTTCGGCTCACTGCGCGCCCTCGGCGCGACGCGTAGGGCTGGCGTTCTCCGTTGGCTCGGGCTTGCGGGCCATAGGTTCGGTCGGCTGCAAGAGGCCGGGTAGGGCTACGCGTCTGTTTCTTCGCGTAGCGCAGGCGTTTCGACGCGCGGCTACGAGCCCTCCGCCCGACTGCGCAACTCGATCCGGCGGATCTTGCCGCTGACGGTCTTGGGGAGTTCGTCGACGAAGATGATCTTGCGGGGGTACTTATAGGGCGCGGTGACCTGCTTGACGTGGGCCTGGAGCTCGGCGACCAGGGTGTCGGAGCCTGCGACGTCCGGTCGCAGCACGACGTAGGCCTGCACGATGGCTCCGCGCACCGGGTCCGGCGCGGCCACCGCCGCGGCTTCGACCACCGCCGGGTGCTCCACCAGGGCGCTCTCCACCTCGAAGGGTCCGATCCGGTAGCCCGCCGAGATGATCACGTCGTCGGAGCGGCCGACGAACCAGAAGAAGCCGTCGTCGTCGCGCGAGGCCCGGTCGCCCGTCAGGTACCAGTCGCCGCGCCGGCAGCGCGCGTTGGCCTCCGGATCCTTCCAATACTCCAGGAACAGGCTCGGGATTCCGGTTCGCACGGCCACCTCGCCCACGTCGCCGACGGGCATCGGGCGCGCCTGGTCGTCGATCACCTCCACGTCGTGGCCGGGCATGGGAAGCCCCATCGAACCTGCGCGGACCGGCACACCGGGGAAGTTGCCCACCAGCAGGATCGTCTCGGTCTGGCCGTAGCCGTCGCGGATCGTAAGGCCCGTGGCATCCCGCCAGGCGCGGATCACCTCGGGGTTGAGCGGCTCCCCGGCCGAGACGCACTCGCGCAGCTGCGGGAAGCGGCGCTGCGAGAGGTCCTGCTTCACCAGCAGCCGGAACTCGGTGGGTGGCGCGCAGAACACCTGGGGTGCGACGGATTCCAGCAGGTCCAGCTCACGCGCGGGTTCGAAGCGACCGTGGAAGAGAAAGACCTCGGCGCCGCAGCTCCAGGGGCCGAACAGGACGCTGTAGGCCGCCTTCGCCCAGCCCGTGTCGCTGGTGGTCCACAAGCGGTCGCCGTTCCGGAGTCCGAGCCAGGTGCGCCCCGTGTAGCGCTGCGCGTAGGTGTAGCCATGGGAGTGCAGCACGGCCTTGGGCGGGCCGGTGGTGCCCGACGTGTAGTAGACCAGGGCGGGATCCGACGCGCGGGTCGGCCGGCCCGGATCCTCCGCGGCCTGGGCCGATGCCTCGCCCAGGTCGGTCCAGCCTGCGGGCGCCGCTGCGTCGGGCTCCGTGTGGAGCAGGAAGTGGCGCAACGTCGGTAGCTGGTCGCGAACCGCCTCGACCGCCTCCACCTGCTCGAGCCCGCAGATCACGGCCACGGCTCCGCTGTGCTCGACGCGGTAGCGCAGGTCCTTGGGGCGCAGGATCGTCGAGCACGGGATCACCAGGGCGCCGCTGCGCAGGGCGCCGACCATCACCAGGTGCCACTCCGGAATCCGCGGCAGCATCACGATCACCGGATCGCCCGGGGCCACTCCCAGGTTCGCCAGCAGGCCCGCCACGCGGCGGGAACCCTCCTGCACGGCCCCGAAATCGAGCCGGCGCTCGTCGCCGGCGGCGCTGCGCCAGAGCAGGGCAGGCTGCTCGGCTGCGAAGCCGTCCACCAGGTCGCGCCCGAAGTTGAAGGCGTCGGGCACCTCCCAGCGGAAGGTTTCTCGCTCTCTCCAGTGGCGTTCCAGGGCCTGGCTCAGATCCGACACACTGCTCCTCGTGGTGGGGGGTGAGTCCCCGCGGGGAAGAAGGGCCACCGCAGCGGCCGTGCTGGTATCATGCCGCGGCGCCGGCCGGACTCAAGCGCTGATCGCGCCGGGACGATCCACGGAGTGGGTGGAACCCCCGGCTGTGGGGCTACGAAGATGGCGGGAGAGGGGATGAGCGCAGAACTGCGGCGACCTCGCGTCGTCGTCGTCGATGACAGCCGTCTCGACCGAGAGATGGCCTCCGACGCGCTGAACTCCCAGGTGCGGCTGGAGCTCTGCGGAAGCGCCGAGCAAGCCCTGCGTATCCTGGCCCGCGAGCCCGCGGACCTGGTCCTCTCGGACCTCACCATGCCCGGCATGGATGGGCTCGACCTGCTGGAGCGCATTCGCCGCGAGTACCCGGGCACCGACTTCGTCGTGTTGACCGGTCACGCCTCGGTGGACAGCGCCGTGGGCGCCCTGCGCATGGGCGCCGCCGACTACCTGCGGAAGCCGATCCGGGCCGAGGAGCTGGTGCTGGTCGTCCAGCGGCTGCTGGCCCGGCGCGCCCTGGTCGAAGAGAACACGCGCCTGCGCGACATGCTCTCCACGGTCGAGGCCTGTCGGGCTCTGGCCACGTGCCTCGAGCCCGGCGAGATCTACGCGGTGGCGCTGGACGTGCTGCTGCGCAGCCTGCGCCGGCCGCGCGGCCTGGCGGTGTTCCGGCGCTCGTCGCTCGAGCTTTCGGACGCCCTGATCCTGCGCGGCTTCGCGGAGCACGAGGAGAATCGCCTCCACGACCTGCTGGTCGACGAAAAACAGGTCGACCTGGAGTCCTTCCGTGAGATCGGCATGGTCCGCAGCGGCCCGGTGCACTCCGCGCTGCGTCAGGCCGGTCTCTCGGTGGAGAGAATCCTCGCCGTTCCCGTGCAGGGCGAAGAGACGGAGTCGGGCGTCTTGTTCGTGATCGAGGACGACTGCGACTTCGAAGAGGCAGAACGCGAGCGGACCCGGATCGTCGCGGGTCACGCGGAGCTCTCGTTGCGCAACGCCGAGCAGTACTACCGCGCCAAGGAGCGCGCGTTCATCGACGATGTCACCGAGCTCTACAACGTTCGCTACCTGCTGCTCGCGGCCGATCACGAGATCCGGCGGGCAGACCGCTACGGCACACCCCTGTCCGTGCTCTTCCTGGACCTGGACCGCTTCAAGCTGGTCAACGATCGCTACGGGCATCTGGTGGGCTCCCGCGCCCTCCGCCAGCTGGGCCAGGTGCTGGCCGGGTGCGTCCGCCAGGTGGATA
This sequence comes from uncultured delta proteobacterium, assembly GCA_947260035.1. Lineage (GTDB taxonomy): Bacteria > Myxococcota_A > UBA9160 > UBA9160 > JAFDET01 > JAFDET01. The sequence continues at coordinate 4,571 of CAMYOO010000015.1, forward strand.
CCCTGGCGCGCTACGGCGGGGACGAGTTCACGATCCTGCTGGTGGATACCGGCCACGACGACGCCATGCTGGTGGCCGAGCGAATCCGCGCCACGGTTGCGGACAACTGGTTCGACGGCGGTCGCGGCGAGGCGATGCAGCTCTCGCTGTCGATCGGGGTGGCCACCTACCCGGACCACGGCCGCTCCCGGGAAGACCTGCTCGACCACTCGGACAAAGCCATGTACCGGGCCAAGTCCGCCGGCCGCAACAAGGTATGCAGCGCCGACGAGCTCTCGGAGATCCCCCGGGATTGACGCGCGCGCGCGGCGTCTGCTAACCAAACCCTTCATTTCCAAGAGGTTTTCTCTTGTCCGGCCCCGACCCGGTTCAGCTCGACGGGCTCGGCGCGCTGCGCCGCAGCCACTCCTGTTCCGCCCTGCGCGCCAGCCAGGTCGGCGAAGAAGTCGTCGTGGCGGGCTGGGTCCACAGCCGCCGCGACCACGGCGGCGTGATCTTCATCGACCTGCGCGACTCCAGCGGCCTGGTGCAGGTGGTGTTCCGCCCGGATGTCGAGCCCGAGGCTCACGCCCGCGCAGGCCAGATCCGCTCGGAGTTCGTGATCGCCGCGCGCGGGGTGGTCGAGCGCCGCTCCGAGGAGACCATCAATCCCAACCTGCCCACGGGAGAGGTCGAGATCTCGGTGCAGGAGCTTCGTCTGCTCAACACGGCGACGCCGCCTCCCTTCCCCATCGAAGAGGAGGTAGAGGCCGAGGAGACCGTACGGCTGCGCCACCGCATCCACGACCTGCGCCGGCCGCCGCTGCAGCGCGCGCTGCGCCTGCGCGATGGGTTGATGCGGTCGGTGCGCGGCACGCTGTCGGACCTGGAGTTCGTGGATGTGGAAACGCCGGTGCTGGCGAAGGCCACTCCCGAAGGGGCGCGTGACTTCCTGGTTCCGAGCCGTATGCACGCCGGCCAGTTCTACGCGCTGCCCCAGTCGCCCCAGCTGCTGAAGCAGCTGCTCGTGATCGGTGGCTTCGACCGCTACTACCAGATCGCCCACTGCTTCCGGGACGAGGACCTGCGCGCCGACCGCCAGTTCGAGTTCACCCAGCTCGACCTGGAGATGGCCTTCGTGGGCGTGGACGACGTGCTCCAGGTGTTGGAGGAAGTCACGGTGCGGGCCTTCGCGGACGTGCTCGAGCTGGAGCTGCCGCGGCCGTTCCGCCGCATGCCCTACCGCGAAGCCATGGATCGCTTCGGAATCGATCGTCCCGATACCCGCATCCAGCTCGAACTCCTGGATCTGACCGACGTCTTCGAGCAGAGTGAGTTTCGCGCCTTCCGCGGCGCCGTGGATGCCGGCGGCATCGTCAAGTGCCTGCCGGTCCACGCTGCGGACGCGCTGTCGCGCGGCGACGTGGATCGCCTGGAATCGTTCGCCAAGAAGGAGCTGGGCGCACGCGGCCTGGCCTGGGTGCGGGTCACCGGCGATGGAACCTGGCAGTCGCCGATCGTGAAATTCTTCTCGGACGCCGAGCGCGCCTCGATTGCCGAGCGCACCGGGGCCCAGCCCGGCTCGCTGCTCTTCTTCCAGGCCGACGCGGCGCCCCGGGCGAATGCCATCCTGGCGCGGCTGCGCAGCGACCTGGGCCATCGCCTGGGCCGCATGGAAGATCGCCCCTGGGACGTGCTCTTCGTGGTGGACTTCCCGCTTCTGGAGCGCGAGGAGGACGGAACGCTCACCTACGCGCACATGCCCTTCGTCGCGCCGGTGGACGAAGACCTGCCCCTGCTGGAGACCGATCCCGAGAGGGTAAGGGGCACTCATTACGACCTGATCGCCAACGGGGTCGAGCTCGGCTCCGGCAGCCTGCGAAATCACCGCAGCGACGTGCAGCGCCGCATCCTCGAGATCCTCGGCTACGGCAAGGCGGAGATGGAGCAGCGCTTCGGTTTCCTGCTCAACTCGCTGGACGCCGGCGCGCCGCCTCACGGCGGCTTCGCCTACGGCTACGACCGGCTCGCACTGCTGATGGCCGGAGGCGAGAGCTTGCGCGACGTCATTGCGTTCCCCAAGTCCCAGCGTGGACTGGACCTGTTCCTCGAGGCTCCGAGCGGGATTCCCGACGCCCAGCTCGAGGAGCTCGGTCTGCGCGTGCGGAGGGGGCGGCGCTCGTGAGCCGCCTCCGGTGAGCCGCACGCCGAGCTTCCAGGTTCTCGTCATCGGCGGCGGCATCAACGGTGCCGGTGTCGCCCGGGACCTGGCCATGCGCGGCGTGCGCGTAGCCCTGGTCGAGAAGGGTGAGCTCGGTGGCGGCACCACCTGGGCTTCCTCCGGGATGATCCACGGGGGGCTGCGCTACCTCCAGAATGACCCCGAGGTGACGCACCACTCGTGCCTCGACTCGGGCGCCATCCAGCGCATCGCCCCGCACCTGATCTTTCGCATTCCATTCCTCATGCCGGTCTTCCGCGAGGACCCCATCGGCCCGGAGCTGGTCGAGGTGGGGCTCGAGATGTACGACCGCTACCAGCCCCTCAAGAACGGTCGTCCCCATACGCGGCTGTCGCGTGAGCAGGCCCTGCGCCTGGAGCCGGCCCTGTCTCCGCGCATCGACTGTGCGTTTACCCTCGACGAATGGGGGGTCGACGCCGCACGGTTGGTGATGCTGAACGCGCTGGACGCGGCCGAGCGGGGCGCCCAGGTGCACACCCACCACGAGGTCTGCGAGCTGATCCGCGAGGGCGGCACGGGGCGGGTGCGCGGCGCCCGGGTGCGCGATCGCCTGAGCGGCGAGCTTCGCGACCTGGAGGCGGAGCTCACCCTCAACTGCACCGGGCCGTGGGCGCCGCAGCTGGCCGCCCTGGCGGGGGTGGAGCTGCGTCTGCGCCCGGCCAAGGGCATCCACCTGGTCTTCGAGCGCCGCGTCTCCGACGCGGCCATCTACGCGCGCGGCATCGATGGTCGCGACATGTTCACGTTTCCGCACGAGCAGAACAGCATGGCGGGCACCACCGACGACGATTTCTACGGCGACCTGGACCGCATGGAGGTCACCGAGGACGAAATCCGTTACGTGCTGCAGGCCATGGAGCGCTCTATCCCGGGCATCCGACGGCATCGGATCCTCCACAGCATCGCCGCGGTGCGTCCCACGCTCTACGACTTCGGCACCTACGAGGACGAGCTGTCCCGCGATTACGCGGTGATCGATCACGGCCCGCGCGACGGTGTGCCCGGCTTCTGGAGTCTGGCCGGCGGCAAGCTGGCCGCCTACCGGCTGATGGCCGAGGACGCCTGCGACCGACTGTGCAGCGCGCTGGGCGTCCAGACCCCGTGCCGCACCGCTACGTCGCCGCTGCCCGGCGGCGATGAGGCGCCGGACATCGCTGCGCTGACCCGCCGCTTCCGGATGGACTGGCCGGCCGCGTTGCGGGTCGGCTATCGCCACGGTTCGCGCAGTGGCGCGGTGCTGGCTGCGGGCTCCGAGCCGCGGACGCTGTGCGCCTGTGAGCCCGTGACCGATGCGGAGCTCGCACACGTGGCGCGTCACGAGGGCGTGCGCCGGCTCACGGACTGCACCCTGCGCGTGCGTCTGGGGTTGGGGGCGTGCCAGGGCGCCGGCTGTGCCGGCGCCGCCGGGGAGGTGCTGGCCGAGGAGCTGGGCTGGGACGCGAAGCGCACGGCGGCCGAGGTCGCCGAGTTCGCGGCGGAGCGCTGGCGCGCCGTTGCGCCGGCCCTGTCCGGCGCCCAGCTCGCGGCCATGGAAGTCCACCGAGCCGTGCATCGCGGTGCGAGGCCCTGGAGCGCGCCCGAGCCGGGCACGGTGAGCCGGCCGTGACCGGGCAGCCGCACGCGATGAGCCGGCCGTGACCGGGCAGCCGCACGCGATGAGCCGGCCGTGACCGGGCAGCCGCACGCGGTCGGGGTGGTGGGCGGCGGTCTGGCCGGCGCCGCGGCGGCCCTGGTGCTGGCCGAGCGCGGGGTGGTCACCCGCTTGGTTCGCCGGGGTCCCGGCGCCACAGCGCTCTCCTGGGGGAGCCTGGACGTGGCCGGGGCGTCGCCGGATCCGGTCGGGTTGCCCTGGCGCGACCCGGTGCGCAGCCATCCGCTCAGCCCCGGCGAGCGGCTCGCCTACCTGCTCAACGCGCGACGCGCGCATCCCTACGGGACGCTCTTCCCCGAGCGGGATGCGGGCCGCGCAGCGCGCGCCGTCAAGGAGGCGACGGCGGCACTGGACGCCTGGCTGCGTCCCGCCGGCGCCGGTCTGGAGGGAAGTCTCGACGAGAGTCGCCTGCTGGCCAACGTGCGCGGCGCCGTGCGGGTGTGCGACTTCGCCATGGTCGAAGCGGCTGCGGGTGACCTGGGCCGCGCCGCCGGCGTGGTGCTGGGTGACCTGCCGGGCCTGTCCGGCTTCAGCGCGCCCGCCGTGGCTCGCGCGCTGGGGGCTGAGCTGGCCGCCTTGGGCGTTCCCTGCCCCCCGATTCGCGTGGCGCGCCTGGCGTTGCCGGATGGGTTGCAGGATTTGGCGGTGCAGCCGGCCCGGCTGGCGGCGGCCCTGGATGATCCGGCCGCGACGCTGGAGCTGGCCCGCAGTGTGCGCGGCCAGGCCTCCGAGGGACGCACGCTGCTCTTGCCGCCGATTCTCGGCCTCTCGCGCACGCACTCCGTATGCCGGGCCCTGAGTGAACAGGCGGGTGGTCCTGTGGCGGAGCTGCTCGGGGCACCCCCGTGGAGCCCCACCGGCTTGCGACTGGACCGCGCGCTGGGCGCGGCGCTGGAGCGAGCGGGCGTCGAGGTGCGGACCGCGCATGCCACTGGGCTGCAGGGCGAGGCCGGACGGATCGCGCGGGTCGAGCTGGAGGGCGAGGCCGACTTGGAAGTAGACGCCGTGGTGTTGGCCACCGGCCGCTTCGTGGGTGGTGGCCTAGGCGAGCGTGACGATGCGCTGGTCGAGAGCCTGGCCGGCCTGCCCGTCTTCGACGACCGCGGTCGGCGGCTGGACGGTCGACCCGGTCGTGGACAGCTGCGCCGCCGCTACGCCGATCCGCAGCCGCTGTTCGGCGCGGGCGTGCGCACGGACGGCCGCTTGCGACCGTTGGGCCCCGATCAGCACCCGCTGTGGTCCAACCTGGTGGCGGCAGGCGAGATCCTGGGCGGCTTCGACCCGGCGCTGCAGCGCACCGGACTCGGCGTCGCGCTGCTCTCGGGCGTGCGCGCAGGTGAGGAGGCGGCGCATCTGGCCGAGGAGGCGCAGCGATGAGGGGCTACCGGGGCTTCCTGCGCGAGTTCAACCGCACCGGGACGTTGCGGGCGCTGTCGTTGCAGCTGCGCGTCGGCGCGCAGCATGTGGTGCGCCGCGCCCTGCGTCGCGACGAGACGGACGCCGAGCAGCTCTTTCTGGACAACTACCGTGACGACGGCCTGCGCCGCCCGGAGCCCGAGATGCGCGGCCTGCAACTGGCCGCCGAGGCCTGTCTGGTGTGCGGGCTCTGCTCGGGTGCGTGCGCCCAGGCCGGGGGCGCTCCGCTCCTGGACCCGCGCGACGCCGTCCTGTCCGGCGCGCGTCTGGCCATCGACGTGCGCCGGCTGGGCCTTCGCGAGGTGGCGACAGCCTGCGCGGGTTGCCGTGCGTGCGAGACCGTCTGCCCCGCGCGGATTCCCATCGCGTCGGTCCAGGAGGCGCTGGCCTCCCTCGGGGAAGAAGCCCCGTAACATGGCGCGGGGGCGGCGAATCCGGTATCCACCGAGCGCCATGCCCGACGGAGCCAAGATCACCCAGGACGCCGAGGGCCGGCTTCAGGTCCCCGATCACCCCATCCTTCCCTTCATCGAAGGCGACGGCACCGGGCCCGACATCTGGGCCGCCGCCGTGCGCGTCTTCGACGCCGCCGTCGAGAAAGCCTACGGCGGATCCCGCGGAATCGTGTGGAAGGAGGTGCTGGCGGGCCAGAAGGCCTACGACCAGACCGGTGAGTGGCTGCCCGAGGCCACCCTGGACGCGTTCCGCGAATACCTGGTGGGGATCAAGGGGCCGCTCACCACGCCCATCGGCGGTGGTATCCGCAGCCTCAACGTGGCGCTGCGCCAGATCCTGGACCTCTACGTCTGTCTGCGCCCGGTGAAGTGGTACCCGGGCGTGCCCAGCCCGGTGCGCAATCCCCAGGACGTGGACATGGTGATCTTCCGCGAGAACACGGAGGACATCTACGCGGGCGTGGAGTGGCAGGCGGAGTCGCCCGAGGCCCGCAAGGTCATCGCCTTCCTGCGCGACGAGATGGGCGTCGACAAGATCCGCTTCCCGGAGACCTCCGGAATCGGCATCAAGCCCGTGTCCCGAGAGGGCACCGAGCGGCTGGTGCGCGCCGCCCTGGACTACGCCATCGCCAACGGGCGTGAGAGCGTGACGCTGGTCCACAAGGGCAACATCATGAAGTTCACCGAAGGTGCGTTCCGCGACTGGGGCTACGAGCTCGTGCGCAAGGACTTCCAGGGTCGCGCCGTCGGCTGGGACGACTGCGACGGCAAGCCGCCCGTGGGCCAGGTCCTGGTCAAGGACGCCATCGCCGACATCACGCTCCAGCAGGTGCTGACCCGGCCGCGCGAGTTCGGCGTCATCGCCACCATGAACCTGAACGGCGACTACCTGTCCGACGCGCTGGCGGCGCAGGTGGGCGGAATCGGCATCGCCCCCGGCGCCAACATCAACTACGTGACCGGCCACGGCATCTTCGAGGCCACCCACGGCACGGCGCCCAAGTACGCCGGCCAGGACAAGGTCAACCCCAGCTCGGTGATCCTGTCGGGCGTGATGATGCTGACCCACCTGGGCTGGACCGAGGCGGCGGACCTGATCGAGACGGGCATCGCGAAGGCCATCGCCGCCAAGACCGTCACCTACGACTTCCATCGGCTGATGGAAGGCGCCACCGTGCTCAAGTGCTCGGAGTTCGGCGACGCCATCATCGCCAACATGTCCTGAACCCAAGACGAGGAGACCCCCCATGGCGCGACCGAAGATCGCCCTGATCGGCGGCGGCAACATCGGCGGCGTACTGGCCCAGGAGGCGGCATTCCGCGAACTGGGCGACGTCGTCATCTTCGACGTGGTCGAGGGCCTGCCCCAGGGCAAGGCCCTGGACATGGCCGAGGGCGCGCCGGTGATCAACGCCGACGCGGAGATCCAGGGAACCAACGACTACGCCGGCATCGCCGGCGCCGACGTGGTGATCATCACCGCCGGCCTGGCGCGCAAGCCGGGCATGAGCCGCGACGACCTCCTCGCCACCAACCTGAAGATCATGAAGCAGGTGGCGGAAGGCGTGCGGGACAACGCGCCGGACGCGTTCGTGATCGTCATCTCGAATCCCCTGGACGCCATGGTCTACACCTTCAAGGAGGTGTCTGGCTTCCCGAAGAGCCGCGTCGTCGGCATGGCGGGTGTGCTCGATTCGGCGCGCTTCCGCGCCTTCGTGGCCTGGGAGCTGGGCGTTTCGGTCCAGGACGTGACGGCCATGGTGCTGGGCGGCCACGGCGACACCATGGTGCCGCTGATCCGCTACTGCACCGTCGCCGGAATTCCGGTGCAGACGATGATCCCCGACGAGCGCCTGGACGAGATCGTCGAGCGCACCAAGAAGGCGGGCGGTGAGGTCGTGGGCCTGCTCAAGACCGGCTCTGCCTTCGTGTCGCCGGCGCTCTCGGCCATCGAGATGGCCGAGGCCCACCTCAAGGACAAGAAGCGGGTGCTGCCTTGCGCCTGCCTCCTGGAGGGTGAGTACGGCGTGGACGGCCTCTACGTGGGCGTGCCGTGTGTGATCGGCGAGGGCGGTGTGGAGCGCGTGATCGAGGTGGAGCTCAACGAGGACGAGCGCAAGCAGTTCGACGCCTCGGTGGACCACGTGCGCACCCTGGTCGCGCAGCTCGAGATCTGAGCGGAAGCGCCCATGAACGTCCACGAGTACCAGGCAAAGGAACTGCTGCGAAGCTACGGCGTCGCCGTGCCCGAAGGACAGCTCGCCACCACACCGGCCGAGGCCGAGGCGGCCGCACGGACGCTGGGCTCCGACGTGGTGGTGGTCAAGGCCCAGGTCCATGCCGGCGGCCGCGGCAAGGGCGGCGGCATCAAGCTCGCGAAGTCCGCGGCGGAAGCCAAGCAGGCCGCCAGCGAGATCCTGGGCATGACGCTGGTCACGCATCAGACGGGACCCGAAGGCAAGCTGGTGCGCTCGGTCTACGTGGAGGCGGGCTCCGCCATCGCGCGAGAGCTCTACCTGGCCGTGGTGCTGGACCGCGCCACCGAGAAGCTGGCGGTGATCGCCTCCACCGAGGGTGGGATGGAGATCGAGGTCGTCGCGGAGAAGACGCCGGAGAAGATCCTCTCCGAGTCGGTGGATCCCAACCACGGGCTGCAGTCGTTCCAGGCACGCAAGCTGGGCTTCGGGCTCGGCCTGGATGCCGGGCAGGTGAAGCGCTTCGATGCCTTCCTGGCCGGGCTCTATCGCCTGTTCGTGGAGAAGGACTGCTCGCTGGCGGAGATCAACCCGCTGGTGGTCACCGAGGACGGCGAGATCCTGGCCCTGGACTGCAAGCTCAACTTCGACGACAGCGCGCTCTACCGGCACGCGGACGTGCGCGAGTTCTACGATCCCGAGGAAGAGGACGCCCGCGAGAGCGCCGCCAAGGAGATCGACCTGGCCTATGTGGGCCTCGACGGCAGCATCGGCTGCATGGTGAACGGCGCCGGACTGGCCATGGCCACCTTAGACATGATCACCGTGTGCGGCGGCTCGCCGGCCAACTTCCTGGACTGCGGCGGCGGCGTCGACAAGGAAAAGGTGACGGCCGCCTTCAAGCTCATCCTGCAGGACGAGAACGTGAAGGCCATTCTGGTGAACATCTTCGGCGGCATCGTGCGCTGCGACCTCATCGCCGAGGGCGTGGTGGCGGGCGCCGAGGAGGTCGGCCTGGCGGTGCCGCTGGTCGTGCGGCTCCAGGGAACCAATGCGGAAGAGGGGCGCAAGATCCTGGCGGAGTCGGATCTCTCCATCATCGCTGCGGAGACCCTGCGCGAGGCCGGCGAGAAGGCCGTGTCTGCGGCCGGGAGCGCATCGTGAGCATCCTCGCCGACAAGAACACGCGGCTCCTGGTGCAGGGCATGGGCCGGATGGGCCAGTTCCACGCCGGATTGTCCGCCGAATACGGAACCCGGGTGGTGGGTGGCGTGCATCCGGGTCGGGGCGGCAGCACCATCGACGAGATTCCGGTCTTCGACACGGTGGCCGAGGCGGTTGCCGAGACCGGCGCCGACGCGTCGGTGATCTTCGTTCCGCCGCCGGGCGCCGCCGATGCGATCCTGGAGGCCGCCGATGCGGGCCTTGCGCTGGCGGTCTGCATCACCGAAGGCATCCCCGCCCTGGACATGCTGCGCGCCAAGGCCGCGCTGGCGGGTACGGGCATGCGTCTGGTCGGGCCCAACTGCCCCGGCGTGGTGACGCCCGAGCAGTGCCGCATCGGCATCATGCCGGCGCAGATCACCCGGCCCGGGCCCGTAGGCGTGGTGTCGCGCTCGGGCACGCTGACCTACGAGGCGGTAGACCAGCTCTCGCGCCTGGGCGTCGGCCAGTCCACCTGCCTGGGCATCGGTGGCGATCCGGTGATCGGGACCAACTTCATCGATGCACTCGAGCTCTTCGAGGCGGACCCGGACACGAAGGCCGTGGTGATGATCGGCGAGATCGGTGGCTCGGCCGAGGAGGAGGCCGCCGAGTTCGTGAAGGCGAAGATGACCAAGCCCGTGGCGGCCTTCATCGCCGGCCAGAACGCGCCTCCCGGAAAGCGCATGGGGCACGCCGGAGCCATCATCGCCGGGGGCAAGGGCCGCGCCAGCGACAAGATCGCCGCGCTCGAAGCCGCGGGAGTGGCCGTGGCGAGCTCGCCCGCCGAGATCGGCAACACCCTGGTCGAGGCGGCGCCGGATCTCGGCGCCTAGACCCAGGCGGTTCCGAGGTGGCCGCCGCAACGGGCGCGGCCGCATGCCGTCCCGTCTGGCCACGGGGCTGGTGGTCGTGGCCGCGATCCTGGCCGCCGCGGAGCGGCTGGATCTGCGCTGGCCGGGCGGGCCCGAGCCCGGGGCCGGTGCGGCCGCCCTCGAGAGGGCCTGGCGCGAGGAGCGCTCGGGCGTCTGGGTCGAAGCGTCGGCCCGCGTGGAGCGGGTCCTGCCGGACGACCGCCGCGGCTCGCGGCACCAGCGCTTCCTGGTCCGGGTCGAGGGCGGGCCGCGCGTGCTCATCGCCCACAACATCGACCTGGCCCCGCGTGTTCCCGACTTGCGGCGCGGCGACGCCGTGCGCTTCCGGGGCGAGTACGAGTGGAACGACAAGGGCGGCGTCGTTCATTGGACCCACCACGATCCCGACGGCCGCCGCCGCGGCGGCTGGCTCGAGCACGACGGCCGGCGCTACGAGTGAAGGCTCGACTCGGGAGCGCTCCTCCCGGGACGGGCGGCTCAGAGCTTCTCGGGCGCCTCGAAGCGGCCGTGCATGTTCTCCATCCACGTGCACATGAGCGGTCGCTTGGGCAGTCCCAGGCTGCGCAGCTGGTCGGCGTAGGGATGCTCGCCCAGCTCGACCCGGCCGCCGGACATGGAGAAGCCGAAGCCGCCCGCGCCGGTGGCGAAGCGGACCCGATGGGGCACGCCGTGGATGTAGGTGCAGGTGATGAGCTCGGTGTTGGGCATCTCCCGGCTTCCGCCGCGCGGGACCGACAAGGTCAGCACGTGACGGCCGTCTGCGCTGAGCCGGCACGTGGCCCGGTCCGGCGCATAGTCGAAGTCGATGTCTTCCACCGTCTTCGGGAAGCCCCAGATCTCGGCGCCGGCTTCGCGGGTGAAGGTCTGGTTCACCGGAAGCCAGTGGATGAAGGTCTTCAGCTTCCCACGCACGACGTCGAGCACGGCGCCCAGGTAGGGGACGCCGCCGGACTGGCCCCGCTCGCGCACCATGAACGCGATCGAGACCTCGTCGTAGTCGCCCAGGTCGTTGTCCCGGTAGTCGATCATGGCCAGCGACAGGAGCGCGCGCCCCGGAAGGATTTCCACCACGTCGAACGCGTCGCCGGGAAGCATGGCCTGGGCGGCCTGCGCCGAGACCAGGAAGCTGGCTGCGCCCGAAGAGGCATCTCGCACGTTGCAGGGCAGGGACACCTCGCGGCCCTGGATGATGTGCGCCGATGCCATCGTGGGCTCTCCTTTACTCCGTCGACACCGTCCAGGTGTCGCCGGAGTTGAGCAACGCTTCCAGCTCCCCCGGCCCGCGCTCGGCGATTGCGTCGTCCACCTGGGCCTGGAGCAGGTCCTCGTAGGTGGGCTTCTCGACGGCGCGGAACACGCCCACCGCCGTGGGGAAGCGGGGCGGTCGCACCGAGGCCATGGCGAAGGCGTAGGCGGCTGTACGCTTCTCGTCGTGGATGGCCACGCCGAACTCGTACGGATCGGCGCCCTCGGGCAGATCGACGACCGAGGGCACGCCCTGCTCGATCCTCACGCCCTTGCGCGCGCCGGGATCGCCGAAGACCAGCGGCTCGCCCTGCTCCAGCATGAGCGCCGAGCGGGCGCGGGTGCTCTTGTCCTCCACGGCCTCCCACTCGCCGTCGTTGAACACGGGGCAGTTCTGGAGGATCTCCACGAAGGCGGTGCCCTTGTGGGCGTGAGCCCGGCGCAGCATCTCCTGGAGATGCTTGGCGTCCACGTCGATGGTGCGGGCCACGAAGGTGGCGCCGGCGCCCAGTGCGAAGGCGATCGGGTCGACGGGATGGTCGATGGAGCCCTCGGGCGACGACTTGCTCTTCGTCCCGGGGCGCGATGTGGGCGAGTACTGGCCCTTGGTCAGGCCGTAGATGCGGTTGTTGAAGAGCAGCACCTGGAGGTTCAGGTTGCGGCGGATCGTGTGCAGCAGGTGGTTGCCGCCGATGGAAAGCCCGTCGCCGTCGCCGGTCACCACCCACACGTGCAGGTCCGGCCGGCTGGCCTTGATGCCCGTGGCGAAGGACGGCGCGCGGCCGTGGATCGTATGGAAGCCGTAGGTGTTCATGTAGTAGGGGAAGCGGCTGGAGCAGCCGATCCCCGATACGAAGACCGTGTTCTCGCGCGGCACGTTCAGCTCGGGCATCACGCGCTGCAGGTTGGCCAGGATCGAGTAGTCCCCGCAGCCGGGACACCAGCGAACGTCCTGGTCCGAGACGAAGTCCTTGCGATTCAAGGAGAGCTTGGTGGCGCCTTCACTCACGAAAGGATCTCCTCGATGCGCTCGCGCACCTCGGCCACCTTGAAGGGCTGGCCCTTGATCTTGCAGAGCGACTCGCAGGGGGCCAGGTACTCGGCGCGCAGCAGCCGCGAGAGCTGGCCGGTGTTGAGCTCCGGCACCAGGATCCGTTCGAAGCGCGACAGCACGTCGCCCAGGTTCGCCGGGAAGGGGTTCAGGTGGCGCAGGTGCACCTGCGATACCGGGCAGCCCTTTTCGCGGGCCTGCTCGACCGCCGCGGTGAGCGCGCCGCAGGTGCCGCCCCAGCCCACCACCAGCAGCTTGCCCTGGTCGGGTCCGTCCACCTCGACGGGTGCGATGTCCTGGGCGATGCGCGCCAACTTCTCGGCGCGCAGCTGGGTCATGCGCGCGTGGTTGGCGGGCATGTACGAGACGTTGCCCGTCCCGTCCTCCTTCTCGATCCCGCCGATGCGATGCTCCAGGCCCGGGGTGCCTGGGATCGCCCAGGGGCGCGCCAGGGTTTCCGGGTTGCGGCCGTAGGGCAGGAAGCCCTCGGGGTCCGTGCGGTACTCCACGCCGTGACGGGGGAGTGACTCCACGTCGGGGATCCGCCAGGGCTCGGCGCTGTTGGCCAGGTAGCCGTCGGAGAGCACGCAGACCGGCGTCATGTACTTCACCGCGATGCGGAAGGCCTCCAGCATGATGTGGAAGCAGTCGCCGGGGGTGGAGGGCGCCAGGATGGGCATGGGGCTGTCGGAGCTGCGCCCGTGGATCACCATGAGCAGGTCGGCCTGCTCAACCTTGGTGGGCATGCCCGTGGACGGACCGGCCCGCTGCACGTTCACCACGACCAGCGGCAGCTCCACCATCACCGCCAGGTTCAGGGCCTCCTGCTTGAGCAGCATGCCCGGCCCGCTGGTGGTGGTGACCGCCAGCTCGCCGGCGAAGGCGGCGCCCACGGTGGCGCTGGCCGCGGCGATCTCGTCCTCCGCCTGGAAGGTCTTGACGCCGAAGTGGCGGAAGCGGGCCAGCTCGTGGAGCACGTCCGTGGCCGGGGTGATGGGGTAGGCGCCCATGAAGAGCGGTCGGCCCATCTGCACTCCGGCCGCGACCACGCCCCAGGCCAGGGCCGTGTTCCCGGTGATGTTGCGGTAGCGGCCCGGTTCGATCTTCGCCCGGGGCACCACGAACGAGACCGGGAACAGCTCGCTGGTTTCGCCGAAGTTGTAGCCCGCGCGAAGCACGCGCAGGTTGGCTTCGCACACATCGCCGCTGAAGCGCTTGGCGATCCAGGCCTCGGTGGAGTCCATGGGCCGGTTGTAGAGCCAGTACATCAGCCCCAGGGCGAAGAAGTTCTTGCTGCGGTCGGCTTCGCGCTGGGTCAGGGACAGGCCCCGGACGGCCTCGCGGTTGAGGCTGGAGAGCGGGATCGGCACCACCCGGTAGCGCTCCTCCAGGTCGGGCAGGGGATCCCCGTCGTAGCCCGCGCGCTCGATGTTGCGCTTGGTGAAGGAGTCGCTGTTCAACACGAGCATGCCGTGGGGTTTCAGGTCGCTCACGTTGGCGCGCAGCGCTGCCGGGTTCATCACCACCAGGACATCCGGCTGGTCGGCCGGCGTGCGGATGTCCACCGAGGAGAAGTGGATCTGGAACCCGGAGACGCCGGCCAGGGTCCCGGCGGGAGCGCGGATCTCGGCCGGGAAGTCCGGCAGGGTGGACAGGTCGTTCCCCGCCAGCGCCGTGGACTCGGTGAACTTGGTCCCGGTGAGCTGCATCCCGTCGCCGGAGTCGCCGGCGAAACGGATCGCGACGCGCTCCAAGTCTTCAACGGGCTTTTCGGGCTTACTGCTTTTGCCTTTGCCCACCCGGCGGCTGCTCCCTTGGGACATCCGGAACGGCGCGTTCAGTGTCAGGAGTGTATCCGTCCGGGCACGAGGCGAAAGGCCCCCGGGGGTAGAACCCGATCCCGCTGCGTCCGGCAAAAAGCCCCCTCGACCCGGGCGCTTGGCCCTGTGGCTGCGGCCCCGAGAAGCTCAAGTGCACGCAGAGCCGGGCCGATACGCCCGGCATGTTCTTCCCGAAGCGGGATCCCGGCTCACCGGACCCCCGCCGATTCGCAGCGCTGCGCAGTTCGCTGAACGCCCCGGTGGTGGCCACCGAGGAGATGCCCTCCGGCCCCGCCAGGGCCGTCCTCGTGATGGGCTGGGATGACGAGGCGCAGAGCGTGCTCGAGGTGCGGCTGCGGTCGGTGACTACGGGCCGCCTGGTCGTCTACGGATTCGAGGGACATCTGGAAGACGCCGGCGAGCTGGAGACCGCGCTCGAGGCCGCGCTGTCCTTCGCCGAGAGCATGGGATTCCTGTTCGACGATGACATCCTGTCGGGCGACGACACCATCGGGCGAGAGAAGGTGGTCGAGGCCTGGGAGGCCTTCGAAGCAGGCCGACCGCCTCCGCGCTCCGGCCAAGCTGAGCTGGCCGGTGGCCTGGCCGAGATCACACAGCCGGACGTCGAGGACGCCGAGCCGCTGGAGCTGACCGACCTGGCCGCCGAGGGCGACCCGGAGCTGGCTTCGGGTGCGCTGGCGCTGGAGCTGACCTCCGACTGGTCGCCGGCCACGGACGAGGCTGTGGACCCCGAGGCACCGCTCGCGCCGGTTCCGGAACCGGCGAGCACGACCCTTCTGAGCAAGTTCCGGGGTCGGGAGGAAGCGGCGCCGGAGGCCGCCGAGCCCGCCCCGCCCGCGCCGAAGCGCACCGCGGTGGGCCGTGTACCCCTGGTGCGACGCAGAGCCGCAGCGACCCGCGAGCAGCCGGGCCTGCTCGCCCGGATTCTCGGCGCCTTCTAGGAGGCGAGGAGGAAGAGATGATCCGCGCGAATCGACATACCTGGCTGCCTCTCGCCATCGCCCTGGTGCTGGTGGCGGGGATGGGCTGCGTCACCACCGAGTCGCCGGAGCTGAGGAAGCCCGATCCGGCGGCGCAGGCCAAGAAGCAGGCCGAGGCCAAGTACAACGTGGGCATCGATCACCTGAAGAACGGCCGCAATGCGCTGGCGGTGCGCGAGCTTCGAAGCGCCATCGAGCTGGAGCCTCGAGACCCCTGGAGCCATTTCGCCATCGCCGAGGCCTACCGGCGCATCGGCCGCACCGACGATGCCCTCCAGCACCTGGAGCGGGCAATGGAGCTCAAGCCGGGCTTCCACTCGGCGCGTCTCAACCTGTCGGGTGTCTACATCCAGCGCAACGAATACGAGGCCGCGGCCCGGCAGGCCGAGATCCTGCTCGAGGATGCCACCTTCGCCAAGCCGTGGAGCGCCTTGAACAACCTGGGCTGGTGCCAGTATCGCCTGGGCGAGACCCAGGAGGCCCGGGCCAATCTCGAGCTGGCCAGCGAGTACAACGACAAGTACTGGCCCGCGCTCCTCAACCTCGGCATCCTTGAGGCTTCCGAAGGAAGGCGGCTCGAAGCGCTCGGGCTCTTCCAGCGGGTGATCGATCTGAATCCGGGCCCTCTGGCATTGGCTGAGGCGCACTATCGAAGCGCCGAGATCTTTCTCGCCATCGGCCAGCAGGAGAAGGCGGTGCGGCACCTGGTGGCAGTGGCTGAGTCCAAGCCGAACGGCAAGTGGGGCGAGAAGTCCGAGGAATACCTGAAGCTGCTGCGCTAGGGGGCGCGTCGTCCATCGGCGAGTACCTCCGCGGCCAGCGTCTGCTGCGCGGCATCAGCCTGGATGAGCTGGCGGCGGTCACCCGGATTCCACGTCGCTCCATCGAGCGGCTGGAGGCTGGGGACTTCGACGCCCAGCCCGACGGCTTCGCGCGGGGATTCGTGCGCGCGGTTGCCACGGCCTTGGGCCTCGACCCGGAAGACGCGGTCTCGCGCATGCTGGTCGAGCCGAAGGCCGAGCCGCATTCCGAGCAGGCAGGGCTGCCCTTGGGCCGTCTGGTGCTGCTGCTCGCGGGAGCGGCGCTGTTGGCGCTGGTTGCGGCCGTGTGGCTGGCGTTCGCCTCCCGCACCGACGAGCCTGCGGAGCCGATTGTCCCGCCGCCGGTGCGCCGGGACGCGGTGCGCTCGTTGGCCGAAGAGGGGGTGCCTGAGACTGCGCCGCCGCCCGCCCCCAGCGGATCTCCCGATGCGGACTGAGGCGTTGGTCCTGCGCACGGTGGAGTTCGGCGAATCCGATCTCGTGGTGCACCTGTTGACCCCCGACGCCGGGCGCATGGGCGCCATCGCGAAGGGCGCGCGCCGCAGCGTGAAGCGCTTTGCGGGCAGCCTGGACGTGCTGAACCGCGTGCGCATCGAGCTGGCCGTGCGCCGTCGGCCGGGAACCCTGGCCCGGCTCGAGCAGGCCCGGTTGCTGCACCACCACCCGGGGCTGCGCCGGCGGGCCGACCGCTTCGCCCTGGCGGGCTGGCTGGCCGAGCTGCTCGACCGCATGGCGCCCGAGGGCAACGCCGCGCGCGAGGCGGCGGCGCTCTACCGGTTCGCCCTGCGCACGCTGGCCCTGCTGGAAGCGGCCGAGCCCGATGCCCGGCTGCGGGTGCTGCTGGAGCTGCGGGCCCTGGATGCCCTGGGCCTGCGGCCCGAGCTGGCCCGCTGTGTGCGCTGCGGCGGCGAGCCGGCGGCCTTCCACGTGCCCGAGGGCGGACCGGTCTGCCGCGCCTGCGGTTTGCGCCTGGAAGGCCTGCTTCCGGTGCAGCGGGGCACACTCCGCACCCTGGAGCAGGCCCTGCTCCTGGCGCCGGACCGGCTGGGGCGCCTGGGCCTTTCCGGCGGGGCCCTGGCCGAGGCCCGCGAGCTGGTCCACCGCTTCGCCCGCTTCCACGTGGGCCTCGAGCTGCGCAGTGAGCCGGTGCTGGACGCGTTGGGGCTGGGTGCCACGACGTAGTCCGTCGGCGGCACGCCTATCCTTAGGCGGCCGAGCCCCTCCGCTCGCCTACGGCTCGCTGCGCGCCCTCGTCAACCCACAGGGTTTGCGCGTTCTCCTGAGGCTCGGGCTTGCGCGCCATTGGCTCGGTGGCTGCGCGGTTGCTTGTAGGGCTGCGAGGAGACCTCCCCGGCGCTTGAGGTGCGATCCGGGCCGAAGCCCCGCATGAGGTCGCGTAGGCGCCTGGCCTGCGGCCCGCAAGCCCGAGGTACCTGAGTTCGCGTGGGTTCCGGAGCAGGACGAGGGCGCGCAGTGAGCCGCAGGCGAGCGTAGTGCGGGCCCCCGCAAGGATAGGCGCGCCGGCTGGGCCTGCGGGAAATCTCACCGGCTTCAGCGGTGCGCTTCGGCGCGAGTCCTGTGTACAATGCTGCCACACGGGGTTTCCCAAGGGGGTCTGGATGCGGAGGGAGAGCGTGACGCGAGGGGGGCTCGCGGTCTTTGCCCTGGCGCTGGCGGTCGGGCTGTGGCCCGGGAGCGCCCGGGCCGAATGGGTGGATTGGATCGCCGAGGCCGGCACGGGCTTTGAGTACGACGACAACCTGAACCTGTCGTCCTTCCGCGACGACGAGGAGAGCGACTACGCCTGGCTGGCCCGGGGGCGCGGCGGCCGCGTCTACCAGATCACGGACGACACCCGCCTCTCGCTGGCGGCCGAGTTCCAGAGCCGCGTGCAGTTCGACTTCGACGAATTCGACCGCGTGCGGCTGCAGGGACGCGCTGCGATCCTGCACAAGTTCGGCGTCGGCCCCAACGTTCCTCAGCTCCGCATCGTGGGCGCGGCCGGGCGCATGTGGGTGGACGACGACGACCGCTCCAGCTGGGTCTACGACGCCGGCATCGAGGCGCTGAAACGCTTCCACCCGCGCATCGATGCGGCGATCTTCGGCCGCTACACCAACCGAGACGGCGGCAACGGCTCGATCGTGGTTCCGTCCATCGACACCGATGTCTGGGACCAGGAGAACTTCGAGGTCGGGATCCGCGGCAACTTCCTGGTCTGGGACAGCCTGGTGCTGAGCGCGGGCTACACGTACCGCGACGGTGAGTTCGCCTCGAACTGCACCACTTCCAACGTATCCAAGGTCTTCGCCCGGGAGGGCAGCAACGTGAAGGCCATCGCCAGGGACCGGGTCTTCGGCGGCTGCGTCTACCGGCTCGAAGGCCACATCCACCAGGCATCCGTTAACCTCAACTACGGCATCGGCGACCACGTCTCCGTCGACCTCGGCTACAAGTTCCGCCAGGGCAAGGCGGATGTGCTCATCTACCGGAGCAACGTGGTCTCCCTCGCCGTTCTATTCAGGTACTAGACGATGCAGCGAAACCGACTCCGCAATCTCCAGCTCGGACTTCTTGCAGCCCTGTGCGCCGCCGTGGACCCCGCCTGGGCGGGTAGTCTGGAGGTCACCGTGCGCGACGCGAACGGCAACGTCGTGGCCGATGCCGTGGTTTACGCCGTCGACGGCGCCGGGGGCGGCGCCTCGGCTTCGGCGACCGAGATCGACCAGATCGACAAGGAGTACGTCCCCTACGTCACGGCGGTGCAGGCCGGAACCCGGATCAGCTTCCCCAACCACGACCAGATCCGGCACCATGTCTACTCGTTCTCCGAGGCCAAGAAGTTCGAGATCCCGCTCTACAAGGGAACGCCGCAGGAGCCGATCCTGTTCGACCAGCCGGGCGTCGTGGCGCTGGGCTGCAACATCCACGACTGGATGAAGGCCTACGTCTACGTCGCGGATACACCGCACTTCGCGGTGACCGACTCCAGCGGTCGCGCGCGCCTGGAGGGCCTGTCCGCGCGGGACTACCGGGTGGCCGTGTGGCATCCGCGGCTGGCCAAGGACGACGTCGAGAAGCAGGTCTCCGTGGGAGCCGGCGGGCAGTCTGCGGAGTTCGTGATCGAGCAGAAGCATGTCTGGCGGCCGCGTCGCGCCCCGAGCGCGGGCGGCGCCAACTACTAGGCGGGACGCGGAGGAGGGCGCCCTGCGCCTCCAGTTCCGAAGCTTTCGCGCACGGATCCTGACCTTCGTCCTGGGTCTGCTGCTGGTGGTCCAGGGCATCGCCTTCCTGGCGGTGAACGGGGCCAACGTCCGCAACGCGCGCCGCCACGTGGACGAGGCCCTGGCGCTGACCGCCGATGCTTTCGCCCGCTCCCTCGAGGTGCGCGAGACGATCCTGTTGGAGAAGGCGCGGCTGCTGTCGTCGGACTTCGCCTTCAAGGAAGCCAGCGCAACCGGCGAGCACGCCACCCTGCTCTCGGTCCTGGAGAACCACCGAGAGCGGATCGCGGCCAGCGTGATGATGCTGGCCTCCATGGGCGACGATCCGCGCACCGAGGGCTGCACGCTGCACCCGGAGGACGCGGGCGCCGCCTTCCCGCTTCCACGCCTGCTGGCGGCGGCACAGGACAGCGAGTTTGGTGAGGCGTCCTCCATCGAGTTCCTGGACGACCGGCCCCACCAGCTGGTGGTGACGCCGCTCTTCATGCCCGAGCCTGAGAAGTGGATCGTCCTGGGCTTCCCGGTGGACGAGGCACTGGCGCAACGCCAGAGCGAACGGACCGGCACCGAGGTCTCGCTGCTGCGCATGGAGGGGGGTCGCTGGGTGCCCTTCGCGTCCACCCTGCCCGAGGCTGCGCGGGAGGAGCTCGGGGGGCGCATCAGCCCGGAGCTGGGCGAGGCCGGCCAGCGCATCACCCTGGAGCTGGCGGGCCTGGACTACGTGACCTGGGTCGTGCCCGCGCGCTCGGCCGGCGAGACTCGCGTGGCCATTGCGCTGCAGCGCTCGCTGGACGAGGCGCTGGCGCCCTACATGCGACTGCGGGCGCTGCTGGTCGGGATCTTCGCCCTCGGGGTTCTGCTCTCGGTGGGGGGCGGGGCCCTGCTCGCTTCGCGGGTCACGCGGCCGGTGGCGATCCTGGCCCAGGGTGCCGCCCGGATCGAGCGGGGCGACTACACCCGCCCGGTCGAGGTGGCCCAGCGCGACGAGCTGGGGGTGCTGACCGATTCGTTCAATCGCATGACCCGGGGCCTGGCCGAGCGCGACCGGGTCCGCAACCTGCTGGGCAAGGTGGTCTCGCCGGCCGTGGCGGAGGAGCTGCTCAGCAAGGAGATCGAGCTGGGCGGTGAGGAACGGCTGGTCTCGGTGCTGTTCACCGATGTCCGGAACTTCACCTCGCTCTCCGAACGCAGCACGCCGCATGAGCTGGTCTCGCTGCTGAACACCACCCTGACGCGGGTCAGTGACATCGTCGAGGCGCACGAAGGCGTCGTGGACAAGTACATCGGCGACGCGGTGATGGCCGTCTTCGGCGCGCCCTTGTCGCATCCCGACGACGCCCTGCGCGCCGTGCGTACTGCCATGGAAATGGCCGCGTCGATGGAAGCCATCAACCGCGAGCTGGGCCTCGAGGGGGATGCGCGCATCGGCATGGGCGTGGGCGTCAGCACCGGGGTCGTGGTCGCCGGCAACATGGGCTCGCTGACCCGGCTCAACTACACGGTGATCGGCGACAGCGTCAACGTGGCATCGCGTCTGGAAGGCCTCACGAAGCAGTACGGCGTGGCGGTCATCGTCGGAAAGGCCACGCGCAACGCGTGTGCCGGGATGGCGTTCCGTGAGCTCGACCGGGTTCGGGTCAAGGGCCGGGTCGAGGTGCTCTCGATCTTCGAGCCCTGGGGCGAGGAGGCCGCCCTGGACGACGCAGCCCGCGCGGCGCTCCAGGGCTGGGCCGAGGCCTTGGAGTGCTTCCGCGCGCGCGACTGGGACCGCGCCGAGGCGCTTTTTGCCCAGTTCGAGGCGCGCGATCCCGGGCGTGCCCTGTATGCGCTGTACCGGGGTCGGATCGAGCGCTTCCGGGCCGATCCGCCCGGCTCCGACTGGGACGGGACCACCACCTGGCAGGAGAAGTGACGCGGACGGTTCGCTACTCTCCGCGCGCCATGGCTGCCGGAAACGCTGAACGATCATCGGTCCGCATGGACGAGCTGGTCTCGTTGTGCGCGCGTCGCGGGTTCATCTTCCAGTCGAGCGAGATCTACGGCGGGATCAACGGCTTCTGGGACTACGGGCCGCTCGGCGTCGAGCTGAAGCAGAACCTCAAGGCCTTCTGGTGGCAGCGCATGGTGCGCGGCCGCGATGACGTGGAAGGGGTAGACACGTCCATCGTGGCACACCCGCGCACCTGGGAGGCGTCGGGTCACGTTGAGCATTTCAGCGACCCGATGGTGGATTGCCGCGCCTGCAAGAAGCGCTTCCGCGCGGATCAGCTCGACGGTGTCGAGCGCTGCGCTGCCAGCGAGAGCGGGGAGCACGATCTCACCGAAGCCAAGCAGTTCAACCTGATGCTGCGGACCTTCATCGGCGCCTCCGAGGAGGCCGCCAACGTGGCCTACCTGCGGCCCGAGACCTGCCAATCTCTTTTCACCGACTTCAAGCGCGTGCGCGAGGCGGCCCGGCAAAAGATTCCCTTCGGGATGGCCCAGATCGGCAAAGCCTTTCGCAACGAGATCAACCCGCGCAACTTCACTTTTCGCTCGCGCGAGTTCGAGCAGGCGGAGCTGGAGTTCTTCGTGCACCCGTCGGAGCGCGAGCGCTGGTTCGAGTACTGGTTGGGTGAGAGGAGACGCTGGCATGCCGACCTGGGCTTCGGCGACGACGTGCTGCGCATTCGCCCCCACGACTCCGACGAGCTGGCGCACTACGCCAACGCCGCCTCGGACCTGGAGTTCCTGTTCCCGTTCGGCTGGCAGGAGATCGAGGGTGTCCACGATCGCGGGGACTGGGACCTGACCCGCCACACCGAGTTCGCGGGCAAGGAGCTGACGATCACCGACGAGGAGACCAAGGAGCGCTACACGCCCATGGTGGTGGAGACCTCCGTCGGCATGGAGCGCACCTGCCTGGCGCTGCTCTGCAACGCTCTGCGCGAAGAGACGCTGGAGGGCGGCGAGACCCGCACGGTGCTGCGACTGCCGGCCTTCCTGGCGCCGGTGCAGGTGGCGGTGCTTCCCCTGTCCAAGAAGTTGAGCGAGTCCGCCCGGCGTCTGGCCGGCGACCTGCGCCGCCGCTTCCCCGTCTTCTACGACGAATCCGGCAACATCGGCCGCCGCTACCGGCGCCAGGACGAGGCCGGCACTCCGTTCTGCGTCACCTGGGACTTCGACTCGGAGTCCGATGCGGCGGTCACGGTCCGTGAGCGCGACAGCATGACCCAGGAGCGCAT
>CAMYOO010000016.1:0-25777 GCA_947260035.1 uncultured delta proteobacterium
GCAGCCGGCGCGCCCGCGAGCGCGACCTGGCCTGGCTCGACTACTCGCTCTGGCGGCGACTGTCGCGGCCCGACCGGGTTCGGCTGCGCGCGGCCGCCCTGGGCGTGAAGCGGCCCTTCGACGCCGCCGCGCGCCTGCGCCTGCGGAGCGTGGGAGAGGCCGCCGCACGCCGCGCCGAAGAGCACGCGCGCAGCCGCACGCGACGCTGTCTGCGCGAGGGACGGCGCTTCGCGCGCGCCTCCCACGGCGATCGGACCGGCTTTCGGCTGCGCGAGTTGGGCGCCGAGCGGCTGACCCGGATGCTGGACGCCCACGCCGAGGCTCTGAGCGCCGGCGACACGCGGGTGCTGAAGCACGACGGGCGCTCGCGCATCACCTCCATCTGCGAGGAAGGGATTGCTGCCGTGATCAAGGAATCGCCCGGCCGCAGCCTGGGTCGCGCCCTGGCCGATGCGCTGCGCGGCAGCGCCGGGCGCCGCGCATGGCTCGGCGGCCACGGCCTGGACGCCCGCGGCATCGGCGCGGCGCGGCCCCTCGCGTTCCTGGAGCGGCGTCGCCTGGGCCTGCCGGTGACCTCGCTGGTGGTGCTGGAAGATCTGCGGCCCGCGGAGCCCGCCGACACCTCGAGCCTGG
This sequence comes from uncultured delta proteobacterium, assembly GCA_947260035.1. Taxonomy (GTDB): domain Bacteria; phylum Myxococcota_A; class UBA9160; order UBA9160; family JAFDET01; genus JAFDET01. The sequence goes on from CAMYOO010000016.1 coordinate 634, forward strand.
AGCCGTCCGCAGTGGTGGAGGCCTGCGGCCGCCTGGCCCAGGCGCTGCATCGGCGCGGCGTCGACCACGGCGACCTCAAGGCAAGCCACGTCTACGTGCAGGCCGAATCCGCGGGAATCGAGACGAGGCTCCTGGACCTGGACGGCGTGCGCTTTCGCGGCCGCCTGACCGACGAGCGACGCCTGCGCGCCCTGGCCCAGCTCAACGCGTCGCTGCCGGACCGCTTCCCCGACGCGGCGCGGCTTCAGGCTTTCCGCCGCTACACCGGCGCCCTGCCCTTCCACAGTGGAATGCGCAGCGCGCTCCGCGAGGTGGTGGAGCGCTCTCTGGCCCGAAGCCACCGCTGGACCGGCACGTCCTGCCCCACCCAGACCAAGTAAGGGGACGGTCCTTGGTCTGGTCAGCCCGTGCTGCGGATCACGAGCCACTGGTAGTAGCTCGAGGCGCCGGCGACCTGGCCGCCGCGCCCGCGCTCGTAGCTGAGCTGCAGCCGGTGGGCCGAGCTCTCCAGCACCTCGCGGAAGGCCGTGATCTTGCGCTCGGGATCGTCGGGGTTCAAGCCGTGGAAGACCAGCTCGACGCCGCTGCGGGACTCCAGGACGTTGAGCACCAGCGTCGCCAACGTGAAGAGCTTGCCGATGCCCTCGACCGCTTCCACGGCGAAGCGCGGAGTTTCTACCTCATCCAGCTCGAACCCGTACTCGATGCGCATGCCGGGCACAGTCGCCCGCTGCGCGCGGGGTGTCAACGCCCCGCCGAGACCGAGCCTACGGCTCCTCGGAGGTCTCCAGGCGCTGGATCTGATCGAGCAGCTCCTGGCGCTCGAAAATGCCACGATCGATCAGCAGCTGGGTCACCGCCCGCAGGATGGTCCGGGTGGGAACATCGCGGGGTCGCTCGGCGGGCGGTTCCGCAGACGCGTCGGCCGTCGGCGACGACTCCGTAGAGCCCATGTCCTGGACGAACTCCGGACCCAGGACGCGCGGCCTCGTCGGCGGCGGCTCGGGGTCCGGCTCGGCCTCCGGTGCGCGCGGCGCTGCGAGGCCCTCGGTGGGCGGCTCCGGATCGGTGAGGAAGGGGCCGGCCTCGCTCGACGGGTCGAACGCGAAGGAGAACTCCTCCTCCGCCGGCGCGGCGGGGGGCTCGACGGCGCTCTCCAGCATCTCTTCGTCCAGCGCGACAGGCGCGGCCTGCGGGGGCGGCTCGGCGTGAAAGATGATGGGCGCCGTGTCGCCGGGCTCGGGAATCTCGCTCAGCTCAGGCTCCGAATCCAACGTGCCATCCCACTCCAGCGCGTGGTAGTGACGCTCGATGGCCTCGGTCAGCTGATTCGGACCCACCAGAACCGGTCGGATGTCGCTTCCGATGCGAAACGCAAGGTCGTCCAGCACCGAGAGATCAGTGGGATCCTCCATGCCGAGGTAGAGCACGTCGCGGCCGCTTTCGATCTTCTTGAACAGCGGGATGCAGCGCAGCTTCTCCGCCACCTGGATGGAAATCGCGCTCAGCGCCTCGGGCGCGATGCGCTTGCTGCGGAGATCCACGATGGGGACGTCGAGCTGGCGCGAGAGCACGCGCACCATCTCGTCCTCCTCGAGGAAGCCGAGCTTGAGCAGCGTCACGCCCAGAGGCCGCCCCCAGCGCTTCTGGTCGGAGAGCGCGGAGCGGAGCTGGAAGTCGTCGATCATCCCGGCTTCGACGAGGATCTCGCCGAGCCTACGCTTGGGCGGCATCAGAGCCCTCCGGCCGTCTTGTCGGCCGGAAGGCCCCGGGAGATTAGGCGCCAGGCAACACAGGGTTCCCCTCGGGGGCCGCACGCCTCTCCGGGTCCCGCAGGAAGCAGCGGGCCTCGCCGGAGCCGGCTCGGTACAGGCTCGGCTCCTCGCGGGAGCAGCGCTCGAAGACCTCCGCGCAGCGGGTGTGGAAGCGGCAGCCCGGCGGCGGGTCCGCGGGAGACGGCACGTCCCCCAGCACGTGCGGCTCGACGCTGCGCCGCTGCGGGTCCGCCGAGGGCACCGCCTTGAGCAGGCCGCTCGTGTAGGGATGCTGCGGCTCGCGGAACAGCGCATCGGTGTCCCCGCGCTCGACGATCTGCCCCACGTACATCACCGCCACCTGGTGGGCCAGGTAGCGCACCACGCTCAGGTCATGGGTGATGAACAGGTAGGCCAGGCCCAGCTCCTGCTGGAGGTCGCTCAGCAGGTTCAGGATCTGGGCCTGGATCGAGACGTCCAGCGCCGACACCGCCTCGTCCAGCACCAGCAGCCGCGGCTCGACCGCCAGCGCGCGCGCGATACCCAGGCGCTGACGCTGGCCCCCGGAGAACTCATGCGGGTAACGCCACATCCCGTCCGGGTCGAGCTGCACGCGCTCCAGCAACGAAGCCACCCGCTCGGTGCGCTCGGCCTCGCCGCCGCCGATGCCGAAGGAGCGCATGCCCTCGGCCACCAGCTCGCGCACGCGCATGCGGGGATTGAGCGAGGCCATGGGATCCTGGAAGACGATCTGAAGCTTCTGCCGATAGGGGCGCAGCTGCGTCGGATCCAGGGCCAGCAGGTCCTCGCCCTCGAACCACACCCGGCCGGCCTGGGGCTCCTCCAGCCGCAGGATCGAGCGACCCACCGTCGTCTTGCCGCAGCCGGATTCACCCACCAGCGCCAGCGTCCGGCCGGCCTCCACCTCCAAGCTCACGTCGTCGACCGCACGCACGTGACCCACCAACTTGCGCATCAGCCCCTCGCGAATCGGGAACCAGGTGCGCAGGCCCTCGACACGCAGCAGCGGCTCGCCCCCGGCCGGCGCACTCACGACGCCACGTCCTCGGCGATCGCATGGCACCAGACCCGGTGCTCGTCCGCGAGCGAAGTGCTCGCCGGCGGCTGGTCGGAGCAGTGCGCAAGCGCCCGGGGGCAGCGCCCGGTGAAGCGGCAGCCGGGCGGCCACTCGTCGGGCGGAGGCACCACGCCGGGGATCTCCGCCAATCGCTCCCCCGGCCGCGCCAGGGCCGGCATCGAGCGCAACAGACCCTCGGTGTAGGGGTGACGCGGGTGCGCCAGCACGTCCACCCGACCGCCCTCCTCCACCTTGCGCCCTGCGTACATCACCGCGACCCGATCGGACAGCTCGTTCACGATACCCAGGTCGTGGGTGATCAACAGGATCGCGGTATCGGAGTCGCGTTGCAGGTCGCGCAGCAGCTGAAGGATCTGGGCCTGGATCGTGACGTCGAGCGCCGTGGTGGGCTCGTCGGCGATCAGCACCTTGGGCACGGTGGCCAGGGCCATGGCGATCATGACTCGCTGCTTGAGACCCCCCGAGAGCTGGTGGGGATAGGCGTCGAGGCGCGCCTCGGCATCGGGAATGCCCACCCGCTCGAAGAGATCCAGGGTGCGCGCGCGAGCCGCACTGCGGCTGACGCGCTCGTGGAGCCGGATCGCCTCGACCACCTGGTCACCGACGTTGATGACCGGATTGAGGCTGGTCATGGGCTCCTGGAAGATCATGGAAATCTCGGAGCCGCGAAGCCCGCGCATCTCCGGAACCGACAGATCCAGGATCTCGCGGCCGCCGACGGCGACGCGCCCGCGATCGATGCGGCCGGGGCGCGGCACCAGGCGCAGACAGGCCAGTGCGCTGATCGACTTGCCGCAGCCGGACTCCCCCACCAGGGCCAGGGTCTCGCCCGCATCGAGGCGCAACCCGAGGCCGTCGACCACGGGCGTGCGTTCCCCGCCGCCGGGGAAGCTGACCACCAGGTCCTCCACCTCGAGGGCGACGCTCACAGATCCTCCCGCAAGGTGCGCGGGTCCAGGATGTCCCGCAGCGCATCGCCCACGAAGTTGACCGCCAGCAGCAGCCCGAAGAGCGCGCTTCCAGCGGCCGCGATGTTCCACCAGATGGCGGGCTCCCGGGAAAGCTCGTCGCGGGCCTGGTCGATCATCTGGCCCCAGCTTCCATCGACGCCGATGCCCAGCCAGGAGAGGATCGCCTCCGACAGCACCAGCCCGGAGAACATCAGCACGAAGGTGATGATCACCAGGTGCATCAGGTTCGGCAGGATGTGACGCAGCACGATGCGGAACTCGGATACGCCCAGCGCGCGCGCCGCCTGCACGTAGTCCAGCTCGCGCAGCTTCAGGGTCTCGCCCCGCGAGACGCGACACAGCCCAACCCAGCTGGTGACGCCGAGGGCGATGCACACCGAGAGCGTGCTGCGCCCCATGGCCATGATCAGGGCGATCAACAGCAGCAGGCCCGGAATCGAGGCCAGGGTGGACATGACGAAGAAGACGACGTCGTCGATGCGACCGCCGTAGTAGCCCGCCGAGACGCCGAGCAACAGCGCCAGGGGGATGGCGATCAGGCTGGTCAGGCCGCCGATCAGGAGAGCCACACGGGCTCCCTTGAGGGTCATGTAGAGCACGTCGCGACCCAGGATGTCCGTACCCAGCGGATGTCGGCCCGGGTACGCCAGGGCTGCGCCGCCGTAGAACTCGACGTCCGCCAGCGGCGCCGAGTACGACGCCTCCACGAAGTCGCCGAAGGCGCGATCCAGCACGCTGCGGGCCTTGTAGGCGGCCACCACGTCCTCTCCGGCCTCGGCCCCGCCCACCCACGAGACGGAGTCGAGCAGCGCCACCGCCACGTAGAGAGCCACCACCAGTAGCGCCAAGGGCCGGCGGCGGCGCAGATCGACCACGGCTTCGCGCCACAGGCGGTTGCGCCGGACGAAGAAGCCGACGGCGACGCCCGCGGCCAGGAGCAGGGCCACGAGGAGATTGGAGAGGACGTGCGCTTCGGCCATGGCGCTACTCCAGCCTCACCCGTGGATCCACCAGGGCGTAGCTCACGTCCGTCGCGATCTGGCCCGCCACGAAGAGCAGCGCACCGATGAAGACCATGGTGCGCAGGGTCGAGAAATCGTTGCCGTTGATGGCGTCTACGGTGATCGCGCCGAGCCCCGGAATGCCAAAGAACGACTCCAGCAGCAACGAGCCCATGAACAGGAACGGAATCGCCAGCACCACGCGCGTGAGGATCGGGATCAAGGCGTTGCGCAGCACGTGGTGCACCATCACGCGAATCTCGCCGGCGCCCTTGGCGCGGGCCGTCCGTACGTAGTCGCGCCCGGTCTCCTCGATGAAGACGGTGCGGTAGAAGCGCACATCTCCGCCCACGCCGCTGGCGATCCCCACCACCAGGGGCAGCGCCAGGAAGCGCCCGATCACCGCCGGGTCCGAGTCGAAGCCGGAGATCGGAAACCAGCGCAGGAGCTTGGCGATCAGGTACTGCGCACCCACGATGTAGAGCAGGATCGACACGCTCATGCCCAGGACGCACAGGAAGACGCCGGTGCGATCGATGTAGGTCTCCCGGAAGAACGCCACGAAGAGCGACAGGACGATCCCCAGCGTGATCCCCACCACGAAGAGCGGGATGGTCAACGCCAGGCTGGGTCCGGCGCCCTGGCGCAGGCGGTCGATGATCAGCACGTCGTCGGCGTCGCTGCGGCCGAAGTCGAAGGTGAGCATGCGCCGGTAGTGCTCGAAGAGCATGTTGTCGTCGAAGTCCTGCCAGGGCCAGAGCGGACGGTCGTAGCCGTGGTTGGCCTTCCACTGCTCGATGACCTCGGGCAGCGCCTTCTCGCCCAGGGCACGCCGCGCCACGTCGTCGGGGCTCGCCACCGTGAAGAACAGGACGAACAGGAACAGCAGCACCCCGAGTACCACCACCACCCCGTAGGCCGACCTGCGCAGGACGTAGGCCAGCACTACTGGCGCTCCCGGAAGAAGGTGATGATGCCGGGGACCGTGATGACCACGCCCAGGACGAGCAGCACGGCCAGCGGCCACAGCACCGGCTCGTTCCAGGCCTCGCGCCGCGAGCGGCGCACAGCCGGCTCCAGATCGCGGTACTTGGCCGTTGGATTCGAGATGCCGGCGGGCTTCACCCCGCGCAGCCAACCGTGGTAGAGGGCGTAGTCCTCCGGATGGAAGAGCTCGATCCAGGGGCGCTCCTCCTCGAGGATCCCGCGCATCTCCCGGATGATGGCCAGGCGTTCCGCGTCGCTCTCCATGGACTTCATGGCCAGGAAGAGCTCGTCGAAGCGCGGGTCGGAGAAGTTGGCGGAATTCGGCCCCTGGTTCTTGGAGCGGGCCATCTCCGACCAGAGCAGGAAGAAGAAGTTCTCCGGGTCCGGGTAGTCGGCCACCCAGCCCCACTGGAAGATCTGGTAGGCGCCGTTGCGCACCTTCTCCTGGAACTGGTTGTAGTTGGTGGCCCGGATCTCCACGTCCAGGCCGATGCGCCGCCATGCGTTGACGTAGAACTCGAAGCGCAGCTTGCCCTGGGCCGAGGTGTCCGGCGTGTCGAAGCTGAGCCGTAGCGGCTTGCCGGTCTCCGGGTCGATGCCGTCGGGAAAGCCGGCCTCGGCGAGCAGCGCGCGCGCCCGCTCGAGATCGATGCGCCGATAGGGGTTCCGGTACTCCTCCTCGTAGCCGAAGAGCCCGGGCGGCAGCGGCGACTCGGCCGGCACGCCGCGGCCGTTCGCGAACAAGCGCAGCCACTCGTCCACATCGATGACCATGCTCATGGCCTGGCGCAGCTTGCGCGCCCGCTCGCCGCCGGGTGCGCCGACGACCGGGTCCTCCATGTTGAAGCCCAGGTAGTAGACCGCCGGAATCACCGACTTCTCCAGACGGATGTCCAGCTCGGCCATCTCCGGCGAGAGCCGGTCCTCGCGGATCACCTTGTCGAAGCTCTCGCGGATGATCCCGGCGGCGTCGTAGTAGCCCTGGAGGAACTTGTTGAACGACGGGATCGACTCCTTCTCCCGGCGGAACTCGATGCGCTCCAGGAACGGAAGGGACCGGCCCACCAGGGCCGGGTCCAGCAGGCCTCTCTCCGCGTCGCCGGCCTCGCCCTCCGTCGGATAGGTGGCACCGGGCGCCCGCCACTCCGGATGGCGCACGCCGTACCAGTTGGGGTTGGCGTCCAGGATCATGCTCGCCTGCTTGTTGTACTCCACCAGCTGGAACGGGCCGGACCCGACCGGATGGTCGCCGAAGTGCTCGCGCCCCTCCTGACCGTCGTAGTACTGCACGGCCTCCCAGGGCACCGGCGTCGTGAACGGCATGGCGAACCAGTACAGGATCTGGGGATACGGCGCGGCGAGCACGATCTCCAGTTCGCGTTCGTCCAGCACGCGTACGCCCTCGATGCCGCCCAGCTCGGCGTACTGCTCGCGGACCGGCCGCGCGGCGAAGTCCGAATCCGTCTCCCTGCGCTCGGCCAGGGCGGCGGTGAACTCCCGAAACCCCAGCAGGTTGGAGAAGGGCTCGATGACCGGACTGTTCACCGCCGGGTCGGCGATCCGCATCAGCTCGAACGCCACGTCCGCGGCCAGGATCTCACGGGTGCTGCGGCCCTCTCCGCCCAGGGCGAAGCTGGGGTCGTCCTGGTAGAGGAGCCCCGGGCGCAGCCGGAACCGGTACGCGACGCGTCCGCCGGGCCGCGGCTCGGCCCGGGGTATCTCCTCGGCCAGCCCGGGGACCAGCTCATAGGGGCGCTTCAGGTAGTGATACTCGAGCAACGTGTCGTAGACGTTGCCCGTGATGGCATGGGCGCTGGTGGTGTAGGCGATGGCCGGATCCAGGGTGCGCGGCGCCTCGCGGTAGTTCGTGTACAGGATCTTCCGGTCGGCATCCGCGTCCGGATAGGGGTTGTTGCTGCACGCCAGCAGCAGCGCCGTCAGGAAGGCCGCAGCCGGCCGCATCATCCGCCCCCCGACCCGGCCGGAAGCCGCAGCTCGAACACCCCGGAAGCCAGCTCGGGATTCAGCGCCACCTGGGAGAGGTCGATGCGCGCCTTCACGCCGGTCACCGGAAATGCGATGTCGATCCGATGCGCGAATCGCGCCTCGCCCACGGCCTCGAGATCATCGTAGTGAACGTCGAAGGCGGCCAGGCCATCGGCTTCCCAGGCCGCCAGGCGGCGCAGGCCCCCTTGAGCGTCGAACTCCAGAGCCTTCCGCGCACGCCCGGACGGATCCACCAGGATCACCTGCAGCCCACCGTCGGGAAGCAACGCGGCGCCCGAGGGCTGCAGCGCATCCAGCCGAGGTGCGCCCAGCAGGACGCGCACCGCCTCGCCCGGCTCCAGATCGATCCCCGCCACCTCCCAGAGCAGGCCCGGCCGCAGCGGCGCCTCCTCGTAGCGATGCTCGCGGGCGTCGAAGAAGGCGAAGCGGACGCCGTCGGTGACCAGCAGTGCCTGGGTCTGGGACAGGAAGCCCAGGATCTCGACGCGCAACCGCGCCGGGCGCGCGGCCACCAGCACCTGCTTGGAGCGGATCGAACCTTCGGGGCCGTCGACGGCCAGCCGGGCCATGCCGCGCAGTGCCTCCAGGCCGGCGCTGCGCGACTCGAGACTCGCGAGAAGCTGCGCGGGCCGCGGATCGTCGCTGGCGAGAGGGACGATCGGAGGCTGGGTCGTGCGGCAGGAAACGGCGACCAGCGCCACCGCGGCGGCCGCGAACGCGCGGGCCCTCACTGCACTCCGAGCTCGCGCTGCAGGCGCTCGAACTTGCGGCGCAGCTCGGGCTGCTCGCCCTCCCGGGGCTCCTGCTCGATGGCGTCCTCGTAGAACTCGAGCGCCCGAGGCTTGTCGTCCAGGAGCAGGTACACGTCGCCCAGGTGCTCCGCGATCACGGGATCGCCGCCGGTGAGCTCCGAGGCGCGCTCCAGCTCGTTCAACGCCTTGTGCAGGAGCTTGCGGCCTTGGGCCAGGTCCGTGGCATGGCCGCTCTCGACCAGGGGCTTCGCCCGCATGTAGTAGACCCAGCCCAGACTGTCGGTGATGAAGCCGTCGTCGGGGCGCAGCTCCAGCGCGCGGGTGATGTAGTCCTGGGCCTGCTCCAGGTTCTCACCCCGCTCCGCCCACGTGTACCCCACGTAGTTCAGCGCAGCGGGGTTGTCCGGATTCTCCTCCAAGGCGCGCTGCATGTAGATCAGCGCCTGGTCGTACTGCCCGGCCTCCCCGTGCAGGATGCCCAGGTTGTAGAGCAGCTCGTCGTCCCTGGGCGCCTCGGCCAGCAGGATCTCCAGGAAGGCCACAGCGGCATCGAAGTCGCCGGTCTTGGCCCGCAGGCTGGCGGCGTAGAGATCCAGCGGGCGCGTCGCCTGCACGGCCCGGGCGCGTTCCACCTCCGCCAAGGCCAGGGCGTACTCCCCGCGATCCTCCAGGATCACCGCCATCTGCGTGCGGGCGTCCACGTAGTGACGGTGGTCGGAGGGAATCCGCGCGAAGACCTCCATCGCCGCGTCGCCCTCGCCGCGCCGCTGGCGCACGAGGCCCAGCAGGTAGGCCACCTCGTACTCGTCCGGGTTCTTCGCCAGCGCGGCCGACAGCCGCGCCTCGGCGTCCTCGTAGCGCCCGGCGTCGTAGTCCAGCAGCGAAAGGCGCACCGCCGAGCGAACGTCCTCCGGGTGATAGCGGACCACTTCTTCCAGGGCGGCCACGGCCTCGTCGGACCGCGACAGGGCGATGAGCGCATCCGCCTTGGACGTCAGCGTGGCGTGGTGATGGGGATAGCGCTCCAGAACCCGGTCATAGACCTCGAGTTCGCCCTCCCGGTCGCCGCGCGTGCGCCTGGAGCGCGCCAGCGCACCGTATACCGCCAGATTGCCCGGCTCCCGGCTCAGGGCCTCCTCCAGGGCGTTCTCCACCTCGATGGGCTGGTCCAGGTGCTCGTAGACGCCGGCCAGGGCGAACCAGCCGCGCAGCGAATCGGGATCGCGATCCACGATCCAGCGCGCCGTGGTCAGCGCGTCGGGATAGCGCTCGGCCTCGATGTAGATCGTGTAGAGCAGGAAGGCCGCGCTCTCGCTGCGCGGCTCGCCGTCGTCGGCGCGCAGGACATCTTCCGCCGCCGCGGTCTCCTTGCGCACCCGGTACAGGGTGCCGAGCAGCAGGCGCGTGTCCTCGTCTTCGGGATCCAGCTGGAATGCGCGCTCGGCGTGCAGCAAGGCACCGCTGAGGTCGCCCTGGCGCGCCGAGAGCTGGGCCAGCTTGCGCTGCAGGTACGGCGACTCCGGGTCCTGGCTCGCCGCGCGACGATAGGCCTCCAGCGACTCGGCCAGCCGGCCTTCCAGCTCGAGCTGCCTCGCGATCAGGAAGTCCAGCTCGGGCGACGGCTCCAGCGACCTGGCGGCCTGCGGTCGGGCGGTCGTGGCGGGGTCCGGAAAGACACTGGCGCAGCCCGAGATCGCGATCAGTGCGACCCCCAGCAGCGCGGCCTCCGCGCTGACACGCAGGGCCATCATCGAGCCTCGTCGCGGTCCGATGACCCACCCCCTTCTCCGGGCCGAGGAGCGGGCGGGATGCCTCCACGCCCTCACTGGGACAGGTAGCCTTTCTCCTCGAGGTAGCCCACCAGCTGCTCCACGCTCTCCTGGAGTGACTGGGTTGCGGTATCGAGGACCAGCTCCGGCCGCTCGGGCGCTTCGTAGGGCGCGGAGATGCCGGTGAACTCCGGGATCTCGCCGGCCCGGGCCTTCTTGTAGAGGCCCTTCGTGTCGCGCTCTTCGCAGGTAGCCACGTCGGCGTCGACCAGCACCTCGACGAAGTCGCCCTCGGCCATCAGCTCCCGCACCGCATCCCGGTCGTCGCGGTACGGCGAGATGAAGGCCGTGAACACCAGGATGCCGGAATCGTTGAAGAGCTTGGCCACCTCGCCGATGCGCCGGATGTTCTCGGTGCGATCCTCGGGCGAGAAGCCCAGGTTCTTGTTCAGGCCGTGGCGCACGTTGTCGCCGTCCAGCACGTACGCGAGCTTGCCCATGCCGAGCACGACCTGCTCGGCGGCGGTCGCGACGGTGGACTTGCCCGAGCCCGAGAGGCCGGTGAGCCAGACGGTCACGCCGCGTTGGCCCAGGATCTTCTCGCGCTCCTTGCGCGTGACGTGCCCCTCGTGCCACGTGATGTTGGTGCTCTTGCTCTCGCTCACTTTGGACTCCCTCTCACGACTTCGAACCGGCGGAGGGTAGCGGCGCCGGGGCGGGCTTTCGAGGCGCAGCGCCACGAAGCCGCTCCACGCAGGCCACCAGCTGATCGGCGGCCCGATCCACTTCCTCCAGCGTAGTGAAGCGCCCCAGCCCCATGCGCAGCGAGGCGCGCACCCGCTCCTCGGGCAGGCCCAAGGCCGTCAGCACGTGGCTGGGTCCCGGCGTGGCGGAGGAGCACGCCGAGCCGGTCGAGAGCGCAACTCCCCGGAGCTCGACCAGCAACTGATCGGCATCCACACCCGCGAAGGCCAGGTTCAGGTTGGCGGGCAGGCGCCGGCGCGGATCCCCGTTCAGGGCCACGCCCTCCAGCGACCCGCGCAGCCGGGCCAGCAACCGGTCCCGCAGCTCGGCCAGACGCAAGGCCTCGGCCTCTCGCTCGGCCAGACAGAGCTCCGCCGCGCGAGCGAACCCCACGATCAGGGGTACCGGCAGCGTGCCCGAACGCAGACCTCGCTCGTGCCCCCCTCCGAAGACCCGGGGCTCCAGCCGAACCCGAGGCCTCCGCGCGCGCACGTAGAGGGCGCCCACGCCCTTGGGCCCGTAGATCTTGTGCGCCGAGATCGACAGCAAGTCGGCCTCTTCCACGTCCAGCGGAACCTTGCCGAACGCCTGCACGGCGTCCGTGTGAAAGAGCACGCCGCGCTCGCGGCACAGAGCGCCGATTTCGGCCACCGGCTGGAGCACGCCGATCTCGTTGTTCGCCGCCATCACCGAGACCAGCCGGGTGCTGTCCCGCAGGCTGGCCGCCACCGCCTCGGGCTCGATGCGCCCGTCGGCGTCCACCGGCAGGATCGTCACCTCGAAGCCGCGCGCCTCCAGCGCACGGCAGGGGTCGAGCACCGACGGGTGCTCGGTGGCAACGCTGACCAGGTGGTTGCGCCCGACGGGCGCGGCTTCCGCCGCGCCCAGCAGCGCCAGGTTGTTGGCCTCGGTGGCGCCGCTGGTGAAGACGATCTCGCGGGGCTCGGCGCCGAGGGCGGAGGCCAGCGACTCGCGCGCCTGCTCCACGGCCTCCTCGGCCCGCCAGCCCAGCACGTGTCCGTGGCTGGCGGCGTTGCCGTAATCCTGGCTCCAGTAGGGCGCCATCGCCTCGACCACGCGCGGGTCGACGCGCGTGGTGGCGTGGTTGTCGAGATAGATGGGGAGTTCGACCGCCATGCGGCCCGCACCCCGACCTCAGGCGCCGAACGACTGACCGCAGCCGCAGGTCGCGGAAGCGTTGGGATTCTCGATCTTGAAGCCGGACTCCTGGAGCGTATCCACGAAGTCCAGGGTCGAGCCGGCCAGGTAGAGAGCGCTCTTGGGGTCCACGAAGACGCGGATTCCGCCGGCTTCGATGGTCTGGTCGTCGTCGCCGATGCCGTCGTCGAAGGCCAGCTCGTACTGGAGCCCCGAGCATCCGCCTCCCACCACCTTCATGCGCAGGCCGTGGCTCGCGAGCTTGCCGTCGCGGTCCAGCAGAGCCTTGATCCGGTCGGCGGCGGAACTCGTCACGTTGACCATTGCCATGAGTCCAGAAGCCTCCTGAGAGTCCGCACCCGCGGGGCACGAACCCCCGTAAGATGCCGCTGACCCTCGTATCGTCACACAGTAGGCCCAGCCCGAGGGGCGTCAAGCTGGCTCCAGGAGCAGGAAGACCTCGCGGTTCCCCCGCGGCCCGGCCAGGCGGCTGTCCGCCCGGCCCCGCTCGCGCAGCCCCAGGCCCTGGGCGCAGGCCCGAACCCGCTCCACCGCCTGCGCCCGCAGGCCGTCGTCCCGCACCACACCGCCCTTGCCCACCTGCTCGCGGCCCACCTCGAACTTGGGCTTCACCATCACCAGGATCAGCGCCCCCGGCGCAAGCTCCACCAGCCTCGGCAGCAGCAGAGTGGCCGAGATGAACGAGCAATCGACGCTCACCAGCTCGATCGGCTCCTCGGGCAACGCCGCGCGCTCCAGGTAGCGCGCGTTCGTCCGCTCCAGCACCAGCACGCGCGGATCGCTGCGCAGCCGTTGGTCGAGCTGGCCGTAGCCCACGTCCACGCACACCACCCGGCGCGCGCCGGCCTGGAGCAGGCAGTCGCTGAAGCCACCCGTGGAGGCGCCTACGTCCAGGCAGACCCGTCCCGCCGGATCCAGATCCAGGTCGGACAGCGCGCCCGCCAGCTTCTCTCCCCCGCGAGAGACGAAGCGGCGCTCGTCGCCGCGCACGCGCAACGAGGCCGACTCGCGGACTTGCGTGCCCGGCTTGTCCAGCGGCACGTCGTCCACCAGCACGCGGCCGGCGCGGATCAGGGCCTGGGCGCGGGTGCGGCTCTCGGCCAGGCCCAGCGCGACCACGCGCTCGTCCAGGCGCGTGAGCGGCGCCCGCGGCGTCAGGAGGCGCCGCCCCCCTCGACCAGCTCGCGCACGGCCTTCGCGATTCCCGCCGAGTCCAGCCCGAACGCGGCCCGCTGGTCGGCGGAGTTGCCGTGGTCGACCACCCGATCCGGCACCGCCAGCGTGCGCGCACGGACGGCGACGCCGGCCTCCGCCAGGGCTTCCAGCACCGCGCTGCCGAAGCCGCCCTGGCCGGCCTGCTCCTCCACCGTCACGACCGCGCCGCAACGACGGGCCAGCGGCACGATGCGCGCGGCATCGATGGGCTTGGCGAAGCGCGCGTTCACCACCGCCACGGACGTGCCGTCGGCCGCCAGCTCGCCGGCGGCCTCCACAGCCGGGTGCACGGTGTTTCCGAACGCCACCACCAGCGCGTCTTCGCCGTCGCGCAGCAGCTCCGACTCGCCGATGGGAATCGCCTTGAGCTCCGGCTCCAACGGAACGCCCACGCCCGCGCCGCGCGGATAGCGCACCGCCGCGGGCCCCGGGTGCTCGATGGCGGTCTTGAGCATGTGGCGCAGCTCGTTCTCGTCCTTGGGCGCCATCACCACCATGTTGGGCAGGGCGCGCAGGTAGCCGATGTCGTAGAAGCCCTGATGGGTCGCCCCGTCGGCCCCGACCAGGCCGGCCCGGTCGATGGCGAAGGTGACGTCCAGGTCCTGCACGCAGACGTCGTGCACCACCTGATCGTAGGCGCGCTGCAGGAACGTGGAGTAGATCGCGGCCACCGGCTTCATGCCCTCGGTGGCCAGCCCCGCGGCGAAGGTGACAGCGTGCTGCTCGGCGATGCCCACGTCGTAGAAACGATCCGGGAAGCGCCGTTCGAACTTGTCCAGGCCGGTCCCGCCCGGCATGGCGGCGGTGATGCCGACGATGCGCTCGTCGTGCTCGGCCAGCTCGATCAGGGTCTCAGCGAAGATGCCGGTGTAGGACGGCGGACCGGGCTTCGACGGCGCCATCTTGCCGGTCTCCACCTCGAAGGTGGACACGCCGTGGTACTTGAGCGGATCGCGCTCGGCGGGCTCGTAGCCGCGACCCTTGGCGGTGATGGCGTGCACCAGGATCGGACCGTCGCCGGCGTCCAGCATCTGCTTGACGTTCGCGAACGTCTCGAGCAGCACGTCCACGCGGTGCCCCTGGATGGGACCCACGTACTTGAAGTTCAAGGCCTCGAAGAGCAGCCCCGGAGAGAAGAAGACCTTGAGCGACTCCTCGGCCTTCTGGGCCCAGTGCACCATGTCGCCGGGCATTCCGCCCAGGAAGTCCTTGGTCCAGGTCTTCATGCGCCGCACCATGGGCGCAGAGAGCTTGCGCGACAGGTACGAGGACAGCGCGCCCACGTTGGGCGAAATGGACATCTCGTTGTCGTTCAGCACCACCAGCAAGTTGCGCTGATGCAGGGCGCCGGCGTGGTTGAGGGCCTCGAAGGCCATGCCCGCGGTGATGCCCCCGTCGCCGATCATGGCGATCCCGATGCCCGGCTCGCCGCGATGCTGCTTGCCGCGCGCGATGCCCAGCGCCGCAGAGATCGACGTCCCGGCGTGCCCCGCGCCGAAGTGGTCGCACTCGGACTCGCCGCGACGCAGGAACTTTCCGATCCCGCCTTCCTGCCCGATGCCGGGGCCGTCGGGGTCGAAGAGCCGTCGGCGCCCGGTAAGCATCTTGTGCGGGTAGCCCTGGTGCCCCACGTCCAGCACGAGCCGATCGCGGGGCGTATCGAACGTGTAGTGGATCGCCGTGATCAGCTCGACGGCGCCCAGGCTCGAGGCCAGGTGCCCTCCCGTGCGGGAGACTCGCTCGACGATCTCCTTGCGCAGCTCCTCGGTGACCTGCTGCACCTGCTCGCGCGGCAGCGCGCGCAGATCCTCGGGCGATTCGATCCCGTCGAGAAGCAGGCCCTCGCTCATACATCCCTCCGCACTGCGAAGCGGGCCAGCTCGCGCAGCGCCTCGGCCGGCTCCCCCAGGTCCTCGATCTCGGCCAGCGCGCTCTCCAGCAGATCCTCGGCGCGGCGCCGCGCGCCCTCGACGCCCAGGTGGCTCACCAGGGAGCACGGCTCGTCGTCGCCCGCATCCAGCACGTCGTCGGCGATCTGGAAGGCCACGCCCACCTGCAGCCCGAAACGCCGCAGACGCCCCAGCCGCTCGGCATCGCCGCCGCCCAGGCGCGCACCGCCGACCACGGACGCCGCAATCAAGGCCGCCGACTTGCGCCGGTGCACGGACTCGACGGACTCCGGCGTGGCGGTCTGGGAGTCGAACGAGAGGTCGTCGTGCTGTCCGCCCACCAGCTCCCGGGAGCCCGCGGCCTCGGCCAGGTCACCGATCACGCCGGCGACCCGCGACTCGTCCGCCAGCGCCAAGACCGCGAAGGCCTCGGTCAGCAGCGCGTCGCCCGCCAGTACGGCCGTGGCTTCTCCGAAGGCCACGTGCACGGTCGGGAGCCCACGCCGTTCGTCGTCGTCGTCCATGCACGGCAGGTCGTCGTGCACCAGCGAGTAGGTGTGAACCAGCTCCACCGCCCCGGCGACGGGCAGGGCCCGCTCCGGCGCCGCCCCCACCGCCTCGGCGCCGGCGAAGGCCAGAGCGGGACGCAGCCGCTTGCCGCCCGGGAAGAGCAGATGGCGCATGGCCGCGTGCAGGCGCTCGGGCGGCTCGTCGGCGCCAGGCAGGGACTCGTCGAGGAAGCGTTCCACGCGTGCGGCGGACTCGGCCAGATAACCCTGAACGTCCATCAATCCTCATCCTCATCGTCGACGTCGGCGGGACGGCGCAGCCACTCCCCGCCTTCTCCGACCAGCTCTTCGATGCGCCGCTCGGCGCGGTCCAGCTGCTCGGCGCAGCTCCGGGTCAAGCGCACCCCCTCCTCGAAGGCCGCAAGCGCCTCCTCCAGCGGAAGCTCCCCGTCTTCGAGGCGTTCCACCAGGGATTCCAGCTTCTCGAGCGCGTCTTCGAAAGGGAGGCTTGCGGCGGCGGCGCCGGAGCCCTCCACGGGATCCGCCATCGTCGCCGGAGCGTAGGACCCGGCCCCTGGAGCGTCAAACCCGCCGGAACCAGAGGAGTTTTTCAGGAGCGACGCGACCCGCCGGGCGTGCCCTCGCGGGTCGCCTCCACACGCGCGTCGAGCTCACCTTCGGCCAGCCGCACGCGCAGGCCGTCGCCCACGGCAACCTCGCCGGCCCGGCGCACGATGGCGCCGTCTTCGGCGCGCTGCACGATGGCGTAGCCGCGCGCCACCACGCCCAGGGGCGACAGGGTCTCCAGGCGTCCCGCGGCAGCCGCCATCCCGGCGGCGCGCGCCGCCAGCAGCGTCTGGATCTCGCGTCCCAGGGCCCGACCCGCAGCGACGAGCTGTCCGCGCCGCGCCGCGAGTCGCTCCCGGGGCGCCTGCAGGCGCAGGGACTCGGCCCCGGCGTCGGCGCGCTGGCGCATACGCTCGATGGCGCGACGGCCGGCGGCCAGCAGACGACGCGCATCGCGGTCCAGGCGCAGCGCCACTCGCTCGCGGTCGGGAAGCGCGGCGGCGGCCGCCGCCGATGGAGTGGCCGCGCGCAGGTCTGCAGCCAGATCGGCGATGGTCACGTCCACCTCGTGCCCCACGCCGCTCACCACCGGCGTGGCGCAGGCGACGATGGCGCGGGCGAGCCGCTCGGTGTTGAAGGGCTGAAGATCCTCCAGCGACCCTCCGCCACGCACCAACAGGATCACGTCCACGTCCGGCTGCGCGTCCAGGGCCTCCAGTGCGGCCGCCAGCTCGTCCTCGGCGCCGACGCCCTGCACGCGGCTGGACGCCAGCAGCAGCGGCTGGGCGGGGAAGCGCCGCTCCACCACGTGCACCACGTCGCGCAGGGCCGCGGCCCCGCTCGACGTCACCACCCCCACGACGCGCGGCCAGTCCGGCAGCTCCTGCTTGCGCTCGGCGTCGAACAGGCCCTCCCCTGCCAGGCGCCCGCGAAGCTGCTCGAAGGCGAGTTGCAGCGCCCCGCGTCCGCGCGGCTCGAGCTGCTGCACGATGAGCTGCAGATCGCCGCGCGGCTCGTACACGGTGAGCTCGCCGTAGGCCAACACCTCGAGCCCGTCTTCCGGATCGAAGGCCAGGCGCCGGGCCGCGCCGCGAAACAGCACTGCGCGGAGCTGACCTGCGTCGTCCTTGAGCGTGAAGTAGGCGTGGCCCGAGGCGGGCACGCGCAGGTTGCTCACCTCGCCCGAGACCCAGAGCCGGCCCACGCGATCCTGGAGCAGCCCCTTCAGCCCGGCGAGAACCTGGCTGACGCTGTATACGGGAGGCCCTGCGGCTGCAGAGGGCTCGGACACGCGCGGACCCTACCCCGCCGCGCGCCTCCGGGCTACGCCCGCCTCCGCCCAGGCCAGGTCCGCAGCCCCTCGTAGGGAGATCGAGCCCCCGAGCCCATGGCCCGCAAGCCCGAGCCGACGGAGTTCGGTTCTCTCCCGTCGCTGGACGAGGGCG
The DNA here is from genome assembly GCA_947260035.1 of uncultured delta proteobacterium. GTDB lineage: Bacteria > Myxococcota_A > UBA9160 > UBA9160 > JAFDET01 > JAFDET01. The sequence continues at coordinate 18,522 of CAMYOO010000016.1, forward strand.
CGCAGCGAGCCGCAGGCGAGCGAAGGGCGGGCCCCCGCAAGGATTGCGCGCAGCGAGCCGCAGTCGAGCGAAGAGCGGGCCCCCGCAAGGATCGGCTCGGCCGCCTAACGCTGAAGCGCGGCCTGGGAGGGCACGGGCTCGGCGACCTGGCGCGCGTCCTCGAGCCGCTGGAAGTACGTCCAGCTCTTCAGCACGTCCACGGCGCGCTCGAGCTGGTGGTCGCCCGGATCCTCGCTGGTGGCGGCCGGCGGCTCCTCGCCCTCCTCGGGCTCACGCGGCTTCGCGGACGACCCGGGATCCGCATCCTTCTGGGTGAAGTGGCCCTCGAGGTCTCGCTCGCGGATGCGCCGCGCGCGCTCGCCCTCGGAGGCGAGGATCTGCTCCACGAGGATGTCGGGCCCGATGCCCACCTCCTGGATCGAACGGCCGCCGGGTGTGTAGTAGAGCGCCGTGGTGAGGCGCAGGCCCGAGCCGTCATTGAGCGGGATGATGGTCTGCACCGAGCCCTTGCCGAACGACTGGGTGCCGAGGATCAGGGCGCGGTGGTGGTCCTGGAGTGCGCCGGCCACGATCTCCGAGGCGCTGGCGGTGCCGCCGTTGACCAGGACCACGATCGGGTACTCGCCCTGGGTGCCGGAGCTCTGGGCGCGGAACTCCTGGCGCTGGCTCTCGTGGCGGCCCTTCGTGTAGACGATCAATCCCTGGGCGAGCCAGTGATCGGCCACCTTGACGGCCTGGTCCAGCAGCCCGCCGGGGTTGTCGCGCATGTCGAGGATCAACCCGCTGAAGGCGCCCTCGGTCTGTTCGCTCAGCTCGTCCAGCAGGCGACCCAGATCTCTGCCGGTCCGCTCCTGGAACGCGCGCAGCCGCACGTAGGCGTAGCCCGGCTCCAGCATGCGACCTTCCACCGAGCGGATCTTCACGATGTCCCGCGTGATCACGTAGGGCTGCGGGCGGTCGAACGTCTCGCGGAAGATGCGAATGGTGATCTTCGTTCCCTTGGGCCCGCGCATCAGACGCACGGCCTCCACCAGGGACATGTTCTTGGTGCCGCGGCACTCTTCCTTCCAATCCTCGGGAACCTCGGTCGGGCAGATGGCCACGATCTGATCCTGCGCCTTGATGCCCGCCCGGTGCGCGGGTGTGCCCTCGATGGGAGACACGACCTCCACGTAGCCGTCGCGACGCTTGGCGATCTCGATCCCCAGGCCGGCGAACTCACCGCGGGTGTCGATCTGCATCTCCTTGTAGACGTCGGGATCGAGGAACGAGGAGTGGGGATCGAGCTCCTGGAGCATCCCCTTCACGGCGCCCTGGACCAGGGTGCTCTGGTCCACGGGTTCCACGTAGTTCTTGCGAACCAGGTTGAGGACCTCGGTGAAGAGCGAGAGATCCTCGTAGCGGGTGGCGGCCAGGGGGCCCACGCCACCGGGCCAGCCGAGCGCGATGGCGGCGGCGGTGACGCCGGCGGCGAATGTAATCACGAGACGAAGCCTACTCATGGATCTCCCCGGGCTCGTTGGAGGAATCGGCCCTCCGCAGCAAACCCTTGATCGCACTGATTTTGCCTTATGGGGCGGTTTCCAGCCACTCGGCCGGGTCCAGGGGCTCCGCGCCCTGCCGGATCTCGAAGTAGAGCTGCGGTCCCGACAGGGAACCGGTCTCCCCCACCGTGCCCAGATCCTCCCCCTCGCCCAACATATCGCCCACGGCGACCTCGACAGCGTCCAGATGGCCCGAGACCGTGAAATAGCCGTCTCCGTGATCGAGGATCACGATCCGCCCATAGCCGCGGAACCAGCCCGCGAAGCGCACCTCGCCCGGAGCCACGGCGCGCACCGGCGACCCGGCCGCTGCAGCGAAGTCGACGCCCTTGCGGAAGGTCTCGGTCTGGAACTCGTCATCGACCACGCGACCGAAGCCGCGTGCGACCGGCGCGATCACGGGCAGCACCAGGCGGCCCTGGCGCGAAGCGAAAGGCTCGTCGCTGGACGGGCCACGACCCCCGCTGTCGCGGCCGCGCAGACGCTCCAGCGTCTCCTCCAGCGCCAGCGCCGCGGCCTCCAGCTCCTGGAGCGCGGCGCGCTCGCTGGCGCGGTCCTGGCGCACCTGGCCCAGGATCAGTCGCTTGCTGTCGCGCTCGGCGGCCAGCTCCTGAGCCCGCGCGGCAGCCACGGCCGACGCGCGCTCGTTCTCGGCAGCCGCGACCCGGGCCTCCTGACGCGTGGTCACCAAGGCAGCGGCGTCGGAGGCGTAGCGCTCCAGCAGCGTCCGGTCGTGATCCAGAAGCAGACGCAGAGCCCGGCTGCGGGCCAGGAACTCCTGCAGGTTGCCCGCCGAGAACAGGGCCGTCACGGGACCCGCGTCACCGGTCTTGTAGAGCGCCACCGCCCGTGCGGACATGGTACTCCGGGTGCGCACCTGGCGATCGGCGATCTCCTCTTCGCGCCCTTCCAGCGCGGCGAGCTGGGCCTGAGCCGCGCCGGCCCGCCGCCGCGCGACCCTGGCCTCGCGCGAGATCCGCGATGCCGCGCGGTCGACCTCCTCCAGGGTGTCCAGCAGTCCGCGCTCCTTGCGCTCGAACGCCTCGACGCGCTCGCGGCGCTGCTCGATGGCGCGCCGCACCTCCTCCAACTCGCGCGCGCGCTCATCGTCCACGTCGCCGGCCCGCGCCACGGGAGCCGGCGCCAACCCCAACACCAGCAAGGCCAGCAACAGACGCAGGCTCACTTGCGCAGCCCCTGGATCACGGCCACCGCGGAGCCCAGCAGCCCCAGGACCGCGCCGGCGCCGATCAGGTTGAGCACGCCGCGGAAGCCCAGGAAGCGGGGCTCGGAGAAGCCGAGCAGGAGGGTGAGCCCCGCCTCGATCTCGGGCAACGCCAGACGGAAGAGCGCATACAGGACCGCCACCGCCAGCACCCCGCCCAACGCGCCTTGGATGGCGCCTTCCACCAGGAACGGGGTTGCGATGAAGGGGCGACTGGCACCCACCAGCGAGAGAATCTCCAGCTCGTCGCGGCGCGCGTATACCGCCAACCGGATGGTGTTGGCGACGATCAGCAGCGTGGCCAGGGCGAGCACGCAGCCCACGCCCAGCGCGACGCCTCGCACCAGACCCACCACGCGCGCATAGCCCTCGACCCACTCCTGGCCGTAGGCCAGGTCGGCCACACCGGGCAGGCCGTCCAGCGACTCCACCACCACGCGCAGGCCCTCGGGCGTGCGCCGCGCATCGCTCAGACTCACCTCCAAGGAGGCGGGAAGCGGGTTCTCCTCCAGCGCGGCCAACAGGCCCGTGGTGCGACCCAAGCCCTCCTGAAAGCGGCGCAGCGCCTCTTCCTTGCTGACCAGCTCGACCTCCTGAACACCCTCGATGGTGGAGACCCGATCCGCCAGCGCGGGGTGGGCCGACGCATCGAGCGCGTCGTCCAGGTAGGCGGTGACGCGCAGGTCATCGCCGAAGGTGTCCAGCAGGCCCTCCATGTTGCGCAGCAGCAGCACGAAGGCGCCCACCAGCACCAGCGCCACGCCGATGGTGGTGGCGGAGACGACGCTGGTGACCGTGCTGGTGCGCAGGCCGGAGAGCGAGGTGCGCGTGAAGTAGCGCAGATCCGCGGCGACGCGGCTCACCGGCGCGGCCCGGCCGCTGCGATGTCTTCCCTTACGCGGCCGTCCTCCAGATGGAGCGTGCGCCGGCCATAGCGCTCCACCAGCGAGTGGTCGTGGGTGGCCACCATCACCGTAGTGCCCCGGGCCGAGGCATGGGCGATCAAGTCCATGATTTCCAGGGTGAGATCGGGATCCAGGTTGCCGGTGGGCTCGTCGGCGAGCAGCAGCTCCGGCTCGCCGGCCAGCGCCCGGGCCAGGGCAACGCGCTGCTGCTCGCCTCCCGACAGCGAGAGCGGCAGATGGTGGCGGCGGTGCTGGAGCCCCACCTGCTTGAGCAGCCCGAAGGTGCGGCGGCGGATCTCGCGCGGATGACGGCCCAGCACCTCGAGGGCGATGGCCACGTTGTCCTCCACGCTGCGCTGCGTGAGAAGCTTGAAATCCTGGAAGACGACCCCGATGCGCCGGCGCAGCCCCGGGATCGCCGAGTCGCGCAGCCTGGCGATGTTGCGACCGCGCAGCACGATCTGGCCCTCGCTGGGCTGCTCGGCGGCGAACAGCAGCTTGAGCAACGTGGTCTTGCCGGCGCCGCTGGCCCCCGTCAGGAAGACGAACTCGCCCTTCTGCACCTCCAAGGTGACGTCGCGCAGGGCGAAGGTGCCCGGCAGGTAGGATTTGGAGACGTGATACATCTGGACGAGCGCATCGCGGCGGGGCGCATCGCCGGCGGGGCTCGTCACGCGGGGGTCACCGGGCGGGGCGCTTGCGCTTGCGCGCCGCGTCCACCAGGTACTCGAGGACGACCTCGTCCAGAGGCTTCTCGGAGACGATGCCCTGGCCGAACGTGCGCGCCTCGGCCTCCGCCTCGGGCATCGGCGTGGGCTCCGGCGTCGCCGGGGGCGTCTCCGGATGGGTGGTCGATCCCGTCTCTTCGAGCGCCGGCAACAGGTGACCCAGGCGTTCGTCGATCACCGCGTCGAAGCCGCCGGCGCGCAGCTTCTTCAGCATCGATTTGTGCTGGGCTTCCATCAGGCGCTTCACCTCGGCCTCGAGCTGGACCGAGTCCAGCAGCTCCGAGTACTGGCTCTTCTGGGACGCCAGGATGGTCCCGTGGTGATACAGGTGGCTGATGATGTGCGGATTCCGGACACCGCTGTCCTCGGTCTGCACGTGAAACAGCACGTCGCGGTGTCGGATATTCGTGTTGAAGCCGGACAGCATGCCGGGTCCGTCCCCCCCGAGCGGACGCGGTGGCGCCGAGTGTGCGCGAGGGTCCCGACGTGCGCAAGCAAGAGAACGCGTTGGGGCCCCGGCGCGGCTCGGGTTTCACCGGGTCCGCCCGCCGGACGGCGTTATCGGCGAAACCCGGCCGCTTCTGAAACCCCGGCTTCCCGGGGGGTGACGGCGCCCGCGTGGGCCGGGCTAGGGCCGAGCCCGCGCCAGGGCCGCCAGGCCCAGGGCGCACAGCCAGACGGCGCCGGGCTCGGGCACCGAGCGGACCGCGCTGCCGGGCGTGGGCAGCCCGAGCACCTCGAAGTCGGCGGCATTGTCGTCCGTATCCACGTCGGCGAAGCGCCGCACCAGGCTGGAGCCACCGGGCGCATCCGGAGCCGGGTTGCCCTCCCCGGCGAATACGTCCCCGGCGCCGAAGGCCCCGTAGCCCACGGCGTCCAGCACGCTGACGCCCTGGCGCAGCACCACCGAGTCGGGTCCGTTCTGGAGCTCGAAGGGCGCCACCAGGTCTGCGCCGAGGACGGCGGTGCCTCCTCCCGAGAGCTCGTCGGCCACGACGAAGAGCCCATCGCCGGGGAACGTGCCGCTGAGCGCCAGGCTGGGGCCCACAGCGCCATCGGCCCCGTTCACCCCTTCGAGGACAAGCCCCTCCAGGGTGCTGCCGGGCGCGCCGGCCAGCTCCACGAAGGTGAGCCCGTCATCGGAGCCGCTGGCGTCGTAGAAGACCTCCGAAATGAGCGGCAGCGCGGCCGCGGCCGGCGCGCCGGCGAATACCGCGATCAGTGCCGCGGCGAGGGTCAGAGAGTGCATGGTTTCCTCCTTGTGGGGTGAGTGCTTCATGGCAGCGCGGACGCGAGGCGTGGCGTGTGGCGGCTGAACCAGCCGCCGGTCCACGCGTCGAGGCCCGCCGCGAGCTCGTCGGCCCGCAGGCGCAGGCGGATCGCCTCGGCGCCGTCGCCCGAGCCCAGGGCGGCCAGTGAGACCAGGGTCCGGCGCCGCTCGAAGTAGAGACGGTTGATCTCGTCCAGGACGTCGTCACGCAGCTCGATCACGGCGCGGGCCTCCCGGGACAGATCGATGACCTCCGGGTCGAGGACGCCGTCGCCCAGATCCCAGGACAAGGTGAGGCTCAAGGATGCGTCGTGGCGCCGGTCGAGCTCTTCGTCCAGAAGCTCGCGCAGCGCCCCGGACACGATCGATTGATCGAAGTCGCGGCTGCGATCCCGCTGAAGCCCGGCGCCCGCGCGCAGATCGACGCGCGGCAGCCAGCCACGACGGTCGGCGCGCCGGCGCAGATCGCGCATCCGCGCGGGCCCCAGCCCCAGGTAGATCAGCGCCGCGCGCTGGACGACGCCCACCGCCGGATCGTCCCGCACCCACTCGGGGGAGAGCTGCAGCTCGGCGGCGGGGGCGCTGCGTTCCGGCCAGGACTCGAAGAGCCCCTCCTCGGTGGCCGCGTACACGACGTTCCCCGCCGCCTCGACCGCCCACGCCGCCGCTCGGCCGACCGGCGGCTCGGCGCGGTGCAGCGACGCCTCGGGCGGGCGTCCCAGCAGCACGCCGCGATCGCTGGCGAGAAGCCAGCCTCCAGCGGCGAAGCGAACGCGCCGGGCCTCGGCCCCGGGCGGCAGCATGAGCCTGCGGCGGGTCCAGGCGGCCTCGGGAACCTCAGCGGCGAGCCAGCCCTCGCCCAGCGCCACCAGGCTGCCGCCGGGCCCCTCGGCGAGATCGCGGATCGCGCCCCCACCCGGGCCGTCGAGTGCGACTCGTTGCCACGGGGTGGCCTCCAGGGTCGCGCCCTGCGGGCGCAACAGCGCCCGGTACAGCTTCCCGGCTACACTCGACCAGATCTCGAAAGTTCCTTCCGAAGTTGCTGTTTTTCTAAGTAGAATGGCGGACGCGGGTCGCGAAGGGATGCCCTCGCGCAAGGCCTGCCACGGCCCGCCCGGCGCCCGCGCGAAGACACCGCCATCGCCCGCCGCAGCCACGAGGCCGGCGAACGCCGCGATCCTCGCCACACGGCGGTCGCGCTCGCCGGCCCCGGGGTGCCGGGGCTCCAGGCGAGCGTCCTCGGAGAGCCACCAGACACCCTGCTCGCCGGCGATCCAGAGGGCTCCGCCGTCGAACGCCAGATCCCTCAGCGGGCCGCGAACCGCCTGGCTGCGCCAGCTCGCGGCGCCGCGCACCCAGACGCGGCCTTCGGCCGCCACCGCCAGATTCCCGCTTTCGTCGACGGCCAGGGCCGTCAGCGGTGCACTGCGCGCCGGCCCCTCGGCGCGCTGCCAGGAATGTCGGCCCTCGGCCGCGGCCGGGACAGCCCATGCGGCAAGAACGAGGCCCAGCAGGATCCAGTCTTTCCAGGATGCGCGCGTCACGTGACACGCACAGAGCAAGCGGCGTGCCGCCGCCGTTGCG
>CAMYOO010000016.1:25816-26601 GCA_947260035.1 uncultured delta proteobacterium
CCGCTTGACCTTCACAGGGGCGTTCTCGACACTCCGGCGCATGCGAAGGCTGGGCGCCGCGGCGGCGCTTGCGATCCCGCTCCTCTGCGCCGGCGCCAGCCACGCGGCGGAGGACGAACCCGGACGCCCCACCATCTACAAGTGGGTCGATGAGAACGGGATTGCCCACTACACGACGGACCGGAAGCGGGTTCCCAAGAACCTGCGCAACAAGATCCGCGACGTCGACGAGATGCGAGCCGAGCAGGCCGCCCCGCCGCCGCCGCCGCCCCCGGCACCCGCTCCCCCCGCTGCCGGGGTGGCAGGCGCGACTCCTCCGGCGCCGACTGCGCCGAGCACGGCCGCTCCTGCAGAGGCCGCCTCGGCCACGGACACCTTCACCGGCACGCCGCCGACCTCGGGCACGAGCGCAGGCACCACGGCAGGGACGGCCGCCGGCACGACGGCAGGGACGGCCGCCGGCACGACGGCAGGGACGGCAGGGACGGCCGCCGGCACCGCAACGGTTGCGGCCGGAGCCGCGGCCCCCGGGGCCGCAAGCGGAACCACCAGCCCCGCACCGTACCCGCCGCTGACCGGACCGCCGACACGCTCCGACATCTACTCGGTGCAGGATGCGGGCTCGGAGCCGGAAGGCGGCAGCGTGCGCGAAGGCGACTTCCGCGACGGCGAAGAGCCGCTGGTCGACGGCGAGCCGGCCCCGCTGGACCCGGCCATGCTGGCGCGCCGCAACGAGCTGGATCAGCAGATCGCGGGGCTGGAGGTGGAGCTCGCCAAGGAGGAGC
>CAMYOO010000016.1:26686-50387 GCA_947260035.1 uncultured delta proteobacterium
CGCCGCTTCCCGGAGCTGCAGGGGCAGATCGCCGCGTTGCGTGCCGAGCGCCGCGCGCTCGAGCAGCCGAACTAGGAGCCTGCGCGTGCCCGCGCCCGAACCCGTCTCGGTGGTGGCCCTGGCCGGCGGTGTGGGCGCCGCCCGCTTCCTGCGCGGGCTGGTGGAGGTGATCTCGCCGAGTCAGGTCACGGCCGTGGTGAACACGGGCGACGACGCCGTCTTCTACGGCGTGCACGTATCGCCCGACCTGGACATCGTCACCTACACGCTGGCCGACCGCGTGGACCGCGAGCGCGGCTACGGCCTGGAGGGCGACAGCTTCCAGACCGTGGACGCCCTGGGCGCGCTGGGCCACGAGACCTGGTTCCGCCTGGGAGACCGCGACCTGGCCACCTGCCTGCACCGCACGATTCGGCTCCGAGAAGGCGCCGGGCTGGCCGCAGCCACCGACGAGGTGCGCCGCGCCTACGGGGTCGAAGCGCGCATCGTTCCCATGTCCGAGGATCCCTGCCCCACCTACGTCCAGCTCGGAGGCGATCGCCGCGTGCACTTCGAGGAGTACCTGGCCCGAGACGGAGCGCCGGACGACGTGCACGGCGTCGACCTGTCGGCCGCCCGCGCGGCCCGTCCCACGCCGGGGCTCTGCGAGCTGTTGGACGCCGCCGACGTGGTGCTGGTGTGCCCCAGCAACCCGGTGGTCTCCATCGGACCGATCCTGGAAATCCCGGGCGTACGCGAGGCCGTGACCCGCTCGAAGGCGCCCGTCGTGGCCATCTCCCCGATCGTCGGCGGCGCTCCCATCAAGGGCCCCGCGGACCGGCTGCTGCGCGGCATCGGCGTCGAGGTCTCGGCGCGGGGCGTGGCCGGGCTGTACCGCGAGTGGGTCGACGGCTTCGTCCTGGACCGGCGCGATGCGGAGCAGACCGGCGACGTGGAGGCCCTGGGACTGCGCGCCGTGGCGGTGGACAGCATCATGCGAGACCGGGACGCGGCGGCCCGTCTGGCCCAGGCGGCGCTCGATCTGGCCCACGCGCTGTCATGATCGCAGCGCTGGTTCCGGTGAAGCGCCTGGACTCCGCCAAGTCGCGGCTGCGGGAGGCGCTGCCCGGCGACGCCCTGCCGCGGCTGGCGCGCGCCATGCTCGAGGATCTGCTGGAGGCGCTGCTGGCGGTGCCGGAGCTGGACGTGGTGGCCGTCGTCACCGAGGACCCGGAGGTCGCGCGCGTGGCGGAGGCCCAGGGAACCGAGGCGCTGCTGCTGGACGACGCCGGGCTCAACCCCTCGCTGGCTGCAGGCGCCGAGCGGCTCGCCACTCGCGGCCTGGATGCCCTGCTGGTCGTGCTGGGCGACGTGGCCGGCGCCACCCCCGCAGACCTGGGCGCGCTGCTCGCCGCGGGCCGCACGTTGCAACCGCCCTGGGCCGTGCTGGCGGCCTCGGGCGACGGCGGCACCGCGGCCCTGCTGCGCTCGCCGCCCGACGCTTTTCCCAACGCCTTCGGGCCCGACAGCGCTGCGCGCCACCGAGATGCCGCGCAGCGGGCCGGCGTACCCCTGCAAGAGCTGTCCCTCCCCTCGCTGCGGGTGGACCTGGACGGTGCCGAGGACGTGGACGCCTTCCTGGCCTCGAGCGGCGCGGGAAAGCGCACGCGCGCGCTGCTGGAGCGTCTGGGCTGGGGGAAGGGTCGGGCGTGACGACCCCGCCGGATGCTGCGCGAGAGCCGGCGCATCGTGCGCCGCGGCCACGGCGTCCTGATCACCGAGACCCACCACGGCTTCGTGTGCGCCAACGCCGGGGTCGACCTCTCCAACGCCCCCGGCCCGGACGTAGCCGTGCTGCTGCCCGAGGACCCGGACGCCTCGGCTCGACGCCTGCGCGAAGCGCTGGCGGGGCCCGACGAGCGCCTGGGAGTCGTGGTGTCGGACACCTTCGGCCGGCCCTGGCGCGAGGGCCTGGTGGATCAGGCGATCGGCTGCGCGGGCCTGGCTCCGCTGACCGACGCACGCGGCACGCACGACCTGTCCGGTCGCGAGCTGCAGGTCACCGTCAGCGCCACCGCCGACCAGCTCGCCGCCGCCGCCGGGCTCCTGATGGAGAAGGCCTCCGGCGTCCCGGCCGTGTGGATCGAAGGCATCGCGATCGAAGGCGACGCCCCCCTGGCCAGCACCCTGCGAAACCCCGCCACCGACCTCTTCCGCTAACCGGAACCCCGGGGACAGTCCCGCTGGTTCCGCAGGCAACTAACGGGACAGTCCCTTTAGTTGTCGCCTTGTTTAGTTGCGTTGTTTGGTGAGGGTGGCGTCGATGGCGCGCCAGAGGGCGTCGATGCCCAGGCCGCTGGTCGCGGAGGTGGCGACGATGCGCTCGCGCGGCAGCTCGTAGGCTGCCGTCAGCTCGCGCACCCGGGCTGCACGGCGCATGGGCTTGAGCTTGTCGCACTTGGTCAGCGCCACGATCACCGGGATCGAGCGTTCCTCGAGCCAGGCCACCAGGTCCAGCTCATCGTCGGAGACGTCCCTGCGCAGATCCTGCAGCAGCACCGCGGCGCGCAGGGGCGCCCGCCCGTCCAGGTAGCCCTCCACCAGGCCCTGCCAGCGCTTGCGCTCCGCCCGCGACACCTTCGCGAAGCCGTAGCCCGGCAGGTCTACCAGCAGGAGCTCCGTGTCGCGCCCTCCGCCCCGGCGCCGCAGCCGGAAGAAGTGCAGCAGTCGCGTCTTGCCCGGGGTGCCGCTCGTCCGAGCCAGGCCGCGGCGCCCCGACAGGCGGTTCAGCAGACTGGACTTGCCCCAGTTGGAGCGCCCCAGGAACGCCACCTCGGGCAGGCCGTCGTGGGGCAGGCCGCCGGCATCGGCGGCCGTGGTCTCGAACTCGGCGCCGATGACCTTCACGCCAGCTCCGGCAGCGCCCGGGCCAGGCGCTTCAGCCCCTCCTCCAGATCCGCCTCCGAAGCGGCGTAGGAAAAGCGCAGGAAACCCTCACCGGCCGCACCGAAGTCGATGCCCGGCGTGCAGGCCACCTGGGCCCGCTCCAGGATGTCGAAGGACAGGCGCAGGGAGTCGCTGCCGAACCGGCTGGCGTCGGCGAAGACGTAGAAGGCGCCCTGGGGGGGCTGCTCCACTCCCAGCCCCAGCTCGCGCAGCCCTTCGACCATGCGCAGCCGGCGTCCGTCCAGCGACTTGCGCAGCCGCTCCACCATGGGCGCGCCGTGCTCCAGGGCCGCCAGGCCCGCGTGCTGCACGAAGCGGTTGGCCGAGATGAAGAGGTTCTGCTGCATGACCTGGAGCTTGCGCAGCGCCGCCGGCGGCACCACTGCATAGCCGAGGCGGAATCCGGTCATGGCGTAGCGCTTCGAGAATCCGTCCAGCACGAAGACGTTCTCCGCGCGCCCCAGGGCCGAGGCCGCCTGGACACCGCCGTAGGTGAGCCCGTGGTAGATCTCGTCGGAGATCAGCGGAGGTCCCAGCGAGCCCAGTGCGTCCAGCGTTTCGGCCGCCTGCACCGCGCCCGTGGGGTTGGCCGGCGAGCCGACGACGATGGCGCGCGTGCGGGGCGTCACGGCCGCGCGCACCGCCGCGGGATCGAGCTGCCAGCCGTCGCCGGGCCCGCTGGCCACGAACACCGGCGTCCCGCCACAGAAGCGGATGAAGTTCGGGTAACAGGGGTAATGGGGCGTTCCCAGGATGATCTCGTCGCCGGGCCCGGCCAGCAGGCCGAACACCAGCAGCATGGCCGGCGAGGTGCCGCTCGTGACCAGGACCTGACCGGGCTCGACCGCCTGCCCGCTGCGCCGGCTGTGCTCGGCCGCAACGGCTCGGCGAAGCTCGATCAGGCCGCGGCTGTCCGTGTAACGAGTCTCGCCGCCGCGCAGCGCCGCCACGCAGGCGTCCACCGCTTCCGGCGGAGGCGCGACTCCGGGCTCGCCCACCCCGAAGTGGATCACCTGAGCGCCCTCGCGCTCCATGGCGAAGGCGCGCTCCATGACCTCCATGGCCAGGAACGGCTCGAGCTGATCGACCCGAGGATGAAACTTCATGGGCATGGCCTTTCCCGAGTAGCCGCGACCTTCGCGGCTGTCGACTACCCCGGCCTAAGTCTGCGACTTCGGGTTTCTTTCCGGCCCCGGGGGAGGTGCTAGATTCACCCGACCGTGTCCAAGGGAACCCAGATCGCAGTCGGCGCGCTGCTCGTCGCAGCCTTGGTGGGCTGGTACGGCTGGACGTCCCTGGGCGGCTCCGACGCCTACCGCTACTACGCCAGCCTGGACGAGTTCCAGGCCGCCGGCGTGTCGGGCTCCGCCCGGGTGCACGGCTACGTAGCCGAGGGCTCGATCGAGCGGGATCTCGAGACCAAGACCGTGCGTTTCGTGGTGCAGCAGGATCCGCCCCACGCGGGGACCTCGGCCGGCGGACCGACCCTGAGCGTGCACTACGACAGCCTGGAGACGCCGGACCTCTTCAAGAACGGCGCCGAGGTGGTCGTGGAGGGCGAGCTGTCGAGCGACGGCGAGCCGGTCTTCCACGCCAGCAAGGTTCTCGCGAAGTGTCCCTCCAAATTCCAGGCGCAGGCGACGGAACAAGCCTCGTTCTAGGGGGCCCACCGCCGCAGCGCCTCCTGCAGGTGGACCGTGGCCGAAATCGGATCGAATGCACAGCAGCTGGCGCTCCTGGTTGCCGCCATGGGCATCGGCTTCGGGGTCTACGCCGGCCTGGCGCGCAGCGCCAGCTGGACCCGGGTCGCGGAACGCGCCGTGTACGCGGTGACGGCGCTGGTCAGCGTGGCCATCGGCAGCCTGGCCGTCGCCTTCGCGCTGTCTGACTTCTCGATCATGTACGTGGCCGAGACCTCGGCGCGCGCAATGCCCCTGCCCTACCGGCTGGCCGCGCTGTGGGGCGGCCAGGACGGCTCGCTGCTCCTGTGGCTGTGGATCCTGACCGCGTACAGCACCGCTGCCGTGGTGAGCCAACGCCACAGCAACCGCGTGTTGATGCCGTGGGTGACCGCCATCCTGCTGGGAAACCAGCTCTTCTTCCTGGTGCTGCTCAACTTCTTCACCAACCCCTTCGAGCTCTTCGCGCCAGGCCAGGCGCCTTCGGACGGGGCGGGACTGAACCCCCTGCTTCAGCACCCGCTCATGACCATCCATCCCGTGATGCTCTACACGGGCTTCGTCGGCTTCGCCGTCCCGTTCGCCTTCGGGTTCGCGGCCCTGATCACCGGCGAGCTGGGCACGACCTGGTTCCGCACCACGCGTCGCTGGTCGATCTTCGCCTGGGCCACGCTGGGCGTGGGGGTCCTGCTGGGCGGTCGCTGGGCGTACGAGGTGCTCGGCTGGGGCGGCTACTGGGCCTGGGATCCGGTGGAGAACGCGTCGTTCATGCCCTGGCTGCTGGCAACCGCGTTCCTGCACTCGGTCATGATCCAGGAGAAGCGCAACATGCTGCGCATCTGGAACCTGGCGCTGATCGGGCTCACCTACACCCTGTGCCTGTTCGGCACCTTCCTGACCCGCAGCGGCATCGTCCAGTCGGTGCACGCCTTCGCTCAGACGGAGTGGTTCGGCCGCGTCTTCCTGGCCTACGTGGCAACCATGGGGGTCGCCTTCTTCGTGCCCCTGATCCTGCGCCGGAAGCAGCTGCGCAGCCCCAACCGGCTGGAGTCGGCGGTCTCTCGCGAGGCCAGCTTCGTGCTGAACAACTGGGTCTTCGTGGCCATCCTGTTCGTGGTCTTCACCGGCACGATGTTCCCGGTGCTCACCGAGGCGGTTCAGGGTGTCAAGACCACGGTGGGGCCCAAGTTCTTCAACACCCTGGGCGGACCGCTGGCGCTGCTGCTGCTGCTGCTGACCGGAGTAGGACCGCTGATCGCCTGGCGCCGCGCCAGCACCACCAGCCTGCGGCGCCAGTTCGTGTGGCCGTGCCTCTGGGCCCTGGCGATGGCTACGGCGCTGCTCGTCGGGATCGGAATGGGCGCGCGAACGGGCTGGTACGCCTTCACGGCCTGGACCCTGTCGGCCTTCGTGGTGGGCACCATCGTCCAGGAGTACGGCCGCGCCCTGCGCGCGCGCATGCGCAACGGCGAGAGCGCGCCGCGCGCCCTGGCCACCCTGCTGCGCCGCAACCAGCGGCGCTACGGCGGTTACGTCGTGCACCTGGGCATCGTCTTCATCCTGGCCGGCGCCGCCGGGGCCGCCTTCAACGAAGAGCGGCTCGAGAACGTGAAGCCCGGGGATACGATCGAGATGGACGGCTACGAGCTGCGCTACATGACCGCGCAGCCGCTGCCCCAGCAGCACTTCGGGGGCGCGGTGGCACGGGTGGCGCTCTTCCGCGACGGCGAGCCCCTGGCCACCATGACTCCCGAGAAGCGTGTCTACTGGCTCGAACAGCAGCCGGCGTCGATTCCCGCGATCCGCTCCACGTTGCGCGAGGATCTCTACCTGCTGCTCACGGCCGTGGAGGCCGACGGCTCCGCAACGCTCAAGATCCACCGCAATCCGCTCGTGGCCTGGGTCTGGATCGGCGGCGTCACGTTCGTGCTCGGGACGTTGCTGGTGATGTGGCCCCACCCGGACCCGCGCGGATGATGGGGCTGCGCGCGACCCGCTGGGCCTTGGCGCTGGCGCTGATCGCCGGCCCGACCCTGGCCCAGGAGCCCGAGGTTGCCGACGTCCCGGCCGGCCCCGCCCGCATCCATGGCTTCGTCGAGCATCCCGACGGCCCCGAGCGGGCGGCCGGCGCCGACGTGGTGCTCTACGCCATCGCGTCGGGTGGCCAGCCGGGCGTGCGGCGTGTGCAGGCGGGCGCGGACGGCAGCTTCGCATTCGAGGGCATCGCCGCGGCGGACATGATCTACCTGCTGGGCGCCCGCTATGCCGACGTCCCGTTCGTCGGGGAACGCGTGACCTTCGGCCCCGGCGAAACCGAACGCCGGGTCACGATCCGCGTGAGCGAACGGACGCGCGACCCTGGCGGGCTCTCGATCGAGGAGTCGAGCCTGCGCCTGGAGCGCATCGGCGACGAGCTGGTCGGGACCGAAGTCATCCGCATCCACAACCCCGGCGAACGCGTGGTCTTCTCGACGCCGGAGGAACGCGACGCCGGCACGGCGCCAGCGTACCGCGCGGAGCTGCCCGAGGGCGTGGTGCGCTTCGCGCTCCCCTACGCGATCCAGCCCGAGGGCGTGGTGCGCAAGAATCGCCAGGTCCTCTACTACGGGCCGGTCTACCCCGGCAGCCAGGAGCTGGCCTTCACCTGGGCGTTGCCGGTGGGTGACGGAGAGCAGCGGCTCGCCAAGCGCTACCCGTCGGGCGCCGGCCGCCTCTCGGTGCTCCACCCGAGCGCCGGGATCGAGGTCCGAGCCGAGCGCCTGGCGCCGGCCGAGGACGCCGAGATCGCGGGTGTCGCCTATCGCGTGCTGGCCGCCGAGGCCGTGCCGCACGATGCGCGATTCGAGCTGCGCGTCGACGTACCCGAGGCCCGGGTCGACGCGAGCGCCCTGGCGGTGCTGCAGACCCGCACCTTCCTAGAGATGGACGACGCTGCGCTGAGCGTCAGCGAAGAACTCCACATCCAAGTGACCGGCGCGACTCCCGTGGCCGCTCCGCCCGACCGTCCCCTGCTGCGGGTGCCCATCCCGCCCGACGCAACCGGCCTGCGCTACGGCGCCGCCGGCTTTGCGTCCGGCATCACCTACGAGGACGGCGCGCTGGTGGTGCGGGGTCCGGTTCCCCCCGGTGAGTCGCGACTCGACCTGCGCTACCAGCTGCCCGCGAGCCCGCAGGGCGCGCGCTACGAAGCGCGCTTCGAGAGCAACGTTCCGATCGCCGAGGTCTTCATCGCCGACAGCGGACTCGATGTCAGCAGCACGCGGCTGCACCGCCGTCGCCCGGTGCGCACCCCCGAGGAGCGGATCTACCTGCACTTCGAGGCCTTCCACGTGGAGGTCGGCGAGACCCTGGAGCTGAGCCTGACCCCCCTGGCCGCGCGGCGCGCGCCCACGCGCGCGCTGCGAGCGGGCGCCGTGGTCCTGGCGGCGCTGGGGCTGGTGGCCTTCCTGGCGGCGCCGCTACGGCGCACGGACGCGCCCGAGGCCGCCGAAACGGACCTGCGCAGCGCGGCCCGCCGCGAGCGCGATGCCCTCTACGCGAATATCCACGACCTGGATCACGACTTCGAGACCGGAAAGGTCTCCGAGGCCGACTACGCGCAGATGCGCGACGACCTGCGGCAGCGTGCCGTGGCGCTGGTGCGCGACGAGCGCAGCGCAGCCTCCGCCGGCGCTCCGGCGCCGGCCGCGGTTTCCGGCACATGCGGCGCATGCGGCGCCGAGGCCGCCCCGGAGGCGCGCTTCTGCTCCCAGTGCGGTGCACAGCTCGGCGCCGACGATCCCAAGGGGGCCCACGGGTGAGCGAAGCGGTGATCGAGGCCCGCGGCCTCGAGAAGCGGTTCGGCCCCGTACCCGCCCTGCGCGGACTGAACTTGGAGGTAGCCGCCGGCTCCATGCTGGCGGTGGTCGGCCCCAACGGCGCGGGCAAGTCCACGCTGCTGCGCCTGCTGGCGGGCCTGGCCCGCCCCAGCGCAGGCGAGCTGCGCGTCGGATCTGCGGCCACCGAGCGACGCGCAGCGCGCCGCCAGGTCGGCTACGTGGGCCACGCCACACTGCTCTACCCGGCGCTCACGGCGCGCGAGAACCTGCTCTTCGCGGCGCGTCTCTACGGGGTCCGGCAGGCGCCCGAACGCGTGGCCTCCCTGCTGGAGGAGCACGACCTCTCGGCGCTGGCGGAGTGGCGGGCGGGCTCCCTCTCCCAGGGCCAGGCCCGGCGCCTCTCCATCGCGCGCGGCCTGGTGCACGACCCGCCGGTCGTGCTGCTGGACGAGCCCTTCGCCGGGCTGGACCGCTCGGCAGCGGGTCGCCTGGCGGAACGCCTGGCCGCCCTGCGCGGCGGCACACGCACCACAGTTCTGGTGACCCACGATCTGGCGCGAGCGGCGGAGCTGGCCGACGACGTCCTGATCCTGGTCCGCGGCCGCGACGTGCACCGCGCCCGGCGCGCGGACCTCTCCCCCGAGGCGCTGGAGCACGCCTACCTGGCCGTGTTGGAGGCGGCCGCGGCGTGAACGTCCTGGTCTCGGTGCTCTGGAAGGACCTGCTCTCGGAGTGGCGGAGCCGCGACCGTGTCGTGGCCATGGGCGTCTTCGCGCTGCTGGTGGTGCTGGTCTACCAGTTCGCGCTGCCCGGGCTGCCCGCCGAGGAGATGCGGGCCTGGGCCCCGGGGCTCCTCTGGATCGCGTACACCTTTGCGGCGCTGCTGGGCCTGAACCGGGCCTTCGCCCTGGAGCTGGACAACGAGGCCCTCTCCGGACTGGCCCTGGTGCCGGTGGACCGCGGCTGGATC
Source organism: uncultured delta proteobacterium (assembly GCA_947260035.1). Classification (GTDB taxonomy): domain Bacteria; phylum Myxococcota_A; class UBA9160; order UBA9160; family JAFDET01; genus JAFDET01. The sequence goes on from CAMYOO010000016.1 coordinate 36,079, forward strand.
TTCCTGGGCAAGGCCGCCGCCAACGTGGCGCTGCTCTTCCCCGTGCAGGTGCTGGTGGGGCTCGTTTTTGCCGGCGTGGTGGAGCTCCCCATCGGCGGCGTGGTGGCGCCCCTGCTGGGCGTCGCGGCCCTGGGCGCCGTGGGCATCTGCTCCGTGGGCACCGTGTTCGGGGCCGTGGCCGTGCGCACTACGTACCGCGAGGTGATGCTGCCGCTGCTGATTCTGCCCCTGCTGCTGCCGATCCTGATCGGCGCCGTGCGCGCCACCGCGGGACTGCTCGAGACGGGCGACGCACCCGGCGGAGCACTGCGCCTGCTCTTCGTCGCCGACGCGGTCTATCTGATACTCTCCTTCCTCGTCTTCGAGTACGTCCTCGACGAATGACACCCGCCCCCCATAGCGTCGGTCCGGCACCCGGGCTGCGTCGCGCCCTGGGCCTGGCCCTCGGCGTGCTGCTGCCCGTATTCGCCGTGCTGGTGGTGCGTGCGCCCACCGACTCGGTGCAGGGCGTGATCCAGAAGATCCTCTACGTGCACCCGGCCTGCGCCTTCGCGGCCTATGCGGGCTTCACCCTCACCGCGCTGGGCGGCGCACTCTACCTGTGGCGCGGCGATGAACGCTGGGACCAGCTGGCGGCCGCCGCAGCCGAGGTCGGCGTGGTCTTCTGCACCCTCAACATCCTCACGGGTCCCGTGTGGGCCAAGGGCACCTGGGGTCACTGGTGGTCCTGGGACCCCCGTCTGGTGGTGACCCTGGTGCTGTGGTTCATCTACCTGGCCTACGGCCTGCTGCGCAGCTTCACCGAGGGCGACGAGCGGGCGGCCCGCTTCGCGGCGGTCTATGGAATCGTCGGGCTCGCTGCGGTGCCCTTGAACTACGTGGCGATCCAGCTCTTCGGGGGCCGGGCGCTGCACCCGGAGAACCTGGAGCGCGGCAGCCTGGGTGCGGGCATGGGCCTGCCCTTCCTGATGGGGGTCGTGACCCTGCTGGTCGCCTTCGCCTGGCTACTGCTGGTGCGCCTGGACGTGGGCGCCATGCGTGCGGAGTGGGCCCGGCGCAGCCGAGGCGCGCCTGCCGGGAGTGTGGCGAGATGACCTACGTGGCAATCGCGTACGGCCTCGTCGGGGCGATTCTCACAACCTACGGCCTGCACCTCTTGCGCGAGCGCAGCTCCCTGCGCCGGCGCCTGGCCGAGGCTGCGGAGGCCGATCGAACTTGACAAGAGTGGGGCTGCGGAGGTACAAGCAAGATCACCTGCAAGCTCCACATGCGGCTGCGGTCTTTCGGTACCAGGAGTGATGTTGCGCCCTACCCCCCTTGGCCAAGTGCGCGTTCCGGCTGCGCTTTCGGCTATCCCGTGCGCAAAGGCATCCGTCGCTCCGAATTCTCTTGCACCGGAAGACCGAGTGGGTAGCCCGCTTCCCAAAAGCGGCTCGCGAACCCCCGCCGGCCCGGCCCGGGAGCCCGTCACGGGCGCGCAAGGTGCGCGCACCTTCCCCCTGCACCAGAGCGTCGGCAAGCGGGAAACGCGCGGCCGAGCCCAATCTGGCACGGGGCTTGAATCACTGGAGAGCGCGGCCATTGGTCGCACCACGCCCCCCAAGGCGGCATTCCGGGGCGAACTGGAGTGGCAACGAGCATGGCGAGCATGAAGCGCGGCGTCGGATACTGCGAAAACACCGACTGCGAGGACTACGCCAAGGGCGTGTTCCTGCTGAACCACGGCGACACCTTCTACTGCCCGCGCTGCCGCCAGCTGGGCAAGGTGGAGAAGGAACGTGGCTTCTACACCGGGAACTCGGACATCTTCAAGGAGGTCCGGGTCGAGTACAACTTCGACCCCATCAACGGCATCTACCGCGAGATCGCCATCGTTCGCGATGAGAGCCTGTGGGGCCGCAACAATGTCTACACGCTGCAGTCGCCGCTCATCAAGACCGAGAAGCGTGCGCTCAAGGTGGCCGAGGCGATCCTCGCGAACCTGAACCGCTACCGGGGCCTGCTCAACGGCGACGACATCCCCCGGACCACGGAGATCATCCTCTCCTTCGACGAGAGCTTCGAGGAGTTCCAGAAGAAGCTTCACCAGCTCAGCAAGGAAGCACGAACAGCCCGGCCCTTGGCCGGGCTGTCTGGTTTCCAATCCTTAGCCGGACAAGGCCCTTCGCTCGGCTTCGCCTCGCTGCGCGCGCCGCAACGACGCCCGTTGCGCAGCACACGTGGTGGGCGGCGCTTGCGGGCCATAGGCTCGGGGAACGTTTCAGGGTCGTGTGGGGCTGAGCTGCTGTCCCCGCACCGGAACCGAGGGGACTGTCCCGTGGGTTCCTGTCGTTCGCGTAGGTGCGCGTCAGCCTCGCCAGCGGGTGCGCAGATCGATCCGGGCCGCGTTCAGGATTGCCGAGAGCCCCTGGTGATCGTGGCGTTCCACGGGCTCTGATTGGCGGGCCAGGGCGTCTTGGATCGGCGCCCGGTACCAGGCGAACAGGGTGTCCGGCAGCGCCTCGGTGGGGAACCACGCCACACGCGGGGTCTCCTCGCTGGGGGCGAGCGCCCCACCCACCGCGCGGCAGCGGTAGACGCGCGCCCGGTGGGGCCGGAAGCCGGTGCGCACGTAGTCGCCCACGGGCTTCTCCAACTCCACGTCGAGCCCGGTCTCCTCGCGCACCTCGCGGCGCAACGCCGCGTCCGGCGCCTCGCCGGGCTGCGGGTTCCCGCCGGGAAGCTCCCAGCCCCACAGGTCCGAGCGCATGGAGAGCAGGATTCCCTGGGGTCCGAGCACCGCCGCCTGCACCACCAGCAGCGGCTCGCTCTCCAGGCGCGGACCCACCAACCCCCACCAGGCGATGCGCGCATACGCGGGCACCAGGCCGGCCAGGCGACGCACGCGGCCGATCACGCTCCGCAGCCCCTCAGAGGAGGATCTTGTTGAGCGGGTACTCCACGATGCCCTGGGCGCCGGCCTCGGCCAGCTGCGGGATCAGCTCCCGCACCAGCCGCTCCTCGATCACCGTGTTGACCGCCGCCCAACGTTCGTCGGACAGGGTAGAGATGGTGGGCGTCGCCAGGGCGGGAAGCAGCGCGAGGACGCGGTCCACGTGATCGCGGCGCACGTTGAGCATCAGACCCACCCGGTCCGCGGCATCGATGGCGCCCTTCAGCAGCAGGAGCAGGCGCTCCATCTTGCGCCGCTTCCAGGGATCCTCGTAGGCGTCCTTGTTGACCACGAAGCGCGGCGTGCTCACCAGCACCTCGTCGATGACCCGCAGGTTGTTGGCCCGCAGGCTCGACCCGGTCTCGGAGACGTCCACGATGGCGTCGGCCAGGACCGGAGGCTTCACCTCGGTGGCGCCCCAGGAGAACTCGACATCCGCCTTGACCTTGTGCTGCCTCAGGTAGCGCCGGGTCAGGCCGACGGCCTCGGTGGCGATGCGTTTGCCCTGGAGATGGGCGGCCCGCTTGATCGGCGAGCTCTCCTTCACCGCCAGCACCCAACGCACGGGTCGGTAGTTGGGCCAGGGCGCCTGCAGGTCCGCCAACTCCTTCACCTTGGCGCGGTTCTCCAGCACCCAGTCCAGACCCGTGATGCCGGCGTCCATGACGCCCTGCTCCACGTAGCGGGCCATCTCCTGGGCGCGGATCAGGATGCACTCCAGCTCCGGGTCGTCGATGGCCGGGTAGTAGGAGCGATCGCGGATGGTGATCTGGTAGCCGGCCTGCGCGAAGAGCCGCCCAGTGGTCTCCTGGAGGCTTCCCTTGGGCAGCCCGATGCGCAGGACACGCTTCTTCGCGCCGGCCTTCGGCTTCGCGCGACGGCGTGCCGGGCTCATCGCTTGTACACCTGGGCGGGGTCGAAGACCTGCTCGCCCTCATCCACCCAGGCGTCGCCGTCGGCCCGGCGGAAGAAGCAGTTGCGCTTGCCCGTGTGACAGGCTGCGCCGCCCACCTGCTCCACGCGCACCAGCACCGCGTCGCCGTCGCAGTCCAGGAAGAGGCCCTTCAGGCGCTGCACGTTTCCGCTCTCCTGCCCTTTGTGCCACAGCTGCTTGCGACTGCGGCTCCAGTAGTGCACCTCGCCCGTCTCCAGCGTCTTGCGAAGCGAGTCGGCGTTCATGTAGGCGACCATCAGGATCTCGCCGCTGGCGTCATCCTGGGCGATGGCGGTCACCAGGCCGCCGCCCTTCTCGAAGTCCAGCTCGTGCAGGATCGCGTCCATGGCCTCCCCCAGAGGGAGGAGGAGCCTACCCGTGGACGAGGACGGCCGCCAGCCGCTCGCACAGCGCGTCGAGCTCATCGAAGGCGGGCCCACGCGAGAAGCTCGGCTCGCGACGACCATCTCGGCCGCGACGCCCCAGACCGCGCACCAGGATGCGCCGGCGGGCCAGCAGCTCCAGCGCGTTCTGGAACGTGATGGGGTTGCGCCCCTCGGGGCGCAACGCAACGCCCAGCAGCTGCGCGCGCTCGAACTGCGTCTCGATCTGCTTCTGCAACGCACGGCGGCCGACGGGCTCCTCGCCCAGCTCCAGCGCCGCGGTGAAGGCGGCGCTGTAGGCCTCGAGCACGCCGCGCGTCTGGGCGGCGAGGAACGCGAAGTAGGCGCGGCCCTTGTCGCTGGGCAGCAGCCGGTCCTCGCGGCGCTCGATCATGCCGAAGCGCTCGAAGTAGTCGAGGAAACCGTCCACGTGGGCCACCAGGATCTCCTCCCGGGGCGCGTAGAACTCCTGATAGAGCAGGTCCAGCCAGCCGGACACGCGGCCGCGCAGCTCCGCGGCGGTGCCACCCGCGCCGATCTCCAGCGCCAGGAAGCTGGGCGCCGCCAGGAAGTGGATGATCGCGTTGCGGTAGATGTCCAGGGCCCGGCGCTTGGACTCATCGAAGTAGAGCGTCTCGCCATGGGAGTCGTCCATGGAGTGGATCAGGTCGCTGCGCTCCAGGAAGGCGATCGACTCGTGGAACTCGCCCTCGTCGGCCTGCAGGGCCGCCGTCATGCGGACGTCCTGGATGCGCAGCAGATCGACGATCTGCTGCATGCGCGCTACCAGCTCGTGGCGCAGCAGCCCGCGGCGCGGCTCGCCCAGCAGTGCACACGCCGCCACGGAGGTGGAGTTCGCCACCGCCGCCCAGTTGATGCGCTCGACCAGGCGGTTGCCCAACCCCTCGATGAAGTCGCGCCTCTCCGCCTGGGCCGCCTCGCCCGCGAAGCGCTCGCGCCGGTCGCCCATGGCATCGGCCAGCGAGATCGGCTCTCCGAAGTTCACGTGGACGCTGCCGAAGCGAAGCTGCAGGAACTTCCGCGCGCGCAGCAGGCCCAGCGTGCTCTCGTCCTGCTTCTCGTCGCCCTCCAGCTCGCGCACCATGGCCCCCTCCTCCACCAGGCGCTCGTAGGTGATGGCGGTGGGCACGAAGAGCATGTCGCGGCGACCCGTAGCCAGGAAGGCTTCCACGTCCCAGCTCAGGAAGCCGAGCTTGGGCGCCAGGCTCTTGCCCGTGCGCGAGCGGCCTCCCTCGATGAAGAACTCCTGGAAGTAGCCCTGGCGCACCAGGTACGTGATGTAGCGGCGGAAGACCTCTTTGTAGAGGGGGTCGTCGAAGCTGCGGCGCATGAAGAAGGCGCCCACCCGGCGGAACAGGAAGCCGAAGGGGCCGAAGCCCATGTTCTCCCGCGCCAGGATGTGCGGGGGCATCATGTGCCGGGAATAGAAGAGCCACTGGAGGATTACGAAGTCGAAGTAGGAGCGGTGGCTCGGCACCAGCACGATCGGGTGCTGGCGCGAGTAGCTCTCGACCTTGTCCAGCCCGGTCACGTCGATGTTGCCGAACATCCTGCGCAGGATCAGCGTCACGGCGATGCTGAGGATCGCCAGGACGGTCGAGTTCATGCGCGCCGCGATCTCGCGCAGCATCTTGGAGGCCTGGGCGCGGGCGGCCTCGATGCGGATGTCCTTCTGGTGGGCGTACTCGGTCAGCACCGCGCCGAAGGCGGCATCGGAAAACACCTCCTCTTCGACGCGGTGAAAGGGCTGGATCGGCGCGCCCTGCACCACCTTCTCCTCGCGGTACAGGTGCAGCAGCAGCGAGCGCTTGATCTTGCGCGCCAGGGTCGCGGCGCCCTCGGCGCGGCGCTCGCCGACGAAGGCGCGCAGGTCGATGGCCTCACTGACGTTGATCTTGAGGTTCCGATAGTTGAGCAGGAAGCTCGTGACCTTGGCCAGATCGGTGGGCCGCGTAGGAGCTCCGTAGCCCAGGTTCAGGAAACGCCGGGCGCTTCGCCGCGGCCCCTTGCGCCAGAAAAGCGCCAGCGGCACCAGATAGACCGGGCGATCGTCATTCCAGACGCTGCCCACGATCTCGCCCAGGAAGTCCAGCTCGTTCTGGCCGGCGCGCACCGCGTCGCGGCGGCCCTGCAGCACCGAGCCCACCCGCGCCGTGCGCATGAACAGGAACAGCGACTCGCCGGAACGCACCAGCTCGTGGACGTGCTCGCGCCCCAGCTCGTGCTCGGCGGCGCGCTCGCCGGATCCGGGCAGCCAGCGGCGCAGGTCCAGGCGGCGCCAGAGCAGCCGCGCCGCGTCGACGAGCGGGCCGTAGTAGTAGAACGCCACGCCGTTTGCGAAGCCCGAGAGCCTCAGCCCATCGCGCAGGAAGAGCCAGTTGAACAGGAAATAGTCCAGCCGGCTGGCGTAGCGCATCACGTACACCACCGAGCCCTTGGACTCGAGACCGCGCAGGGTCTCGACGGTGGACTCGTCCAGCTCCAGGTGGCGGAAGAAGCGGCGGCCGAAGCGGCGAAAGAAGAAGTTGAAGCGCGGCGTCATCGCCGAGAACGGGTCGGCGATGGCCTCGGGGGCGATGCGAACGTGGGTGGGGTTGTCCGGGGACATCGCGCTCAGGATACCTGAGCGCTCGCGTCCGCCGCCCCTCGAGGTGGGGGCTGGTGTTAAAGTTCCGTGAAAGCTGGCGCGCCCCGGGGCTGCGGGAGGTGCTCCCTCCGGCGATGTCCTCGGCACCCAAGGCAGGTCGGGTTGTCACCTGCACTTGCACTGCGTGTTCGCTTCCGAAGCTGGACGCCAGCGTGGCTGCGGATTACGCCTGCGGGAGCACCTCCCGCAGCCCCGGGGGTCCGGCCGTGTCCCCGTAGGCGTAATCCGCAGCTCCGCAACGCTTCCGCCAGGAGACAGGAACTCAGCCCTGCTGCAGCCGCAACGCCAGCCGAGCCGGGGGCCCGCAAGCGCGGCCCTCGATGCAGGACCATGCACGTGAGGAGGGTGACGCGCGCGCAGCGAGCCGAAGGCGAGCGAAGGGCCTCGGCCGGCTAAGAATCGACATCGCCGCAGGGAGCAGCGCCCGACGTCACGGGGCGCGCAGACGCCGCGTCGGTAGTGGGACGGGGTGCCTAGGCGAGGATCTCCGGGATGCGCGCGGCGATTTCTTCGGGGGTCCAGAGGCCACCGTCGTCGGTCTTGGTGACGCCTTCGGTGCGGGTCATGCGCATCTCGGAGATCTTGCCGCCGCCGACGAAGAAGGTGGTCTTGGTCACCTCCTTGGACAGGTCGCTGGCCAGGAACACGATCAGCGGCGAGATCAGGTTGGGCGCCATCTTCTTCTCCATCTCCGGCGCGCCCATCAAGTCCGACGTCATGCGCGTGAAGGCCACCGGCGCGATGGCGTTGGCGCGAATCCCGCCCTTCTGGCCCTCCAGGGCCAGGCAGCGCGTGAAGCCGGCGATGCCGGCCTTGGCCGCCCCGTAGTTGGCCTGGCCGAAGTTCCCCTCGAGCCCCGAGGTGGACGAGGTGTTGATGATCGAGCCGCCCTCGCCGCGCTCCTTCATGTGCAGGAAAACCGGACGCGTGACGCAGTAGGTCCCCTTGAGGTGGACGGCGATCACCGCGTCCCACATCGCCTCGTCCATCTTCGCCAGCGTCTTGTCGCGCAGGATGCCGGCGTTGTTGACCAGGACGTCCACCTTGCCGAAGGCGTCGAGCGCGCCTTGCAGGATGGCTTCGCCACCCTCGACCGTGGCCACGTTGTCGTAGTTGGGTGCAGCCTCGCCGCCGGCGGTCTTGATCTCGTCGGCCACCTGGTCGGCCATGGCGTTGCCTTCGCCGGTGCCGTCGCGAGCGCCGCCCAGGTCGTTCACCAGCACACTGGCGCCCTCGGCTGCCAGGGCCAGCGCGTGCTCGCGCCCGATGCCGCCACCCGAACCCGTAACGATCGCCACCTTGCCGTCGAGAAGACCCATTCCGATTCCTCCAAATCCCGCCGTGGAGCGCGGATCGTAGCCTACGCGAAGAGAATGGTGCGCAGCCGGCCGAAGGGCTGGAAGCCCAGCTCTTCGTAGAGCCGCTGGGCCGGCTGGTTGCCCTCCACCACGGCCAGCTGAGCGTGGTCGGCGCCCGCCTCGAAGGCGCCTCGGCACAGCTCGGCAACGCCCAGCGCCGCCAGGCCGCGCCGGCGCAACGTGGGCCAGGTGTAGACGCCTTGGAGCAGCCAGCCCTCGGGGCGCTGCACATCCGCGTAGGCCACGAAGCCGATGCGCCCATCGAGGCTCGCCACGGTGGCGCGGGGCACGCGGCTCTGCACCCAGCGCCGGAAGCCATCCGGATCGCCGTCGTGGGGATCCGGTCGGCCCTCCTCGCGCAAGCTGGCACGGGCAGCATGAACCAGGGCGGGCAGATCCTCGATCTGCGCGCGACGGACCTCCACACCGGCCTGGGGGGCCCGCTCCAGCAGGCTTGCAGGCGTCACCGCGCAGGCCTGCTCCCAGCGGTCCAGCAGCGCGCGCCGGCCTCGGCGCTCGAGCCGCAGCCACAGCCGCGAGACCAGGGCGTCCGGGCTCTTGACCAGTCCGCCCCCCGCCTGCTCCAAGAGGGGCATCAGGACACCCAGCCCGGCTTCGTCCAAGCCGGCATCCAGCAGGATGCTGGGGCGCAGGGACGCCACGCCTACCAGGCGATCGCCGGCGAAGGCGCCGATCAGCTCCGGGCGGCCGAAGCCCGCTGCGGGGCGCCGGCCCAGGCCGCGGGCCACGTCCAGGAGCAGGAGGTTGGCACGCGCGCGCACGGCGAGGCAGTCGAGCGCCGCGTCGCGATGGCGCACGTCCAGGCGACGTGCGCGCAGGGGGCCGCTGCGCGGCTCCCTGGGCTCACTCGAGGACGACCAGGACGTCACCCTCTTCCACGCTGTCGCCCTCGTTGACGCGGATCTCCGCGATTCGCCCCGCGCAGGGCGCCTCCACGGGGATCTCCATCTTCATCGATTCGAGAATGAGGATCACCTCGTCGGCGGCCACATTCTCGCCGGCCTGTTTCTCGATCTTCCACACGTTGCCGGTGATCTGGGCCTCGACCTCGGTCGCCACGAACGCTCCTTCTCGCGGGCCGTTCCGCAGGGCGCGCCGATTGTACCCGATCGCTATCCTCACGCCCCCTGGAGGTTCGATGCTCGAGACCCTGACTCGCGGCTTCGGCGCCGCCCGCGAGAAGCTGGCCGGCGTCCGCGAGTTCACCGACGAGAATGTCGACGCGGCGCTGCGCGACGTGCGCATGTCGCTGCTCGAAGCCGACGTGGACTTCGAGGTGGTCCGCGACTTCCTGGCGCGGGTCAGGGACCGCTGCGTGGGCGAGAAGGTGCAGACCCGGGTGCGCGACGCCCAGGGCCGCCTGCACAAGGTCACGCCCGGCCAGCACTTCGTCGCGAGCTGCGAGCAGGAGCTGGCGGCGCTCATGGGGCCCGTGGACACGGAGCTGGCCCGGGGCGCCGGCGGACGCGTCTCGGTGATGCTGGTGGGTCTGCAGGGCGTGGGCAAGACCACCGTGGCGGGCAAGCTGGCCCGCCACCTGCAGCAGAAGAAGCGGCGCCCGCTGCTGGTCGCCGCCGACGTCTACCGCCCGGCCGCCGTGCTGCAGCTCCAGCGCCTGGGCGAGTCCATCGGCGTCGCGGTTCACGCCGGGGCCGAGGGCGAAGCGCCCGCCGCCATCTGCGCCGCCGCCGCCGATCGAGCCCGCCAGGAGGGCTTCGACGCGGTCGTCTACGACACCGCCGGGCGCCTGGCCCTCGACGACGCGCTGATGCGCGAGCTGGAGGAGATCAGCGCGCGGGTGGAGCCGGCCAACACGCTCCTGGTCTGCGACTCGCTGATGGGCCGCGACGCCGTGAACGTGGCCAAGGCCTTCTCCGAGCGCCTGAAGCTCGACGGCCTGGTGATGACCAAGCTGGACGGCGACGCCCGCGGCGGCGCCGCGCTGGCCGTGAAGGCCGTCACCGGCGTGCCGATCAAATTCCTGGGCACCGGCGAGACCCTGGACCGGCTGGAGCCCTTCCGCCCCGAGGGCCTGGCCTCGCGCATCCTGGGCATGGGCGACGTGGTCGGCCTGGTGCAGGACTTCGAGTCGGTCCTGGACGACGACGAGCAGGCCAAGGCCGAGGCCGACGCCGAGCGGATGCTGAAAGGGCAGTTCTCCCTGGAGGACTTCCTGTCCCAGCTGAAGATGATCAAGCGGATGGGACCGCTGAAGGAGATCTTCTCCAAGCTGCCCATGTTCGGCGGCCTGGCCGACCAGATGGAGGGCGACGAGCTGGTCAAGGTGGAGTCCATGGTCCACTCCATGACCCGCGACGAGCGGCTCCAACCCGAAATGATCGACAAGAGCCGGGCCAGTCGCATTGCCCGGGGCAGCGGACGCCAGCCGCGCGAAGTGCGCGATCTGGTGGGCCGCTTCGTCCAGATGCGCGAGATGATGGGCAATATGGGCGGCGCCGGGGGCTTGATGAGCCGCATCCCGGGCCTGGGGCGCATGGCGGGCGCAGGCGGACCGGAGCTGGACCCGGCCGCGCTACTCGGGGGCGGCGGCCCGGTGCAGTCGGAGAAGGCCGCCCGGCGCTCCGGCCAGGCACGGCGCAAGAAGCGCAAGAGCGCGAAGAAGGCCCGCAAGCGCTCGCGCAAGAAGTAGCCCGGGGCCCGCTCGGGTGAAGGCTCCGTGAAGCCGCTACGGACGCAACGAAGCTTGGAAGGTCGCGATTTGCCTCCTACAATGGGAAGCAACAAGCAGGCGAAGCACCCCCTAGGAAGTCAGCCGGCGGCCCCCCTCCGCATCGGATGCTCCATTCGCGCTGCTGTCAGGTTCTGCAGCAGAATTGCCGATTCGTGAACTGACGCCGATGCGCACCACCGCCGCCATGCTCGTGGCCCTCATGCTGGGGGCCGTCGCCCCTCCGTCCGCGGCGGAGGAGTTGCCGCGACCGGCTGCCCTGGAGCCCCAGGTGCGCTTCTGGACGCGCATCTACTCCGAGGCGGATTCCGGCGGCGGGCTCTTGCACGACGCCGTGCACATGGACGTGGTCTACGACGAGGTCCGGCTTCCCAGAGGCTTGTCGCGCCGTGGACGCCAGCGTCACCTGGACCGCGCCAAGAAGAAGTACATCGCCGCGCTGCGCAAGCTGGGCGCGGGCCGTCGCAGTGGCCTGTCGGATCTGGAGCAGCGCGTGCTGGCCTTGTGGCCCCCGGACGTGAGCAACGCCACGCTGCGCAGGGCCGTCAAGAACGTGCGCTTCCAGCGCGGCCAGGCGGACCGCTTTCGCGATGGCGTGATCCGCGCCGGGCTCTACGAGCCTACGATCCGCGAGGTCTTCGCGGAAGCCGGCATCCCGCCGGACGTGGCCGCCCTGCCCCACGTGGAGTCTTCGTTCAACCCGCGCGCCTACTCCAGCGCCGGCGCCGCCGGGCTGTGGCAGTTCACGCGCTCCACGGGCCGGCTCTACATGCGCGTCGACTACGTGGTGGACGAGCGCATGGACCCCTTCATCGCCACTGAGGCGGCGGCGCGGCTCCTGAACGACAACTACAAAGAGCTGAAGACCTGGCCCCTGGCCATCACCGCCTACAACCACGGGCAGGCGGGCATGTCGCGCGCCGTGCGCACGACGGGGACGCGCGACATCGCCACCATCGTGGAGCGCTACAAGGGCCGCGCCTTCAAGTTCGCCTCGCGCAATTTCTACACCGAGCTGCTGGCGGCCGTAGACGTGGAACGCGATGCCGAGAAGCACTTCGGCCTGCTGGACCGGGACGACCCCGCCGCACTCGAGGTGGTGCCCCTGGACCACTACTACAAGGTCGCTTCCCTGGAGCGGGCGCTGGGAATCGACGCCAAGACCCTGCGGGCGACCAACCTCTCGCTCCAGCCCCCGGTATGGCGGGGCCAGAAGTACGTTCCCCGCGGCTTCCAGCTGCGCATCCCCCGAGACCCCTCCGGCGCCTCCGCCGCCACGGCTCTGGCCGCCGTCCCCAACAGCCAGCGCTACACCAAGCAGAAGCGCGACAGCGTCCACGTGGTCCGGCGCGGCGAGACCCTCTCCCAGATCGCGCGGCGCTACGGCGTGAGCCAGCAGGCCCTGGTGGACCTGAACGGGCTGCGCAGCAAGCACCGGATCCGCCAGGGTCAACGCCTGCGCCTGCCCGGCGTCGAGGGCCCCAGCGTCGCGGCCGCCGGCCCGGCCACCCTGGACGCGAACGGCCGCTATCGCGTGCGACGCGGCGACACGCTCTCCGGCATCGCCTCCCGCTTCGGCGTAAGCGAGGCGCAGCTGGTGGCCAGCAACGACTTGCGCAACAAGAACCGGCTCTACGTGGGCCAGCCGCTGCGCGTACCCGGCCAGGCCGCCGCCAGGCCGGCGGCCGCAAAGCCCGCGGCTCCCAAGCCCGCGCCCAGGCCGGCGGTGGACCTTCCCCACGTGCCGGGCCGCTCCCCCATCGTGGTGTCCGTCCGCGAAGCGCCGGAAACGGTGTCCGCGGCGCCGGCCCGCACGGCAGCCGCAACGCCGGAGCCGGTTCCGCCCGCACCCGCCGACGCAGCGGCCGCCCCGCAGGCGGACGAAGTGCTGCCCTGGCGCACTCCGGATGCGGCTGCCCCGCCGCCGGACGTCGCCGCCGTACCCGCGGCGCCGGCGATCGTGCCGCTCTCGAGCCCCACGGCAGCTGCGCCGGCGATCGTGCCGCTCTCGAGCCCCACGGCAGCTGCGCCGGCGATCGTGCCGCTCCCGCTCTCGAGCCCCACGGCAGCTGCGCCGACTACGCCTCCGCGGAGCGCGCACCTGGCCGTGGGCGCGGACAACCACATCCGGGTCGAGGCCGGCGAAACCCTGGGCCACTTCGCCGACTGGCTCCAGGTTCCCACCTCGCGCCTGCGCCAGCTGAACGGCCTGCGGCCTCGCTCCGCCATCGTGATCGGGCAGCGAGTGCAGCTGGACTTCTCCCGCGTGTCCCGCAGCGAATTCGATACGCGCCGCCACGCCCACCACGCCGCAATCCGCGACGACTTCTTCGAGCGCTACCGGGTCGCCGGCACGCGCGTCCACGTGCTGCGCCGCGGGGACACCCTCTGGAGCCTGTCGCGGCGCCATCGCGCGGTGCCCATATGGCTGCTGCGCGAGTACAACCCCGACATGAACCTCCAGGACCTCCAACCCGGCGCACGCATCACCATCCCCAGGCTCGAGCGGAAGAGCACCTGACGCGGGGCAGCGCGAAGCGCTACCCGCCCAGCAGTCCGTCCTGGATCAGCTTCAGGCCGAGCACCACCAGGGACGCGTAGACGATGCGAAAGAAGATCTTCTCGTCGATGCGATGGTGCAGCCACGTTCCGAGCAGGATGCCGATAGGCGCCAGCGGCGCCAGCAGCAGAGAGGTCGCGAGGTTCGAGCCGTCCAGCTGCCCCAGCCAGGCGTAGGGGCCGAGCTTCAGCCAGTTCACCGTGAAGAAGAAGGCCACCGTCGTGGCCTGGAAGGTCATCTTGTCGAGCCGCTGCGACAGCAGATAGATGTGCAGCGGGGGTCCGCCCGCGTGGACGCTGAAGCTGGTGAACCCCGCCAGCGTGGACCAGAACATGCCGCGAGCATGGCTCGGGGCGCGCGGAGAGCCGGCGTCGCGGACGAGCCACCAGCGCAGAGCGAACACCAGCGCGATGCTCCCGACCATGACGCGCAGTGCATCCGGCGAGAGAAGGTCGAAGGTGGCGAGCCCGATCAGGGTTCCGAGCACGGCGCCCGGCGCGGTGGTGCGAAGGTTGTAAGCGTCCCACTTGCCCCACCACGAACGCAGCGCCGTCGCGTCCATCAGCATCAAGATGGGCAGCAGGATCGCGGCCGCCCGCGCGGGATCGATCCTCAACGACATGAGCGGCACCGCCACCAGGCCGATTCCGCCCGCAAGACCGCCTTTGGCGACGCCGAGGATGAGCACTGCGACGACGGCGGTCGCGTAGAACCACGCATCGTCGATCACGAGCAACGAGCCGAGCACGCCGCAGTCTCGCACA
>CAMYOO010000017.1 GCA_947260035.1 uncultured delta proteobacterium
GCCGCATCTGGTAGGTGCGCCGCCGGACGACGCGGCTCCGGAGCGCGCGCTTCTCGAGGCATTCGCGCGCAAGGACGCCGCGGACGTGGCGCCGGGCTACGGGCTGGAGTTCCCGAGCCGGCTGGATGCGCCGAAGCCCGCAGCGTCCCAGCTGGCCTCGTGTCTGCTGGCGGGCGCCGTGGAGTCGCGAAGCTTTGCAGAGCAGGCGCCGCGCATCGGGCGGGCGTTGTGGGCGGGCGACGGAGCCGGGCTCGAGTCGCTGGCAGCGGAGCTTCGGCCCGCCGACTCCGAAGCGACGCGTGCCGCGGTCGAGGCCGGGAGCGCGCTGCGCCAACGCCTCGGCTACTACCTGGGCGGGATGTTCCACTACGCGGGTGAGTGGTACTGGGGTGTCGACCGCCTGTGGCACCTGGAACGTCGCCTCCAATCCCTGGGCGCGCTGCGCAAGGGAAAGCCCGCCGATGCCATCGCGCCGAGGCCCGACCCGACCGGGGCGCCGCCCGTCGTTTCCGAGCGGCGCCTCCAGTTGGAGTACTTCCCGTCCCTTCGCAGCCCGTACTCCGCCATTGCCATGCGCCGCACCCTGGCGCTTCGGGAGCGGCTGCCCGTGGACCTGATCCTGCGCCCGCTGCTGCCCATGGTGATGCGCGGCCTGCCGGTGCCGCGAGCCAAGCGTTTCTACATCGTGCTGGATACAAAGCGCGAGGCCGAGGATGCCGGCGAGCCCTTCGGCCGCATGTGCGATCCGGTGGGTCGTCCCGTGGAGCGGGGCTTCTCGCTCTACCCCTGGGCCCGAAGCGAGGGCCGTGCGCCCGAGCTGCTCGAGTCGTTCACGCGCGCCGCCTTCGCCGAAGGCGTCGATACGGGCGAGGACGCGGGCCTGCAGCTCGTCGTCGAGCGCGCCGGTCTCTCCTGGGAGGATGCGCGGAAGCATCTGGACAACGACGACTGGCGCGAAGAGCTGGAGCAGAACCGGCTCGCCCTGGAGGGGCACGGACTCTGGGGCGTGCCCAGCTTCCGGCTCGTGGGCGAGGGCAGCGAGCCCGACTTCTGCACCTGGGGCCAGGACCGCATCTGGCGCGTGGAGCAGGAGATCCGCCGCCGGCTCGGAGCCCTGAAGCCGAGCGCCGCCGCTCGATCGGGGGCTGCAACTAGCTGAACCGAAATAGTTTTTTCCGCTCGAGCGAAGCCCTCCGGGACCGTGGGCGGCCCCCGCTCTGAGTGCGACACTCTGGTGCCATGAAGCTGCACGAGCTGAAGATCCACGGCGAGCGAGTCACCTTCCGCACGGCCGGCGAAGGTCCGGTGCTGCTGCTGATCCACGGGATGGCGGGCAGGCTGCTGCTGATCCACGGGATGGCGGGCAGCGCCACGACCTGGAAGCAGGTGACGCCGCGGCTCACCGAGAACTTCACCGTGGTGGCTCCCGACCTGCTCGGCCACGGCCGCTCGGAGAAGAACCGGGGCGACTACTCGGTGGGCGCCTTTGCCAGCACACTGCGCGATCTGCTGGTCGCCCTGGGCCACGACCACGCCACGGTCGTCGGCCAGTCGCTTGGCGGCGGCGTGGCCATGCAGTTCTCCTATCAGTATCCCGAGCGTTGCGAGCGTCTGGTCCTGGTCGGAAGCGGCGGGCTGGGCCGCGAGGTGAACCCTCTGCTGCGCTACCTGAGCCTGCCGGGCGCCGAGACGGTGCTCATGCTGGCGTGCGCCGCGCCCGTCCGCAGCGCGATCGAGACCATCGCCGGCCTGGCAGCTCGCATCGGGCTGCGCCCGGCGCCGGTCGTGGCCGAGCTGTGGCGGAGCTACTCGTCGCTGGGGGACGACGCCACCCGCAAGGCCTTCCTGCGCACCTTGCGCACCGTGATCGATCCCCGGGGCCAGGCCGTCAGCGCTTCCAACCGCCTGCATCTGGCGGCCGAAGTTCCCACGCTGATCATCTGGGGCGACGCCGACCCGGTCATCCCCCTGGATCACGCATTCGCTGCGCACGAGGCCATCCCGGGCAGCCACCTGGAGATTTTCGAGGGCGTCGGGCACTACCCCCACTGTGAACAGCCCGACCGCTTCGTGGACGTGCTGACCGAGTTCGTGGAGAACACGGTCCCGGCCCGTATCACCGTGGTGCCTCGCCACGTGCTCCGCTCCACCGGGAGCTAGTCTCTCGGGAATGGATGACGAGCGGGACCGCAGCGCCACCGAGCTCTCCCCCGACCAGCTCAGCCCGCAAGCCCTGCGCGGCCTGGTGGAGGAGTTCGTCACCCGCGACGGGACCGACTACGGCGCCGTCGAGCAATCGGTGGAGGACAAGATCGCACGGGTGGAGACGCAGCTCGCCTCGGGCGAGGTGTGCATCGTCTTCGACCCGGAGACCGAGAGCGCCAACATCGTGCTGGCGCGCGACCTGGGCAAGTCATGAGCGAGTCGCTCTCCGCGGGCGAGAAAACCGCGCTTCAGGAGCTTGGGTACAGCGAGGCCTGGTTGGAGGCGGGGCTCCTGGACCGGGCGCTGCTCGCCGAGCAGTTCCAGCGCTACCAGGCCGGCGGCACGCGCAAGACCGGGAAGTACCGCGCCCAGGCCCTGGCGGCGTGGCAGAAGGGAACCGCGCCGATCGCCGACGCCCAGCTCGATGCATTCCTCGCGCTGATGACGGCGGATCCCGACGCGAAGATGGCGCAGTCCGCCATCGCGGAGCTGATCCAGTCCTCGCGCATCAGCCTGGAACAGCTCGAGCGCATCGCGCAGTCCGATTCCAAGCTCATGAAGCGTCACGAGGCGGCGATCCGGCGCTCGTACCTGACGCGCCGTCTTGACCAGGGCGTCACGGATCAGCTGCTGGCCCGCGTGATCGAGTACGAGGACGCCTCCATCCAGACCAAGCTCATTCGCGACGCGCGCCTCACGCGCAAGCATGCCGAGCTGCTGGCGAAGCGCGGTGCCAATCCCACCATCCGCACCCAAGCCCAGGCCTGGTTCCAGGACAAGAAAGCCTGGAAGTAGGTGCGTAGGGCCGCGTCGCTGGTCGTGCTGGCGCTCGCGCTGCTGTCCTGCAGCAACGCGGCAGTGCAGCACGCGGAGCGACTGGTCTCCAACGGGGACCTGGAGGGCGCACGGGCGGCGCTGGAGGCCGAGCGCCGGCGCAAGCCTCGCGACGTGGATGTGCGCGTGGCCCTGGGCGAGGTTTACTACAAGCTTGCCCGCAACGAGCTGGACGCCCTGGGGGACGAGGCCGCCTACCTGGTCTACCTGGAGCGATCGGTGGACGAGTTCGTCTCGGCGCTGGAGATCGATCCGAAGGACGACCGCCCTCACTTCTACCTGGCGGTCATGGACACCTACCGCGGCGATCTGCCGCAGGCCCTGCGCGGCTTCCAGAACACACGCCGCCTGGCGCCCACCGGGATCGCCTACACGAACATCGCCGAGATCTACGTGTACATGGGCCATCGCGGCAAGGCGCGATACTTCAATACCCTGGGGTTGCGAAAGGGGGCGCCGAAGTCAGCGGTGATCTTCAACGAGATGCTGCTGCAGTGGAAGGAGGGCGAGCTGGACGGCGCCCGCACGCGCTTCCGGACGCTGAAGGGCCAGCACCCCGAGATGGTTCGCAACATCAACGTGGCGCGGCTGCCGAAGGCGCCCGAGGAGTTCGAGGACTTCGCCGGCTACTGCTGCCGCAGCCCGGCGTGCGGTCCGTACCTGCGGGACGCCTGCCATGACCTCTCCTTCGAGGTGCACGACCGCGAGCTGTCGAAGGAGGCCATCCTGAAGGAGCTGCGCATCGAGATGGAAAAGACGCGGCGCCTGAACGAGCTCTACGAGCAACGCAAGGAGCTGAAGATCGAGATCGAGCCGCCGGAGGCGTCTGCTCCCTGAGTCCGAACTCAGGCGAGCTCGTCGTCGGGGCTGGCTTCCAGCACGACGCGATCGCGCCCCTCGCGTTTGGCCAGGTACAGGGCCGCGTCGGCGCGGGCGAGGGAGGCCTCGGGGGTTTCGCCCGGCGCTGCGATGGCCACGCCGGCGCTGAAGCTGGTGACGCGCTCCTGGGCTCGCCAACGCTGGTGCAGTCGCCGCACCACGGCCAGCCCCGCTCCGCGTGCGGCGGGCAGCACCACCATGAACTCTTCGCCGCCGATGCGGAAGACCGAGTCGGGTCCGCGCACGCTGCAGCGCAGGTGGTCGGCCAGGGCGCACAGCGCGCGGTCGCCGGCGGCGTGGCCGTAGTTGTCGTTGACCCGCTTGAAGTGGTCCAGGTCGATGATGGCGATGGCGTCACCCGGCTTGAGGTGTTCCAACGCGACTTCCGCGGAGCGCCGATTCCCGACCGCGGTGAGGGGGTCTCGCAGGGACTCGTCGCGCAGCGTCCGTGCCGACTCCACACGCTCGAAGCCGAGCCCGGCCTGGGTGGCCAGTGTCCGGGCGACGTACTCGGTGAACTGCTCCATCGGCGTTCCCTCGCTGAAGCTGCCCACGATGGCCACACCCAGCGCGTCGCCCGAGCCGCGCAGTGGAAGGACTCGCAGCCGGTGCAGTCCGAAGGCGGCTTCGAGATCCGCGACGGCGCCGGCGGGGAGCCCCTCGTCACTCTCCAGGGCCTCGTGCAGCAGTGCGGCTACGGTCGGCTCTTCCAGGGCTTGCAGGGCATGCTCCTTCCAGCCAGCCTCGCCTGCCGGCCTCAGCACCCCGCCTGCGTCGTCCAGCAGGACCAGCGCGCAGTCGGCGCGGTAGAGCTCCGCTGAGCCCAGCGCCGTGAGGCGCGCCAGCTCATCGCTGTCCTGGCTCGCGGCCAGCGCAAGCGTGGCGTCCACCAGGCCCGCCATGGTCTGCGCCCGCGTCTGGCTCAGCCGCTCGGCCCTGCGCAGCTGGGTGGTCAGCCAGGCCGCGGCCTCGCCGGTAAAGACGCTCGCCGGAATCACCAGACTGGCGGAAGCGATCGCCGCGCGGTCGCCCCCGATCAGCAGGATGGGAACGACGTACGAGGCGGCGGCCGGCAGACTCCACAGCAGCGGAACCCGCGGTCCCAGGGCCGCCCCGATCCACATGAACAGCATCAGGTAGTGCAGCGAGTAGACCCAGGGACTGGCTCCGATCTCGAGCGTCGTGACTACCTTGAGTGCGAACCCGGCGGCTGCCACCACGTGCAGCGTCCGCTGCGGCCAGCGATCCCAGGGGAGGAACAGTGCGACCAGGCCGAAGGCCACGGCGCCACACTCTGCTGTGAGCGGGGCGCCGGAGTCACCGCGCGCCAGCCGAAACAAGGGCCCCAGCACCGCGGACAACATGAAGAAGACCGCGGCCATGCGAGCCAGCGCAGTGTGGGGACTACTCCCGTTTCGGAGAAGGTCGCCGCAAGCTTGATCCTGCTCTGAGCGAGCTGCGCGTCTGTTGCCGGTGGCCTGCGCCCTCGCTGCCGGCCGCGGATGGCTCAGGCATCGGGAACGAGCGCCCGAGCCTCGCGAAGCCCGGACAGATAGGCGCCGTGAACGGTGGCGGCATGGTCGCGGTGGGTGGCCTCGCCGGCGAAGCGAACACGCCCGCCGAAGAGCGGCTCCGCCAGGACGTCGCGGTCACCCGCCTCGGCGCCGACCGGGATGTGCGAGTACGCACCCCGCGCCCAGCGGTCCTCGCCCCAGCGCGTCACGATCATGCCGGACGGCGCCGATACCGCCGAGCCGAACATGCCGCGAAGAGCGGCCAGCACCTCGGACTCCACATCTTCGTCGGAGCGCACTTCCATACCGCGCGCGAAATCCCCCGCCGCGAACCCCACCAGGATGGGGTCGGGGCCATAGCGCTTCAGGTTCAGGAAGTGGGGCCAGGCGCCGGCGTTCTCGGACATCCAGCCCAGGAAGTGCGATTCCTCGGGCCAGAAGGGGAAGGCGAAGCGCAGCGCCACCTTGTCCAACACGCCCACGCCCAGCCTTTCCATGGCGTCGCGCTTGTGTGCGGGAAGCGCGGGATCGAACTCGATCCCCTCCTCGGCCTTCAGCACGCCCAGGGGAACCGTCACGATCACATTCTGGGTCTGGAACGAGCTGCGCCAGGTCTCCACCCGCAGGCTTCGCGCGCGCACCACGATGCGCCGCACCGGGCTGTTGAGCTGCACGTTCAAGCCCTCGGCCAGGCCGCGAACGATCCGCTCGTAGCCGCCGGGGAACAACACCTGCTCGCCGCCGAGCTCCTGGTCGGACGTCAGGCCCGCCAGCGACAGGCGTTCCAGGTCCTCGCCGGAGGAAGCCACCAGCCCGGCCCGGGCCCAGCCCAGGGCGCGCGCCTCCCACGGGTCCAGCTCTCCACGCACGGCCCGGCCCAGGGCCTCGCCGGCGGAGACATCACCGGGAGAGTCTTCGGCTTCATCGACGGCGCGTTCCACCAGAGCGTCGAAGCCCTCGCCGATCTCGCTTACGCGGTCGTCCGCGATGCGCGAGCCGTCGATGTCGTAGAGGGCGACCGAGTCGAAGTCGGTCGCACGGGTCTTGGCGGCGTAGGTCTCGGCCAGCTCGGAGACCGGGTTGCCGCGGGTGCCGTGGATCCAGGATGCGCCCAGATCGACGGGTGCGCCCAGGCTGTGGTCCGTCCAGATGCGTCCGCCCAGGCGGCTGCGCGCCTCCAGCACCAGCACTTTCTTGCCGCGCGCCTGGAGCGCGCGCGCGGCCGCCAGCCCGGCGATTCCAGCTCCGATCACGATCGCGTCCGGCTCGCCCAGGGCCCAGGCGCGAAGGGGCGCCGCCGTCCCGGCCGCAGCCAGCAGCGAGAGCTTCAGGAAATCGCGTCGTGCTACCGGCGCCATGCTCCTGTAACGGCCCGCCGTGGTGGGGCATTGAGGCCGCCGCCCTGTCTCCGTGAAAAACCCGACACATAGCCGGCGGTCAGCGCCACTCACCTCTTCCGACCAGGAGGAGGGAACCGGTGGAGCTGATCGAATCGCTGATCCGCGAGCACGGGGGAGAGCTGGCCGATAGGCTCAGCCAGGCGAGCGACCTGGATGCAGGGCAGGCCCAACGCTTCGTGCCCGAGGCCGCTCGCGACGTAGGCGCGGCGCTCGGCGGCGGGGGACTCGACCTGGGATCGCTGTTGGGCGGCGACCTGGGGTCGCTGCTCTCGAAGCTGGACCTCGGCAGCTTGGCCGGGCGCACCGGCTTGGGCGAGTCCCAGGCCTCGGGCGCGCTGCAGTCGCTGCTGCCCATGCTGCTGGAGCTCGTCCAGAAGGACGGCGGCGGCCTCGAGGGGCTGGCCTCCGCTCTGGGCGGCAAGGATGCGGCCGGCCTTCTGGGCATGGCCGGAAAGCTCTTCCGGAGCTGAACTCGAACCAAGGGGAAACCACATGGCGTTGAAGATCGATGCGATTCAGGGGATCGGGGACACCTACGCGGAGCAGCTGCGCAACGCCGGCTGCGATACCTGCGACGCGCTGCTGGCGGCAGGCTCCACGAAGAAGGGCCGCGCGGAGCTGGCCGAGAAGGCCGGGATCTCCGAGAAGCTCGTCCTGGGCTGGGTCAACATGGCGGACCTCTTCCGCATCCGCGGTGTGGCCGGCCAGTTCGCCGAGCTCCTCGAGGCGTCGGGCGTCGACACGGTCAAGGAGCTGCGCACGCGCAACGCCGAGAACCTGTCTGCGAAGCTGGCCGAGGTGAACGGCGAGAAGAAGCTGTGCAAGGCCAATCCGAGTCCGTCGCAGGTGCAGGACTGGGTCGATCAGGCCGGCAAGCTTCCGCCCATGGTCGAATACTAGGAGCAGCGGGCCGGGAGATTTGACGGCGAGCCGCCGGGCCTGGGAGAATCGGCCCGTGGCTCCGCCGTCATGTCCGTAACCGCCCTGCTTCTCGTGTGCCTGGCCGGTGCGTCGGCCGGTGTCTGGGTGGCCTACCTGCGCTGGAAGGACAAGCGTCGGCCGGAGCCGCTGACGATCCTGATCCTGGCGACGGCCGCCGGCGTGGTGTCCGTGGGTGCCGCGCTGCTCGGCTACAACGTCCTCGATGGACTGGGGCGTGCAGCCACATGGTCCACCCTGATGGGTCCATGGCGCGACGCGATCCCCGCCGCCCTGGCCATCGGCCTGGTGGAGGAGACCGCCAAGCTCCTGCCCATCCTTCCGATTGCGCTCACCAGCCGCCACTTCGACGAGATCTGGGATGGTCCGGTCTACCTGGGCGCCGCGGGCATCGGCTTTGCCCTGGCGGAGACCCTCTACCTTCTCGTGGGCGGCGATGTGGGGACGCTGGACGGCATCGTTCGCGCGGTCATCGCCCCCATCACCCACGCGGTGTTCGCCGCGCCGACGGGGCTGGGCCTGGCCCACGCCGTTCTCTACGCGCGCTGGTGGGCGCTGCCGCTGGGCCTCGGTGTCGCCAGCCTGGCCCACGGCGCCTACGACCTCTTCCTGGCCCAGCCGGGTTTCCAGCCGGCCGCATCTGCGGTGGTGGGAGTCCTGTGGATCTGGCTGCTCTTCGCCGCCCGCGAGCTGGTGCAGCGGCCGCGGGTGCCCCGCTCCGGCTGAATGAACGTGTAGAATCTCAGCTGGGTGGGGACCGAGAGGGGCACGATGCGCAGATCCGGGTTCCTTGCCGTTGCGTTGATCCTAGTCCTGGGCGCCGCCTGCCAGCGTCACGATCCCGAAGGCGTCGAGCTCAAGTTCCGCACGCTGCCCAGCGACGCACGAGGCGTGAGTCCGCGTTTCCTGGCGCAGCTGGCCGCAGGCGACGCCGAGCGCCTGCACGGCTTCGTTCGACTCGCCGAGCCGCCGGGACCGAACCTGCGCGGCCTGCTGGCGGCCCAGGGCATCGCCCTGCGCTTCGAGGTGGAGCATCCCATCTGGGTCGCCCAGGTGGCTCGCGACACGGCGGAGTCGGGACAGCTCCCCGCCCTGGTGGCGTGGGTCGGCGCGATCCGGCCCCAGGACAAGGTGAGCGCGGACCTGCGCCGGCGCCGTCGCACGCCGCAGTGGGCGCGCGCGGGCGGCGGCCTGCTGCGGCTCTCGGTGGAGTTCTTCGCCGACGTTCCCGCCGCCGAGACCGAAGCGCTGTTGGCCGGCGTGGCCGCGCGCATCGATCCCTGGGGCATCCGCAACGGCTACCACGTGCTGGCGCCGCGGAGCGCGCTGGTGACCCTGGCGAGCGACGACGCCGTCCAGTGGATCGAGCCGGGCCCACTTCCCTACCTGCCGCTCAACAACTTCACGCGTCGCGCCACCGGGGTGGAGGAGGTGCAAGAGTTGGACCTGGGGCCCGGCGGCGCCGGTCTCGCCGTGTACCGGGGCCTCACCGGAGAGGGCGTCCAGGTCGGCGTCTGGGACGGCGGCATCGATCCATCCCACGAGGACTTCCGGCTGCACGATCCCGCCGGCGTGGAGATCGGCGACCGCCTGCTGCGCCGCTCGGTACTGGCCGACGACCACGGCACGTGGGTGGCAGGTGTGGTGGCTGGAGACGGGATCCGCAGCACAGCCTGCGGCACGTCGTCCTACCTCCGGCGCGGCATGGCGCCGGGCGCAGAGCTGCTCTCCTTCTATCCCAGCCCGCGCTTCGGGCCGGCCGTGCACGAGTTTGCCGAGGGGATCGCCGACTTCGGGATGGATCTGTCGAACCACTCCTACGCCCAGGGAACCAACGGCATCTACGGGGCGATGTCGCGGCGCATCGACGAGCTGGTCCGCGGGACCGTCACCTCCGACGGCGTCACGCTGCCCGGACGCCCGCAGATCTGGGCTTCCGGCAACAACGGCCTGTTTCCCGAGTACTTCAGCGCCGAGGGCTTCTTCGCCGCACTGGCCCCGGCCAAGAACTCCATTTCCGTGGGCGCCGTGATCGCCGACACCGCCGGCTTCCGGGACCACCTGGCCCGCTTCAGCAGCCTTGGGCCCACCTGGGACGGCCGCATCAAGCCGGAGATCGTGGCGCCCGGCTCCGGGATCAACACGCCGGACCCGGGCGGCTGCTACACGGTGGTGGACGGCACCTCGTTCTCCTCACCGGCCGCAGCCGGCATCGGCGCCCTGGCGCTGCAGCAGTACGCGGAGACCTACCGCGCAGACCTGGATAGCGAAGCGCCGCTACCGTCCACGTTGAAGGCGACGCTGGTGCAGAGCGCCGCCGATCTGGTGCACACGGCTTCGGATCTGCTGGACTGGACCAATCCGGACACCAGCGCCGCCGTGCTCTACGACGTTGGCCCCGACGGGGCAACGGGCTACGGGCGAGTCGACGCACGGGCCGCGGTTGGCGTGGTCACCGAGAGGATCCTGCGCGAGGGTGCGATCGCCGACCCCGCCGAGGTGATCACCTATCGCGTCCAGGTTCCGCCGCTTCGCGACCGGATCCAGTTCACCCTCGCCTGGGACGACCCGCCCGACGAGGACACCTTCGCCGCCGACACCACGCCGCGCCTGGTGAATGACCTGGAGCTCAGCGTCGTGTCTCCCGACGGCAGCGAGCGCCTGCCGTGGGTGCTGAGCCCGCTCACGCCGGCCGCGATACTGGGTGCGCCGGATCCGATCCTACCCGCCGACATCACACCGGCCGGCCGCGGCCACGACCATCGCAACAACCTGGAGCAGGTCACCGTGGACGCGCCCTCGCCGGCGGGAGAGTGGCTGGTGCGCGTCTCGGTGGCGCAGGACACCCTGCCGTTGCTCGACGATCCCCAGCGTTTTTCGCTGGCAGGAGACTTCCACGGGCGCATCCACTTCTGCGACTGGAACGAGCAGCCGGGCTCCGTGTACGTGATTCGCAACGGCGCACCGGAGCCCATCTTCACCGAGCCCGATCCGCTGGCCTTGGTGTACCACTCGGCCTTCTCGCCGGGCGGCGTGCTGTACGTCTCGGACGCCAACACCAATGCCGTCCTCGAGGTTCAGCCCGGCGAGCAGCCGGTGGAGGCCTACCGCCATACCACCTTCCTGCGCGACGTCGCCTTCGATCCGGCCGGAGCGTTCTACTTCAGCGAGGCCAGCGGCGTGACCGACGACGGGGCGATCTACAAGCTGGACCTGGGTGCGGGAACGGCGACGCTTGCCTACAAGGTGGTCCTGAGCGAGATCGGCGGCCGCTGGGCCGGCGACTTCGCGTTCGATCCATCGGGAATCCTGTACCTGAGCACAGGCAACTCGATCGGCGGCCGGATCTACCGCGTCGACGACCTGACGGGGATCGTGCCGCCCGTCGAGGTCTACTCGTTGCCGGGTGAATCGGTGACGGGAATCGCCTTCGACCGGGACGGGCAGCTCTTCTTTACCAACTGGGACGGCGATCGCGGGTACATCTGGCGCCTCTTCCTGGCGGACGGCAGCCGCGATCTGGTCTATTCCTTTGCAGATCGCTTTATCTGGGACGTGTCCTTCCGCTGAGCGGAGGACCGACGAGGAGACGAATCATGGGTTCCACGAGCGGCGGCGAGTTGATTGCACGCATGTTGAAGGCGGAAGGGGTCGAGGTCGTCTTCGGCATCATCGACGGCTCCTATGGGGGCCTCTACACCAGCCTGCCCAAGCACGGCATCCGGCTGGTCAGCCCACGTCACGAGGCCACCGCCGCCCACATGGCCGGAGCCTACGCGCGGCTCACGGGCAAGCTGGGTGTCTGCATCGCCAGTAACGGCCCCGGCGCCGCCAACGTCATCACCGGGATCGCCGTGGAGAACGGCGAGGGAAACCGGGTACTGTGTCTGACCAGCTGGCGCCGCGGTCCCATCGTGGGGCCCGATCGAGGTGGGACCTACCAGTACTTCGATCAGGTTGCGGTGGCCAAGCCCATGAGCAAGTGGTCGGGTGCGGCTCGCAGCTTCGACCGCATTCCCGAGGTGATGCGCCGCGCCTTCCGCGTGGCCTGGCAAGGGCGCCCCGGAGTCGTCCACGTGAGCGTGCCAGAAGACGTGCTCAACACACCGGTCGAGGATGACGCGCCGGTCCGGGAGCCGAGTCGCTATCGCCGTACCGAGCCGATTCGGCCCGCGGCAGAGGACGTCCGCCAGGCGGCACGTATGCTGGCCGAGGCCGAGCAGCCGCTGCTGCACGTGGGTAGCGGCGTCCTGCATTCGGGCGCGTCGGGTCTGGTGGCCGAGCTGGCGCACACCCTGGAAGCGCCGGTGTCCGCCAGCTGGGGCGCTCGGGCCGCCCTGGATGCACGCGAGAAGTTTGCCATCCCGATGCTTCCTCCGTTGATCGACGAGGTTCGCTGTGCCGCCGATGTGGTGCTGGCCGTGGGGACTCGCTTCGGCGAGACCGACTGGTGGGGCAAGCCTCCGTACTGGCGGGATGGCGGTGCTGGCCGACGCCGGCGCCTTCTTGGAGGCGTTGCTGGCCGAACTGAAGCAGCACGACCTGTCGTCGCGGACACCTGCGCGCGCCGAGCGGCTGGAGGGATGGGCCGGCACCGCAGCGGGCATGCGCCAGTTCCTGCGCGGTGCAGCCGCCGACCCGGAGGCGGAGCCGATGCACACCGCCTTTGTTCCGCTGGTTTGCCGCGAGGTGTTCGAGGACGACGCGGTGCTGGTGATCGACGGCGGCAATACTGCGGTCTGGACCAACCTGCTGCACGAGAACCGGGAGCCCGGTGCGCAGCTCTCGACCTTCAAGTTCGGGATGCTGGGCGCCGGTCTGGGCCAGGCGCTGGGCGCGCAGGTCGCGCACCCGGAGCGGCAGGTCTACTGCATCCTGGGCGACGGAGCGATGGGCTTCCACATGCAGGAGGTGGAGACGGCGGTGCGCAATCACCTGCCCATCGTTTTCCTGGTCATCTGCGACAAACAGTGGGGAATGGTGAAGTTCAACCAGTGCATGGCGCTGGACCCGGAAACCATGACGGCGCAGCGCTCGCTGCCGCCGGGCAAGACGATCAACTCCGACTTCGAAGAGATCCGCTTCAACGAGGTGGCCAACGCCATGGGTGCCCACGGCGAGCGCGTGGCGCGCGGCTGCGACCTGAAGCCGGCCCTCGAGCGCTGCCTGGCCAGCCGCAAGCCGGCCGTGATCCACGTGGACGTCGACCCGGTCGCGCACATGTGGGCGCCGGGACTGGACATCTTCAAGGCCATGCACATGGAGCCCGGAGCGTGAGCGGGCCGCGCGCGGTGCTGGTTACGGGGGCCTCCGGCCTGGTCGGACGCCAGGTGGTCGCCCAGCTCGCGGAGAGCCCGGGCGGCATCGAGCGCATCGTGGCCCTGGACGTGCGCGAGCCCGCGGCCGAGGAGCGCTTCCTGGGCGTGCGCTACGAGCAGGGAGACATCCGCGATCCCGAGCTGGCCAAGATCCTCGAGGCCCACGGCGTGGATACCGTGGTTCATCTCGCCGCGGTGGTGACGCCGGGCAAGAACAGCTCGCCGGACTTCGAGTACTCGATCGACGTGCGCGGCACCGAGAACGTGCTCGAGGCGTGCATCCGCAACGGCGTTCGCCAGCTGGTCTACACCAGCAGCGGGGCGGCCTACGGGTACCACGCCGACAACCCGGTTCCCCTGCGCGAGACGGACCCCCTGCGCGGAAACCGGGAGTTCGCCTACTCGTGGCACAAGCGCCTGGCGGAAGAGGCGTTGGAGCGAGCGCGCGACGAGCACCCGGAGCTGGAGCAGCTGATCTTCCGGCCCGGGACGATCCTGGGCAGGACCGTCCACAGCCCGATCACCGCGCTCTTCGAGCGTCCGGTGGTGGTCGGGGTGGCCGGGTCCGACGCGCCCTTCGTTCTGGTCTGGGACGAAGACGTGGCTGCGGCCATCGTGAAGGGCGTTCGCGAGCGGCGCTCGGGTGTCTACAACCTCTCGGGCGACGGGGCGCTTCCCCTGGAGGTGATCGCGCGCAGGCTGGGACGGCGCTACGTGCCGCTGCCGGCCGCCCTGCTGAAGGGAGTGCTGGGATCGCTGCATCTGTTGGGCGTGTCCGCACGGGGTGCCGAGCAGGCGGACTTCCTGCGCTACCGGCCGGTGCTCTCCAACGACAAGCTCAAGTCCGAGTTCGGCTTCACGCCCACGTACACCAGCGACGAGTGCTTCGAACGCTACCGCCAGATCCGCTTCGGCTCGGGCTCGTAGTCGTGCGCGAGCGCAGCGTCGTGATCACCGGCGCTGCCGGCGGGATCGGCGCCGTCCTGGCCCGCCGCTGCGCCGAGGAAGGCGCGCGGGTCGCGCTCCTGGACCGGGACCTGGCCGGAGCGAGCGCTCGGGCCGCCGAGTTGGAGGCCACCGGCGCCGACGTCCTGGCCCTGGGCTGCGACGTCACCGCCGACGAGGACTGCCGCTCGGCGCTGGCCGCCGTGGGCGAGCGCTTCGGGGGTGTGGACGTCCTGGTCAACAACGCGGGCATTACCCACCTCGGCCTGTTTCGCGACACCGATGTCGAGGTGTTGCGGCGCGTGATGGAGGTGAACTTCTTCGGCGCGGTGAACTGCACCAAGGCGGCGCTCCCCTCGTTGCTGAAGCGTCGCGGCCGCATCGTGGTGCTCTCGAGCGTGGCCGGCTTCGCCCCCCTGGCCACCCGCACCGGCTACTCGGCCAGCAAGCACGCCCTGCACGGCTTCTTCGAGTCGCTGCGGGCCGAGCATCTGCAGGACGGCCTGGGCGTTACCATGGTGTGTCCCTACTTCGTGAACACCGAGATCGGCGCCCACGCCCTGGGCCCCCACGGCGAGGCGGTGGGCGAGGCGCAGCGCACGGGCGTGCGCGGTGCCATCGAGCCCGAACAGGTGGCCGACGCCATCTTGCGCGGCGTGCGCCGCGGCCAGGACCGTGTCCTGGTCCCCAGCCAGGCTCGTCTAGCCTGGTGGATCTCCCGCCTCACCCCCTCCCTCTACGAACGCCTCATGGCCCGCCGCGTCCGCACCTAGGAGACAAGCCGGCAACTAAAGGGACAGTCCCGTTAGTTGCCGACGATCTGTGAGGCGACAAGGATGCAGTGAACGGCAACTAACGGGACTGTCCCTTTAGTTGCCGGGCGTGGTGGCGCCGAAGATTTCGCGGTTGGCGCGGCGCAAGAAGAGCATTCCGATGGCGGCGTTGAAGAAGATGAAGAAGTTGTGCTGGACCAGGCCGAAGGCCGCCATTTCGCCGGCGTTGTCGGGGAAGAGCGTTACCCACAGGGTGATCGCCACGCTGCGCATGGGGCCGGGGACCGCGGCGCCGAAGAAGATCACCGGCAGGTAGCCCAGCATCTCGACGAAGCCGACGCTCACGCCGAACAGGCGCAGGGCCAGGGTGTACACCACCACCGCCATCAACAGCGCCGGCGAGCGCAGCAGGATGATGCCCAGGTAGTGGCCGATCCGGGCCTGGCGGAAGGCATGCAGGATCTCGCGATTGCGGATCTGCGAGCCCGGCAGGATGGAGCCGCTGAAGTAGAGCAGGTGCAGTGCGAAGAACGCCGCCACGCCGGCCGCCACCCAGGGGATGGCGTGGAACACGGCGGGCAGGCTGTCCCAGCGCAGGGTCACGCCGATCGTGGCCCACATCGTCAGGTAGAGCAGCTCGCAGAACATGATGAAGAGCATGCTCGAGCCCACTTGCCAGCCCGGAACACCGTCCCTCCGGTTCAGGTAGACGGCCATGGCGCCCTTGCCCACCTGCTCGTTCAGGATCGAGATGATGTAGGTGCTGGCGCGCACGGGCAGGATGGCGGTGTACGCGACGCGCGCGTTGAACCAGTTGATGACTCGCCATACCACCGCCGAGTCGATCACCAGGAAGAACAGCGAGTAGGGAATCATCAGGGCCAGCCAGCGCGTCCAGGAGACGCGGGCGAAGACCTCGGCCAGGTAGGGGACGACGCTCGATCCCTGGCGGGCCGCCGCGGCGTCGATGCGGAAGTAGAGGTAGACGAAGCAGGCCAGCGCGATCAGCCAGGGAACGACCCGGGTAGCGAGTGAGCTCTTGCGCGGGGTTGCCGGGGCGGCGTCGCTCATGCGGCCTCCACCTGCGGTCCGACGCAGCGGCGCAGGGTCGTGTCCAGGGGCGTCAGCGAGATGCCCATCCGCCTGGCGGCGGCCTCGGCATCCACGCGGTCGTCGTGCTCCAGCACCTCGAGCATCGGCAAGCTGATGGGCGGGTACTTCGACACGCGGCCCAGCAACGAGACGCCCAGGCGAACCAGCCCGTAGGGAAGCCCCAGGATGCGTGGCTTGCGGCCGTACAGCGCCGCAGCGCGCAGGACCAGGTCGCGGTGAGAGAGGCACTCGGGCCCCGCCAGGTCGAGGGCCTCGCCGGCCAGGTCGGGTGCGACCAGGGCGCGCTCCACAGCGCCGGCCACGTCCTCCGCGTCGATGGGCTGCTCCAGGGTGGCGCCGCCGCGCACCAGGGGCAGGACGCCTGCCAGCGCCTGCCCGCGCAAGGCCGCCGACGCGAAGTCGCCGGGGCCCAGCACCATCGGCAGGCGGATCACCACGGCGGGAACGGGAGCGTCCAGCAGGATCCGCTCGGCGCGGCCCTTGGAAGCCAGGCAGGCGTTGGGGCTGTCCGGATCGGCGCCCAGGATCGAGAGGTACACGATGCGTCCGATGCCGGCGGCGGCGGCGGCGTTCGCGAAGCGCGTGCTGGTCTCCTCGTGGGCCGCGCGGTAGCTGGTGGTGGGCCCCTCCTTGAGGATTCCGACCAGATGGACCAGACCGCCGCAGCCTTCGAACGCGCCGCGGAGTGCGTCGGGGTCGGCGTAGTCGGCGATCGCGATCTCCGGATCGAGGCCGTCCTCGCGGATGGTCCCGGCAGCGCGCTCGGAGCGGACCAGGGCGCGGGCGCCTACGCCCGTGCCAGACAGGCGCGCCAGCAGCCTCCGGCCCAGATGGCCGTTGGCGCCCGCGATCAGGGTGGGTCCCGCTGCGGTATTCATGCCTCGATCCTAACTCAGGCTGGCGTCACGTCGTCGAGGAAGCGTCGGATGCGCTCGAAGTACGGTTTTCCGCCGACCTCGACCGTGTCGTTGTGGCCGGCGCCGCGCAGGGTCTCGAAGTTCTTGGGTTCCGGCGCCTGCTCGAAGAGCTGCCGGCCCAGCTCGTAGGGGACGATGGTGTCCCGGTCGCCGTGGAAGAAGAGCAGCGGGCAGCGCAGCTCGCCGACCTTGGACGCCGAGTCGAAGCGTCGACCCAGGACGCCGGCCAGCGGTCCGAAGGAGGCGCGCGCCACATCGGTGATGGAGGTGAAGGTGCTCTCCAGGATCAGCCCGGCGAGCGCGCGGCCGCGCGCCAGGTCCACCGCCACGCCGCCTCCCAGGGAGCGGCCGAACACCACCACCCGCTCCTCCGGGACTCCGCGTTCGTCGGTCAGGTGGGCCAGGGCCGCGCGCGCATCGGCGTAGACGCCGCGCTCGCTGGGGCGCCCATCGCTGCGCCCGTACCCCCGGTAGTCCGCCAGCAGCACGTGGGCGTCCAGGGCCGCGAGCTGGGCGGCGTTGGGCAGGCGGTGGGAGGCGTTGCCCGCGTTCCCGTGCAGGAAGAGGATGGCGCGCGTCGCACCCGGCGCCGGCAGCCAGAAGGCGTGTACGCGGACGCCGTCCTCCGTGTGCACGAAGACCTCTTCGCCCGCGATGCCAAGCTGCTCGGGGGTGATGTCCACACCCGGCGTCGGCTGAAAGATCACGCGGTCGGCGAGGGACATGGGCAGGCCAATCAGGACGGCGACGCCCGCGGCGAGTGCCGCGAGAAGCGCCTTCACAGCATCCCGAGCTCGAGCTTGGCCGCCTCGGTCATCTTGTCCGGGTCCCAGGGAGGATCCCAGGTGACCTCGACCCGGGCCTCGCTGACGCCTTCCACGGTGCGCACCTTGGCCTCCACTTCCGGAGGCAGCGACTCGGCCACCGGACACATGGGCGACGTCAGGGTCATGGTCACGTTGACGTTGCCGCCATCCTCGACGGCCACGTCGTAGATCAGGCCCAGCTCCCAGATGTCCACGGGGATCTCCGGGTCGTAGCAGGTCTTGATCATCTCGATGACGCTCTCGCGCAGTCCGGTCGCTTCACTCATGGTCTACTCCGTGGTCACGACGTCGCCGCCGCCCAGCGCCGAGTGCAGGGTGTGCCATGCCAGCGTCGCGCACTTCACGCGCATGGGGTATTCGCGAACGCCCTCGAAGACGGCCAGCTTGCCCAGCGCGCTCGAGTCCGCCGGCTGTGTCGCCGGAGCCGTGGCAAGATCGTGGAACGCGCCGAAGAGCTTCTCGACCTCTTCCAGGCTGCGCCCCTTCACGGCCTCGGTCATCAGGGAGGCCGAGGCCTGGGAGATCGCGCAGCCGGTGCCCTCGAAGCCGGCCGCGGTCACGACGCCGTCTTCGACGACGGCATAGACCGTGATCTTGTCGCCGCAGAGCGGATTGTCGCCGTGAGCCTCGCGGTTGGCGCCCTCGGGCCGCTTGGCGTTCCGCGGGCTCTTGTTGTGGTCGAGAATCACGGTCTGGTAGAGCTCACGCAGGTCCGACATCAGGCGAACATCTCCCGAACGACGCTCAGGCCTCGGGCCAGGGCGTCCAGATCTTCGCGGGTGTTGTAGAGGCCCAGCGACGCCCGCACCGTGGCCGGCACGCCGTAGCGGTCCATGACCGGCTGGGCGCAGTGGTGCCCGGCGCGCACGGCGATGCCTTCGCGGTCGAGAATGGTTCCCACGTCGTGGGGGTGGATTCCGTCCAGCACGAAGGACAGCACGCCGGCCTTGCGCCGGGCGGTGCCGATCAGCTCGATGCCGCCCAGGCGCGTCAGCAGGTCCGTGCCGTAGGCCAGCAGCTCGGCCTCGTAGGCGGCGATTGCGTCCAGGCCCAGCGCCTCCACGTACTGAAGCGCAGCGCCCAGTCCAACGGCGCCGGGCACGTTCGGGGTCCCGGCCTCGAACTTGTACGGCACCTCGTTGAAGGTGGTCTTCTCGAACGTCACCGAGGCGATCATCTCGCCGCCGCCCTGCCACGGCGGCATGGCCTCCAGGTGCGCCGCGCGCGCCCAGAGGACGCCGATCCCCATGGGCGCGTAGACCTTGTGCCCGGAGAAGGCGTAGAAGTCGCAGCCCAGCGAGCCCACGTCCAGCGGCATGTGCGGCAGGGCCTGGGCGCCGTCCAAGAGGGTCGGGATGCCGCGCTCGCGGGCCAGGTCGATGAAGGTCTCCACCGGATTGACGGTGCCCAGGGCGTTGGAGACGTGAACTGCCGCCACCAGGCGCGTGCGGGGCGACAGCAGCTTCTCGTACTCCTCCAGTATGACGTCACCGCGCTCGTCCAGCGGTGCCACCCGCAGGCGCGCGCCCTTCTCCTGGCACAGCAGCTGCCACGGCACGATGTTGGAGTGGTGCTCCATGCCGGTGACGAGGATCTCGTCGCCCTCGCCTACGTGGACGCGGCCGAAGCTCTGCGCCACCAGATTGATGGCTTCCGTGGCTCCGCGTACGAAGACGATCTCGCGCGGATCCCCGGCCCCGATGTGGCGCGCCACCACGGTGCGCGCGTCCTCGTACGCGCGGGTGGCGCGCTCGGCAAGCTGGTAGACCGCGCGGTGCACGTTGGCGTTGTCGCACTCGTAGTAGCGCGACACCGCGTCGATCACCTGGCGGGGCTTCTGGGAGGTGGCGGCGCTGTCCAGGTACACCAGCGGCTTGCCGTGCACCTCCTGGTGGAGGATCGGGAAGTCCGCGCGCGCCTTGGCCGCGTCGAAGCTCATGCGCCCTCCAGCAGCTCGACCAGCTGCTCCTCGATGCGCACGCGCAACGGTTCGAAGCGCAGGCTCTGCGTCGCTTCGGATACGAAGGCCCGGGTGAGGAGCCGCCGCGCGTCGTCCTCGGCGATGCCCCGGGCGCGCAGGTAGAAGAGCGCGTCCGCGTCGAGCTGGCCGATGGTGGAGCCGTGGCTGCACTTGACGTCGTCCGCGTGGATCTCGAGCTGGGGCTTGGCGTCGATCTCAGTGTTTCGCGAGAGCAGCAGGTTCCTGCTGGACTGCTGGGCGTCGGTCTTCTGGGCGTCCGGGCGCACGATCACGCGGCCGTGGAAGACGCCCCGGGAATGGTCGTCCAAGACGCCCTTGTAGAGCTCGCGGCTGGTCGTGTGGGGAACGGCGTGGTCGATGGTGGTGTGGTTGTCCACGTGGCGGTGGCCGGTTCCGAGAAAGATTCCGTAGAGGTCGCACTCGGCGCCCTCTCCCAGCAGCGTGGCCGTGGCGTCGTTGCGCACCAGGCCGCCGCCCAGGGAGACGGAGTGGCAGGCCAGCCTTGCGTTGCGCTCCAGCCGCGCGTGCAGCGCCGAAATGTGATGGCCGTCCACCGACTCGCGCTGGAAGCGCACGTGCTCCAGCTCTGCGTCCGGGGCTACGCGGATCTCGGTCACGGCGTTGGTGAAGAAGGCGCCCTCGCCGAAGCTGACGTAGTCCTCGACCACCGACGCGCGACTGCGCTCGCCGGCCAGCACCAGGATCCGCGGATGCGACTCCGTGGGCTCGGCGCCCGGCTCGGCCAGGAAGACCAGGTGGATCGGCTCCTCCAGGTCCGCGCCGTCGGGGATTCGCACCACGGCGCCGTCGCGAAGCTCACGCTGGTTCCACGCGGTGAAGGCGCGCTCCTTGGCCAGGGCCTGCTCGCCCAGCACGCCGCGCAGCGCGTCCGGTTCCTCTTCCAGCACCTGGGCCAGGCTGTGAACGGCCACTTCCGGGGTGCCCACGCGCAGGGTGGAGAGGTCGGCCGCGAAGTGGCCGTTCACGAAGACGAACAGGCGGCAGGCGAAGACGGGATGGCAGAGCGTCTCCAGCTCCTGACGCGACACACCGTCGTGCCTTGCGTCGCCGGGCGTCCAGCGGGTCTCGGCGATCGGCGCCACGTTGGTGTAGCGCCAGTCCTCGAGCCGCGTGGTGGGGAGGCCCAGCTCATTGAGCTGCTCGGCTCCCTGGCGGCGCAGGTCTTCCAGCCAGGCCGCCGCGCTCACGCCGCGTCTCCTTCCAGCCAGCCGTAGCCCTTCTCTTCCAGCTCCAGGGCCAGCTCCTTGCCGCCGCTGCGCACGATGCGTCCGCCGGCCAGAACGTGCACCACGTCGGGCACGATGTAGTCCAGCAGCCGCTGGTAGTGGGTGATGACCAGCATGGAGCGTTCCGGGCTGCGCAAGGAGTTGACGCCGCCCGCCACCACGCGCAGCGCGTCGATGTCCAGGCCCGAGTCGGTCTCGTCCAGGATCGCCAGCTTCGGCTCCAGGACCGTCATCTGGAGAATCTCGTTGCGCTTCTTCTCGCCACCCGAGAAGCCCTCGTTGATGGCGCGGTGCACCAGCGCCTCGTCCATCTCCACCAGCTTCATCTTCTCCTTGGCCAGGGCCAGGAAGTCGATGGCATCCATCTCGTCGAGTCCCTGGTGCTTGAGCCGCGCATTCAGCGCCGCCTTCAAGAAGTACAGATTGGACACGCCGGGGATCTCGACCGGGTATTGGAAGGCCAGGAACACGCCCTCCCGAGCGCGCACTTCCGGCTCCATGGCCACCAGGTCCTTGCCCTCGAACAAAACCGTTCCCTGGGTCGCCTCTACGCCCGGCCGGCCGGCCAGCACGTTGGCCAGGGTGCTCTTGCCCGAGCCGTTGGGGCCCATGATCGCGTGCACTTCACCCGGCCGGATCTCGAGGTCGATCCCATTGAGGATGGAGACGCCGCCGGCGTCCGCGTGAAGTCCCTTGATGTCCAGCATTGCGTCTCCCATGGGTCAGCCCACGCTTCCTTCCAGGCTCACGCCCAGGAGCTTCTGCGCCTCCACGGCGAACTCCATGGGCAGCTCGCGCAGCACCTCCTTGCAGAAGCCGTTGACGATCATCGAGACCGCATCCTCCTCGGAGATGCCGCGCTGGCGGCAGTAGAAGAGCTGGTCCTCGCCGATCTTCGAGGTGGTGGCCTCGTGCTCCACGGTGGAGGCTGGGTTCTTCACTTCCAGGTAGGGGAAGGTGTGGGCGCCGCAGCGGTCGCCGAGCAGCAGCGAGTCGCACTGGCTGTAGTTGCGTGCGCCGTCGGCCTTCGGCTGCACGCGCACCAGACCGCGGTAGGTGTTCTGGCCGAACCCGGCCGAGATCCCCTTGGAGATGATCGTCGAGCTGGTGTTCTTGCCCATGTGGATCATCTTGGTGCCGGTGTCCGCCTGCTGGTGGTTGGCGGTGAGGGCGACCGAGTAGAACTCGCCCACCGAATCGTCGCCCTGCAGCAGGCAGCTCGGGTACTTCCAGGTGATGGCCGAGCCCGTCTCTACCTGGGTCCAGGAGATTTTCGAGCGCTTGCCGCGACAGGCGCCGCGCTTGGTGACGAAGTTGTAGATCCCGCCCACTCCGTCCTTGTCGCCCGGGTACCAGTTCTGGACCGTGGAGTACTTGATCTGCGCGTCGTCCAGGGCCACCAGCTCCACTACGGCGGCGTGAAGCTGGTTTTCGTCGCGCATGGGAGCGGTGCAGCCCTCCAGGTAGGAGACATAGGCTCCCTCGTCTGCGATCAGCAGGGTGCGCTCGAACTGGCCGGTGTTGGCGGCGTTGATCCGGAAGTACGTGGACAGTTCCATGGGGCAACGCACGCCCTTCGGGATGTAGGCAAACGATCCGTCGCTGAAGACGGCGGAGTTGAGGCAGGCGAAGAAGTTGTCGCCGGCGGGGACCACCGAGCCCAGGTACTTCTTCACCAGCTCCGGCGCCTTGTGCACTGCCTCGGAGAACGAGCAGAAGATGATCCCCTGCTTCTCCAGCTCTGCCCGGAAGGTGGTGGCCACGGACACGCTGTCGAAGACCGCGTCCACGGCCACGTTGGCCAGGTGCTTCTGCTCCTCCAGCGGGATGCCGAGCTTGTCGTAGGTCTCCAGGAGCTCCGGGTCCACCTCGTCCAGGCTGCCGAGCTTCTCCTTGGGCGCCGCCCAGTAGGAGATCGCCTGGTAGTCGATCTTCGGGTAGTCCACGCGGGCCCAGGTGGGCTCGGTGGCCTCGGCGGCCAGCTCCTGGAAGCGCTTCAGCGCCTTGAGCCGCCACTCCAGCAGCCACTCGGGCTCGTTCTTCTTCGCCGAGATGAAGCGGACCGTGTCCTCGCTGAGCCCGGGCGGCAGGCTCTCCTGCTCAATGTCCGTGACGAAGCCGTACTCGTAGTCGCGGTTGGCGAAGCTCTCGGCGGTCTGGTCGGACATGGCTAGCGGACTCCCAACGCTTCCAGCGGGATCATTTCGGAGGGGTGGATCAGGTCGGCCAGGGTGACGCGTTCCAGGGTGTCGGTGACGGCGCGGTTGATGCGCTCCCACGGCGTGCGCACGTGGCAGCTCGGCTCGTGCTCGCAGCTTCCGGGCCCGGTGCCGCACTGGGTCAGGGACACGGGGCCCTCCAGGGCGGCGATGATCTTGGCGACAGGGATCTGCTGCGGCGCGCGGGCCAGGGAGTAGCCGCCATGGGCGCCGCGATGCGAAACCAGCAAACCCTCGCGGGTCAGGGTCTTGAGAACCTTGGCCACCATGGGCGAGGGAAGCCCGGTCTCGGCCGCCAGCTCGCGCGCATTGTGGCTGGCGCCGCCCGGATCCCGGGCGAGCTGGGCCATGAGCAGGACCCCGTAATCGGCGAGCTTGGAGAGGCGCAGCACGCCGCCGAGGTTAGAGGACCAATCCGGTCCTGTAAATAGAGGACCGATTTGGTTCGGATTAAGGATAATCCAACAATTTCAGTGAGTTATGGGCTGGATGGCGCGCCTGGAAGCCGGGGATGTCGAAGGCCAGCCGCAGTCCGCCGCCTGCGGTGACGATGGTCTTGGCCTCCGACGGGACCTTCATCGCCGGAATGATCGCGGCCACCTGGAACGACACGGGCATCGCCGGGATCAATCCCAAGGCCAAGCTCATGATCCTCGAGGCGGCCCACAACTTCGGCCGCGCCCGGCTCGAGATCGGCAAGCCGGTGCGCGATGGCGTGCTGGGTGAGATCCCGGCGGCAGAGTTCGCGGGCTCCGCCGAGTGGCAGATCCGGCTCACCACCGAGCACCGCAACGGCCGCAGCCGCGAAGCCCGCTTCGAACTGGACCTGGACGGACCAAGTAAGGGGACGGTCCTTGGAAACTAAGTTGCCTGCAGCAACTCAGTTTCCAAGGATCGTCCCCTTACTCAGTCCGTCGGATTCGAGCTGCTCGATGGCGGTGTCCAGCTTGCGCTCGAGTCGCTCCATGTACTCGGACATGGCCATGTGGGTTACGGCGAAGGAGCAGGCCTCCTTGAAGGCCTGGGGCCGCCGGAGCAGCGCTTCCAGCATCAGCCGCAGCGTGAAGCGCGCGCGGGCGGGACCGGCGCGGAAGACGGTCTGGCGCAGAACCCGCCACAGCAGCACCAGGTCCTTGGCCGTGATGTGGCCGCGGTTGACCTGGGGGCCCCGGTGCATCAGGAACTCCAGGGTGCGCTTGCGGTAGTTGTCGAAGTCGTAGAGCTCGCGGATCAGCCAGCGGTAACCGCGGTACAGGTCCAGGCGGCTCATGCTCTTGGGCACGATGTTCGAGAATACGAACTGGTCGCCGGTGCTCTCCGCCAGCAGGCGGCCTTCCTTCTCCACTCGCTCGTGGAGCGGCGTCTTGGGCATGGCCTGCAGCAGGCCGGTCATGGAGACGGGGATGCGCGCTTCCTGGATGAAGCGCAGCTGCTCTTCGAAGATGGCCACGTCGTCATGGTCGAAGCCCACGATCATGCCCGCCTGCACCTGGAGGCCGTAGGACTGGACCTTGCGCACGGCGCCGAGCATGTCGCCGCGCATGTTCTGCTCCTTGAGGCTCTCCTTCAGGGATTCCGGCCGCGGGCTTTCGATGCCGATGAAGATGGTGGTGAAGTTGGCGTCGTGCAGGAGCTGCAGCAGCTCCTCGTCCTGGGCGACGTTGAGCGAGACCTCGGTCTGGAAGGCGATGGGGTAGCCGTGATCGCGGTTCCACGCGGCCATCTCGCGCAGCAGCTTCTTGGCGAGGTTCCGGTTGCCGATGAAGTTGTCGTCCACCAGGAAGACCTGGCGCCCACCCAGGCGGTGGACCTCGTCGACCTCGCGCATGACCTGG
Organism: uncultured delta proteobacterium; assembly: GCA_947260035.1. Taxonomy (GTDB): domain Bacteria; phylum Myxococcota_A; class UBA9160; order UBA9160; family JAFDET01; genus JAFDET01. Next base: position 24,947 of record CAMYOO010000017.1, read on the forward strand.
TCCACGTCCTTGACCCGCGGGCGGCGTCCGTAGACCACGATGATGTCGCAGAACTCGCAGCGGAACGGGCAGCCGCGCGCAAACTGTATGGTGGCGGCGTGGTAGCGATCCAGCTTGAGCAGATCGAAGCGCGGCATGGGCGAGATGCTCATGTCGGGCTTCTCTTCGGGCCGGTACTCGGGCTTCCACGAGCCGGCTTCGAAGTCGCGCAGGAAGACGGGCCAGGTCTCCTCGGCCTCGTCCACGAAGAGCACGTCACAGCGGCCGCGAAGCTCCTCGGGGCACAGCGAGGCGTAGGGGCCACCGACCACCACGAAGCGCCCCCGGGAGCGGAACTCCTGGATGATCTGGAGCATGCGCTCCCTGTGCACGATGTACCCGGTTACGCCCACGATGTCGGCTTCAGCGTCGAAGTCGATCTCCTCGACGTTCTCGTCCACCAGCACGATCTCATGCTCGCCGGACGTCATTCCCGCCACCGTGGGCATGGAGAGGTTGGGGAAGACGCACTGCTTCCCGATCACGGGGAGGATCGAGTCGTAGGTCCAGAAGCTCTCTGGATTGCGGGGGGTGACCAGGAGAATCCGCATGGGACCCAGTATGGCCCACTCCCGACCCGTGCCATGGAAAAGTCCTGCGAAAAGACGCCCCAGTCGTGGCGCGTTGCGTCAATCCAGATCGGCGAGGCGCGCAAGTGGTGTGAGCACACCGCGGTTTCCGCGGCACCAGCTCAGGGGCGGCTCCTGCATGCGCCCCGGCGCGCAGGTGCGTGATGCGCCGAGCTCGGCACAGGCGGCCGACAGCCGGCGCGTTGCCGGTCCGAAGCCTTCCAGCGCCGCGCCGGCCAGGAACGGCCCAAGCGGGCGCAGCGTGTCGACCAGGGAGGGGATGTCGGGAACCGGATGTGTGCGCACGAAGCGGTGTAACGGAGCGGGGCGCCAGTGCGTGTCGATTTCCTGCACCACGGTGAAGCGGCCGGCTGTGTCCGCCCACACCCGAGCGCCGCGCATGCGCGCCTGGTCCGCTTCACTGACCGCCGCGTTGGCGGCCTCTGCCGGAACGCGGCCACGCGGGCAGCGCGCCTCGGCCTCGGCCAGCGCATCCGCCAGGGCCTCGGCGAGCTGGGCGCCGCCGACCGCGTAGACCGCCAGCGGGGACAAGCAGCCCAGTTGGTCCCAGAGGGCCACGTCTCGCGCGATGCGCTCCGCTACGTCTGGCTCCGCATCCGGGCCGACGGCGGCGATCGAGAGCTTGTGGCCGTGCGTCACCAACCGTCGCGGCGGCGTTACGCGCGCAGATACCGCGCGGACGGTTGCGTCGCTCCCGGTGACGAGCACGCAGTCGGCCTCCAGCAGGGCCGCTACGCAGTCCGCGTCGTCACTTGGGAACGCGACGATCTCGACGGCCGCCCCCAGCTCCGGGTCCAGATTCGCCAGGTCGCGCCGGAAGCGCACCGCCGTGATCGGATCGTGCTGCGAGGGCTTCGCCAGCACGGGAGAGCGCAGCACCAGCGGCGCCAGCAGGTCCAGCAGCGTCGGCATGGGCAGCGCGCCGGCCAGGATGGTCGCGGTGGTGGGGAAACCGCCGACCGCGCGTGGCCCCCGGCCCTGGAATGCATCCCGGCCCAGCTCGCGCTCGACCAGGTCGCGCAGGGCGTCGCCGCTCCAGGCCCCGAGCGCCCGGGTCAGCCCCTCTCGCACGGTCTCGGGCGAGAAGCCCGTGGCCTCGGGAAGCTCGTCTTCGAGCCCCTTGCGGATCGCAGAGCCCGGATCGGCCAGTCGGTCCACGGCCGCGGCCAGGGTGTCCAGCACCTGGTCTGCCGGACGCGCGCGCAGCGCCTCTCCCGCCGTGCGCACCCGGGCCAGCGCCTCGCTCACATCGCGGGCGATCATCCCTGCGCGCCTTCCAGCATCTCGTCGGCGGCGATGGAGCAGCCGCGCGCTTCGGCACCCGGCTCTCGGCCTAGCACGTCGAAGCCGTCGCCCAGGCGGCGCCCGCGGTCGGCCGTGCGCACCGCGAGCACGCTGCCGGTGTTGGCAAGGTCCGTTAGCACGAGGACGCCCGTCTCGCCGTCCTTCACCTCGTGGTCGTCGACGGGGTCGAGTACGCGCGCCCGCGCCCAGGGGGGTCCCAGCTTGCGGCGCGGCTCTTCGGGGCGAGCCAGCGAGGAGTCGTAGAACTGGCTGCCCAGCTCGGTCATGCCGTACTGGTTGACGATGCGAGACGCGGGGACGCCCAGTGCGCCGGCCAGCGCGGCATGCAGCTCCGCCCGCGGAACCTCACGGCTGCGACCCTTGAAGCCGCCGGTCTCCATGATGCGGCTGCCTTCGGGCAGCGCGAGCCTGCGCTCCTGTGCGGACAGCGCGTCCAGCAGGTGCACCAGGGCGAAGGCGGTTCCGCACAGGCAGACCGCGCTCGAGGCGGAAGCCAGTGCGGCGAGGGCGCGTTCGAGATCCAGGCCGATCACGCTGTCCGTCGTCCCCAGCTCCCGGACCGCCACGTCGAACATCCAGGAGAGGGAGGAGTCCGGAGCTTCGCTTCGCGAGGGGGCCAGCACAACGAACGGCATCCGCTCGTCGCCGCCCAGCTCCGGGAGCAGCATGCGTCGGAATGTCGGCAGGAGCGACGCTTCGTAGAGCTCCAGGGTGTCCAGGTGCAGCTCTCCGCGCGCGGCGCTGGACGTCCCGCTGGTGCGGAACGTGTGCAGCGTCCGATCCGGCGCGAACGCACGCAACGGCATCTCCTTGAACGCGCCGGTGGGGACGGCGGGGATCTCGCGCCAGCAGGTCAGGCGCTCCGGTGCGCGCCCCCGGCTCCGGCAGAGGCGCCGGAAGGGCGCGCAGTGCTCGAACTGGTAGGTGAAGAGCGCTCGGGCCAGGCTGTCGAAGCGCTCTTCGTCGGGCTCGAAGCCGGGCTCGCGGATCCAGGCCAGGACGCGCGCGTCCAGGTCCGCGCGCTCCGGGTCTGCGCTCACGGGATGCACTCCGCCACGACGTCCAGCGCGGCCAGCAGTGCGTCGCGTTCGATACTGAGGGGCGGCGTCAGCGAGATCACCTGGCCGGCGTCGCCCGACGGGATGACGATGACACCGCGGTGCAGCGCCTCGGCGCAGGCAACGGCGGTGTCGGCGGCCTCGTGCAGCTCGACGCCCAGGAGCAGGCCGAGCCCACGCACGTCGGACACGGCGGCGCGGCCGTTCAGCCGCCGGCGCAGGTGTGCCAGGGCAACTCCGCCGAGCTCCTCGGCGTGCGCTACGAGCTTCTCCTCGCGAAGCACGGCGATGGATGCGAGGGCTGCGGCACAGCCGGGTGGGTGGCCCAGGAAGGTCCACGTGTGCAGGGCCTCGCCGCCCGAGGGAGGCCAGGCATCCATGATCTCCGCGCGCCCCACGCAAGCCGAGAGCGGCATGCCCGACGTCAGGCCCTTGCCCACGCACAGCAGGTCCGGAACCACGCCTTCGTGCTCGCACGCGAACCAGCGTCCCGTGCGACCGAAGCCGGTGTAGACCTCGTCGCAGATCAAGAGCCAACCCTCCCGGTTGCAGCGCTCGCGCAAGCCGGCCAGGAAGCCCTGCTTTGGAATCCGCTCGCCGCCGCGTCCCTGCACCGGCTCGACCAATACGGCGCCCACCGGCTGCGGGCACGCGCGCGCGGCGCGCTCCACGTCGTCTACGTCTCCGAAGCGCGCGAAGCTCGTGGCGCCCGCCAGGCGCGCCGCGAACGGGTCGCGGAAGTGGGGGCGCCAGGTTGCGTCCAGGGCTCCGTAGGTCAGGCCGTGGTAGGCCCCCTCGAACGCCACCACGCCGGCGCGGCCGCTGGCGAGCTGCGCCGTCTTGAGCGCGGTCTCCACGGCGTCCGAACCTGATGATCCCAGCACGGCCCGGGCGGGACCCGCGCCCGGGAAAAGACCGGCCAGTGCCTCCAGAAGCTCCACCTTCAGCGCGGGAGGATGCACGTCGCCCATGGCGTGCATCAGGGTTTCCGCCTGCTCCTGCACGGCGGCCACCACGCGTGGATGAGCGTGCCCCGCCGCCGCTACGCCGAAGCCCGCGACCAGATCGACGTAGCGGTTGTCGTCCACGTCCCAGACGTTCGCACCCGCGGCGCGGGCCCAGAAGATCGGCGGCGTGGGCTCGGTGCAGGTGACGTTGCGGCTCTCGACGCGGGTCAGGCGTTCGGCGAGCGCGAGCGAGCCGGGACCGGGTATGGGCGTCCGGATGTGGGGAGCAAGCGTAGGGAGCGCGGGCACGGTCGGATTCTAGCCTTCGGGCTCTGCTCCGGCGCTGTAGACTCCGGTGATGGGGAGCCCGGGCGGGGAGGACCAGGCGGGAGACCGCGGCCAGCGTATTCGCGCCGGCTGGCTCTCCTTGGTCGTCGGCGTCGCCATCTTTGCGGGCAAGCTGGCCACCTACGGGGTGACCGGATCCACCGCCGTCTTCTCCGACGCAATGGAGTCCGTGGTCAACGTCGCAGCGGCGGCGCTGTTGGTCTACAGCCTGCTGGTCGCGTCCCGGCCCGCGGACCGCGACCACCCCTATGGCCACGGCAAGGTCGAGTTCTTCTCGGCCGGCGTGGAGGGCACGTTGATCGCGGTGGCCGCGGTCCTCATCATCGGTCAGAGCGTGCGCGACCTGGTGCGGGGCCCGGAGCTGCATCGCTTCGATCTGGGCGTCTTGTTCTTGAGCGGCCTGGCCCTGGTGAACGGAACGCTGGGCGCGTACCTGATTCGCCTGGGCCGGCGCACCCGCTCGCTGGCGCTGGAAGCCGACGGCCGCCACCTGATGACCGACGTGCTGACGAGCATCGGCGTCGTGGCGGGCCTGATCGCGGTCTGGGTCACCGGTTGGCTGTGGCTCGACGCCCTGGTAGCCGTGGCGGTTGCGCTTCACATCCTCGCCGCGGGCTGGTCGCTGATTCGCCGCGCGGTCGGCGGCCTGATGGACGAGGCCGACACCGAAGCGTTGCGCCGCATCACCGACGCGCTGGAGGCGTCACGCGAGCCCTGGTGCATCGACGTCCACGGGCTGCGCGCCTGGCGATCCGGCGCGCTCCAGCACGTGGACCTGCACGTGGCGGTGCCGCGTTACTTCGACGTGGAGCGCGTGCACGACATCAACGATGAGATCGAAGCCACGATCCTGTCCGCCATGGAGGCCGGCGGCGACGTGCTGGTGCACTTCGATCCCTGCCGGCCGCGCCAGTGCGGGTGCTGCACCATGACGGACTGCCCGGTGCGCGACCATCCCTTCGGTCGCCGGCAGCCCATCAGCCTGGAGCGCGCGGTGCGCCGCGACGAGGAGCTGGAGACGGGCCTCCCCGTGGCGGAGGTGGCCACGTGAACGAGGACGAGCGCACGCGCAGGCTCGTCCAGGTCTTCTTCCTCCTGAACCTGCTCCAGGGCTACCTCTGGGCGATCAACGGGACGGCGTCCAAGTACATCCGCGAGGAGTTCGGCCTCTCCGAGTCGGCCCTGGCCTTCGCCTTCGGCGTATTCGCCTCGGGATCGCTGGGCACGCTCTGGCTCTCGCGCCTGGCGGATCGGCACGGCCGCCGCCGCCTCACCCTGCTGGCCTGCGCGGCGGCTCCCGTGCTGGCCGTAGCCAGCGGTCTGGCTCCGGGCATCGTCTCCTACGTGGCGGTTCAGATCGGCGTCGTGGCGCTGATCGGCACGCTCTTCGCCGTGAGCGTGGTGGTGATCACCGAGGAGCTGCCCGACGCCGCGCGCGCCAAGGCCCAGGGCTGGGTGGGCCTGGCCAGCGGTCTGGGCAGCGGGCTGGTCCTGGTGCTGGTGGCCGGCGTCGTGCTCCTGCCCGGGGGCTGGCGCTGGCTCTGGGCGCCGGTGGTTCCGATGATCTTCCTGCTGCCGCGCTTGCGGCGCTTCCTGCCCGAGACGGATCGCTTCCGCAAGGCCGAGCAGCTGGGGGAAACCCAGTCGGCGGAGATCCGGGAGCTGTGGCATTCGCGCTATCGGGGACGCGCGATCGGGATCTTCGCCACCGCATTCCTGGGCAACGCGGCCAACGTCGCTGCCATGACCTGGGGGATGTACCACCTGCTCGAGAACCTGGAGCTTCCCCAGGCCGAGGCCAGCGCGATCTTCGTCATCGGCGGAGCGCTGGCGGTGCTGGGCTTTCCCCTGGGCGGCCGCTGGTCCGACGACTTCGGTCGCCGCCACACGGCCGCCCTGGGCAGCCTGATCTCCACCGTGTTCGCAATCGGCTTCTTCTGGATTCCCAGGGAATCTCCGATGCTGGTGCCGCTCCTGGCGATCACGTTCGGCATCAACGGGCTGTTCCGCACCGCCAAGATGATCGCGTGGCGCACCTCGGCCACGGAGCTCTTTCCCACGCGGCTGCGCGCCGCGGTGCAGGGCCTCTCGGCCGTGATGGCATCGCTCTCCGGGATCTTTGCCCAGTTCACCATGGCGGCGTTGGCGCCACTCCTCGGTGGTCTGGTGGAGGCCGCGTCCGTTGTGATCCTGCTGGGCATCCCGGCCGCGATCGCCTTCTGGTGGTTCGTGCCGGAGACGGCGGGTGTGGAGCTGGAGAGCGCCGCGCAGGAAGACCGCGCCGCCGTGGCGTACGTGGGCCTCGGTTCGAACCTGGGCGATCGCGCGGGTCAGTTCGACCGCGCACTGGGCTCCCTGGGCGCGACACCCGGCATCACCGTCACCAAGACCAGCGCACTCTACGAGACGGATCCCGTGGGCGGCCCCCCGGGGCAAGGCCCCTATCTAAATGCAGTCGCTGTGTTGACCACGACCCTGGCGCCGCGGGCACTGCTGGAACGGCTGCTGGCCGTCGAACGCCAGGCCGGGCGGACGCGCCGCGCCGAGCGCGACGCGCCTCGAGAGCTCGACCTGGACCTGCTCCTCTACGGCGAGGCGCGCATCGAAGAGCCCGACCTGGTGGTTCCCCACCCGCGGCTGCACGAGCGCGGCTTCGTGCTCGAACCATTGCGCGACGTGGCACCCGATCTGGTCCACCCGGTGATCGGCAAAGACGTGGAGACACTGGCCGCCCGCGTCCGCAACAAAGCCGCCGTCCGCCCCTACTCCGGCTGAAGGAACCCACGGGACAGTCCCGCAGGTTCCCCGGTCAACTAAGGGGACAGTCCCGTTAGTTGACGGGTCAGTCCAGGTCGAGGGCGGGGAGGATGGCGCGGAGGCGGATGCCGCCGGGCAAGGGGCGCGCGGCCAGCGAGCCTCCGCAGCCGGCGATCACCGCGGAGGCTGCTTCGAGGGAGATCTCCGATCCGGCGTCGGTCGCGGCGGCCGGGTCCAGCACTTCGTCCAGCGCCAGTGCCGAAAGCTTTTTGCCCACCAGGTCCAGCTCCAGCAGGGCCGTATCGGGCTTGTCTCCCGGCGCTACGGCGATGCGCAGGCGTGCGTCGGCTCGGGTCAGGTCCGCCAGGCGGTACACCAGGAGGAAGACGAGCAGCTCGATGCGCGCCGGGTCGGCCTCCAGATGGAGCGGCTCCGGCGGCGCTTCGGCCACGAGCTGGAAACGGCGGCTCAGGGAGTCTTCCAGTGCCGGCGTTACGCGCCGCAGCACGGCGCCCAGCTCCGTCTCGTCGGTGCGGCCGAAGTGCGCGGAATGGTGCGTCGTAAGGGTGCGGGAGATGCGGATGCAGCGGTCCAATTCCCGCTGCAGTTCGAACTCTTCGCCGGGCATGTTGGCCAGGCCGGTCACCGCGGTCAACGCGTTGTTCAGAGAATGAGCGGCGCCGGCCGTCATGCGCCAGGCGCACTGCAGGTGGGCGATCTCCAGGAGCGCCACCTCGTCCAGGGTGGCAGCGCGGGCTCCGACTCGCATCCCCCGCTCCATCGGCGCGACTGCTCAGCGGCCTGAGGCGGGACCCGGCCGGCGCTCTGCTACCTTGGCGGGCCGTCCCGGATTCCCGCGGCGAGGACACTCGTGGCCCAGAGTCCCCAGATGCTCGAAAAGTCTATTTCTTCCAAAGCCTTGGAGGAGATCTCCGGCGGCCGGCTGGAGGCTCTGCCGGCGGCCGAGGTGCTGGAGTGGGCGATCAAGACCTTCCATCCGGGGATCGCCCTGTCCGCTTCCTTCGGCGGGCCCGAGGGCATGGTCGTCCTGGACATGATGCACCGGCTCAATCCGCACAGCCGGGTCTTCGTTCTGGACACCGGCCGGCTTCCCCAGGCCACCTATGACCTCATCGACCGGGTGCGCGACCGCTACGACAAGGACGTGGAGATCGTGTTCCCCGAGCCGCCCGCCGTTGAGAAGATGGTGCGCGACCACGGCGCCAACCTCTTCTACGAGTCCATCGAGCGGCGTCAGCTCTGCTGTCAGGTGCGCAAGGTCGAGCCCCTGAACCGCAAGCTGGCGGATCTAGAAGCTTGGGTGACCGGCCTGCGCCGCGATCAGGCCGTCACGCGCACCCAGACCGCCAAGGTCGAGCTGGACCGCGCCCACGGCGGCATCGTCAAGGTGAACCCCCTGGCGGACTGGACCGACGAAGAAGTGTGGACCTACGTGCGCGAGCACGGCGTCCCCACCAATCGTCTGCACACCCAGCACTACCCGTCAGTGGGCTGCGATCCGTGCTCGCGCGCCATCAAGCCCGGCGAGGACCCGCGCGCCGGGCGTTGGTGGTGGGAGCGGCCCGAGACCAAGGAATGCGGAATCCACGTGGGCGAGGAAGAGGGAGGCTCGGGAATCTAGATGCTTTCACGAAGAACGTTCCTGGTCGGCGCCGCCGGCGCACTCCTGGTCCCCTGGCGCAGCGCCGTCGCCGCCGCGCTGCCTGCGGCGACGCTCAGCAACCTGGAGTCGAGCACCTTCGTCTACATCTCACCGCTCCAGTCCGACGGAAGCGAGAGCCGGTGCCACGGCGAGGTCTGGTTCGGCTGGCTCGACGGCAAGGCCGTCATCACCACCAGCACCAAGACCTGGAAGGCCCGGGCCATGACCGGCGGCCTGGACCGGGCGCGCATCTGGGTCGGTGACTACGGTCGCTGGAAGAAGCTGGGGATGGCCGGCGACGCCTTCCGCAAAGGCCCGCATTTCGACGCCCGCGCCGCGAAGATCGACGACCCGGCGGTGCTCGAGGGCCTGATGCAGACCTTCAACAAGAAGTACCCGGACGAGATCGGCAAGTGGGAGCCGAAGATGCGCAAGGGCTTCGAGACCGGCGAGCGCATCCTGATCGGCTACTCGCCCGTCTGAGAAGACGCGCGTTGGCCGGGCCGGATCAGGCCACGGCGCGCTCCATGGCGCGCACGTTACCGGAGGCGAAGGTCTCCAGCGCCAGCTCGAAGCGCAGCGCCGCGTGGACGCCGCCGGCGATGCGCAGGGGGCCGCCGCCGGGACGCCGCGCTGGTGGTGGGCCGCGCACAGGTTGGTCAGGTTCTCCTCCGCATCGGAGCCGCCCGCCGAGCCGAACACCACGTGGTGGGCGTGGAGGTTGCGGTACGAGGTGCATCGAAGCCGTCCATCACCGGCATGATCAGGTCGAGGAAGATCAGCGCCGGCGGCTGCTCGGCCACCCTCTCGAGCGCCACTCGGCCGTTCTCGGCCTCACTCACTTGCCAGCTCTCGTTCTCGAGGGCGCGGCGCAGCATCTCCCGGGCCTCGGACTGGTCGTCCACGACCAGTGCGCGCCGCTCGGCGCTGTCGGGCGCGTAGCGGTCCAACATCTGCACGAGCTTCGCGCGTTGCACGGGCTTGCTCAGGAACTCGGCGGCACCGAGCGCATAGCCCAGCGAGCGGTCGTCGGTCATCGTGACCATGATGACGGGGATGTCGTGCGTCGCGGGGTCGGCCTTCAGCTCTCGCAGCACCTCCCAGCCGTCCATGCCGGGCATCGCCACGTCGAGCGTGATCGCCACCGGGTGCAGCGATCGGGCCAAGCGCAGCGCCTCACGGCCATCGCTGGCGGTCGCCACGTGTAGGTTGGCCTCCTGGAGCGTTCGCTCGAGCAGGTCGAGGGCGTTCGGGTCATCGTCGATCACGAGGACCGTGCGCGCTGCACCGGGGGCGGACTTCGTCGCCAGCGGCGCTTCCTCGACCCCACTCTGCTTGGGGGCGACCTCGCGCGGCAGCCGGATCGTGAAGGTCGCGCCCTCTCCCACGGTGCTCTTCAGAAGGATGTCACCGCCCATCATCCGGCAGAAGCGTCGGCTGATTGGCAGGCCGAGCCCGGTGCCCCCGTATTCCCGGTTCGTGCTGTCCTCGGCCTGCGAGAACTCGTCGAAGACGCGATCGAGCTTCTCTGGTGGTATCCCGATCCCGGAGTCCGAGACCGCCAGGCGCACCCAGTCCTCGCCGTTGGCGCGCTCGCTCTGGACCCGCAGCGCGATCTCCCCGTGGTGGGTGAACTTCGCGGCGTTGCTCAGCAAGTTGAAGAGCGCCTGACGCACCTTGGTGACGTTCGCCCGCATCCGCGAGAGTGACGGATCGACCTCGACACGCAGCCGGTTGCCGTTCCTCTTGACCAGCGCCTCGATGGTGGCCACCACGTCATCGACCATGTCACTGATCTCGAAGCTCTCGATGTAGAGGGTCATCTTGCCGCACGTCGTTGATGAGGGACAGGAGATGCGTGCCGGCGCCGTGAATCTTCCGAAGGTCGCCGGCAACCGCCTCGTTGCCCTCGTCCTGAGCGTCCTCCAGAAGCATCTCGCTATAGCCGATGATGGCGTTCATCGGGGTGCGCAGCTCGTGGCTCATGTTGGCCAGGAACAGGCTCTTGGCGCGATTGGCGGACTCCGCAGCTTCTCTGGCCACCCCGATCGCTTTCTCCGCTCGCTTCCGCTCGCTGATATCGCGAATGATTCCGCTGAAATGAACCTTGCCCTTCACGGTCCAGGTGGCGAGCGAAAGCTCGATCGGGAACTCGCTGCCATCGGCGCATAGAGCGGCGAGCTCGGCAGTCGTACCGATCACCCGGGTCTCGCCCGTAGCGGCCACCCGCGCGAGGCCCGCGTCGTGGGCGGCGTGAAAGCGCTCGGGAATCAGCCGCGTCAGCGGTTGTCCCAGGATGTCCTGGCTTGCGAAGCCGAAGATCCGCTCGGCGGCAGGATTCCAGGTGACAATGCACCCCCGAGCGTCGGAGGTAACGATCGCGTCCGGCGAAGAGGCGATGACGGCTTCGAGCGACTGGTCCACGAAAACTGTGTCGCAAAGGCGCGCTAAGGATGCAAGGCGTCGCTCGGTCTCACGACACCGGCCAGGCCTCGAGCCAGGCGTTTGCCACTTGGCTGGACGCCCCTACCGCTCGTCCAGCGGCAGCAAGTCCCCCGGCGGGAACCTCGTCAGGAATCGGAGCAGATGAGAGATTCAAGCCGCGCTTTTCACACCACCGCTCAGTCGTCTTCTGACAATTAGACTTCGAACGAGGCATGTCTTCTCTTTTCGACGGACCTCCTCTCCGCCCCCTATGCAAACCACAGACGCCAAGGCTCTCTAGGCGACAGCGATGACCGATCAACGGCAACGCGAGCAGGCCGAGGAGGGTCAGAACGGCCGTCGATGGCTCGGCTGTATGTTGCCCTCAAATCCGCGGAACTCGATTCGGAACAGGGGGGTTGGACGTGCCGGCGCGGACCGAGTGGATGCCGGCGCGCAGGGAGATCGTCCGCCCGGAGGTTACGAACCGGGAGCTCGAACCGGTGACCACGGTGAACGAGTTCCCGGTGTTGGACTCGAAGGTGACCAGCGCGTTGGCCTGCGCCGAAGCTGCCGAGAGGAGGAGGCCGAGCCCGACCAGGGCGCTCCAGACGACGCGAAGTGCGGCAGCAGATCGGGGCGGCAAGAGGGCATCCCCCTGAGACGCCACGGCGTGGCGGCGGCTCTGCGGACCCCTTCCCGGGCTCCCCCGTCCTATCAGAGCGGACGATCCGCGTGGGGCTGGCTATAGCCCTCGGAGCCTGATCTCCCCCGGGGATCTGCACAGTCGGAGGTTCTCGCACCCCCAGTGCAGTAGCGAGATCGAGATGTCCGCTCTCTCCATCAGCCCGCGGTACGCCGCGGGCATGGAGACAGTGAGCATGAGCTACGAGGATCTGGACCCCGTGAGCGTCATCGAACGGGTGATCGAGAAGCGGCTGACGCAACTGCCGGCTGGTCAGGCCCAACGATGTTCAACTGTCATCCTCGGTCACCGTGCGATTCTGCTCGATC